>NZ_JBVIHM010000006.1:0-214259 GCF_055570295.1 Streptomyces sp. NPDC031265
CCGATACTGGTTGTATCGGGGTGATCCCGACAACGCGGCGAGCGTGCGTGCCAGACGCCGCCGGGCAGACGGGACTTTCGAAACACGCCCTAGTTCCACAGCGAGGTCGATGTTGCGGATGGTCTTGCGCAGCGCGAAGCGGCGTACGTCGCGGTCGTTGGCGGTGAAGCCGCCGTCCTTGAAGACGGGGTGGGTGAACAGGTTCGTGGTGGCCATCGGCACCGCGAGCCCGGTCTCATCGAGGGCGGCGCGAAACCGCTTGACGATGGCCTCGCGCTCGGCGTCGGAGGAACCGAAGGGGACCAGGTCATCGTCATGGAACGTCACGCCGTACGCACCGAGTTCGGCAAGCCGGCGTACGGAGTCGACGGGGTCCAGCGCGGGGCGGGTGGCGTCGCCGAAGGGGTCGTTGCCCCGCCAGCCGACGGTCCACAGACCGAACGTGAACGTGTCTTCGGGGGTGGGAGTGAAGCGGTCGGACATGGTGCGGCCCTTTGCTGCGAGTTTGTTTTCTGACATGACTAATATGCCACCAAGCGCTTCGACGCTAGACCCTGGAGCAAACGTCACGTCTCGCAAAAGCGTGGCTACCTGGCGCTGTTGAGAATCGAAGCGCTTCCGCGATCACGCCGAAGAAGGGTCCTTGCCGTTTTGTTTTCTGTACGATCAAATGGCACGCACAGCTACTTCCCCTTCAAGATTGCAAGCCAGTTGAGGGGCTCCACGCCACCGACCAGCGTCGTCATCGGCAGGGGAAGTCCGACGGCTCCTGCGACCCGAACCGCCACCCCGCACCACCCTGAGGTAGATCATGAAGTTCACCGACGGCTTCTGGCTCATGCGCGACGGGGTCGAGGCCTCGTACGCGACCGAGGTCCGCAGTGTCCGAGCCGACGCCGACCGCTTCACCGCCCACGCCGCGACCAAGCGCGTCGAGCGCCGCGGCGACACCCTCAACTCCCCCCTGCTGACCGTCGACTGCTTCTCCCCCGCCGAAGGCATCATCGGCGTCCGCGCCACACACCTGGCGGGCAAGCTCCACCCCGGCCCGGACTTCGGCCTGCCGGGCGCCGACACCGGGGTCGGCCAGGTGCACCGCGACGGCGACATGATCGAGCTGACCAGTGGCCCCCTCACCGCACGCCTGGGCCAAGCCGCACCCTGGGCGCTGTCGTTCCGTGACGCGGACGGCCGGGAGATGACATCGGCGGGCCGCAAGGGCACGGCCTTCTTCACCACCGGCGACGGTGCGCACCACATGGCCGGGCGGTTGGCGCTGGGCGTGGGCGAACAGGTCTACGGTCTGGGCGAACACTTCACGCCGTTCGTCAAGAACGGCCAGGTCGTGGACATGTGGCAGGCCGACGGCGGCACGAGCAGCGAACAGGCCTACAAGAACGTCCCGTTCAGCCTGCACGTCTCCCCCGCCGGAGCATACGGCGTGTTCGTCAACCACCCCGGCAAGGTGAGCTACGAGATCGGCTCGGAGTCGGTCGGCCAGATGCAGTTCAGCGTCGAGGACCAGACGCTGGAGTACTACGTCGTCGCGGGCCCGACGCCGAAAGACGTCCTGCGGCGCTACACCGCGCTCACCGGCCGCCCGGCGCTGCCGCCGGCGTGGTCGTTCGGACTGTGGCTCACCACGTCTTTCACCACGCAGTACGACGAGGAGACGGTGACGTCGTTCGTCGACGGCATGGCCGAGCGGGACATCCCGCTGAGCGTCTTCCACTTCGACTGCTTCTGGATGCGCGAGTACCAGTGGTCGGACTTCGAGTGGGATCCGGATGTCTTCCCCGACCCCGAGGGCATGCTGGCCCGGCTCAAGGGACGGGGACTGAAGCTCTCCGTGTGGATCAACCCGTACATTGCACAGAAGTCCGCCCTGTTCGACGAGGCCGCCGCCGCGGGGTATCTGGTGAAGCGGGCGAACGGCGACATCTGGCAGTGGGACCTGTGGCAGGCGGGCATGGCGCTCGTCGACTTCACGAACCCCGAGGCCTGCGCCTGGTTCCAGTCGAAGCTGAAGGTGCTGCTCGACCAGGGCGTCGACTGCTTCAAGACCGACTTCGGCGAGCGCATCCCCACCGACGTGGTGTGGCACGACGGCTCCGACCCGGAGCGCATGCACAACTACTACACGCACCTGTACAACCGCACCGTCTTCGAGCTCCTGGAAAAGGAACGCGGCGCGGGCGAGGCCGTCCTGTTCGCGCGCTCGGCGACGGCGGGCGGCCAGCAGTACCCGGTGCACTGGGGCGGCGACTGCTGGTCGTCGTTCGGTGCGATGGCAGAGTCGCTGCGCGGTGGTCTGTCACTGTCGTTGTCGGGATTCGGCTTCTGGTCGCACGACATCGGCGGCTTCGAGGGCACCCCGGACCCGGCGGTCTTCAAGCGCTGGCTCGCCTTCGGCCTGCTCTCCTCCCACAGCCGTCTGCACGGCTCCAGCTCCTACCGGGTGCCGTGGGAGTTCGGTGACGAAGCCGTCGACGTGACACGGCAGTTCACGCGGCTCAAGCACCGACTCATGCCCTATCTGTACGGCTCTGCGGCCGAAGCACACCACACCGGCGTGCCGCTGATGCGGCCCATGCTCCTCGAGTTCCCCGAGGACCCCACCGCCCGCGGCCTGGACCGGCAGTACATGCTCGGTCCCGACCTGCTCGTCGCCCCCGTCTTCTCGGCCGACGGCGTCGTCGAGTACTACCTGCCCGAGGGCACCTGGACCCACCTCCTGACCGGCGAACACGTCCAGGGCCCGGTCTGGCGCCGCGAGAGGCACGGATTCGACAGCCTGCCCCTGTACGTCCGCCCAGGAGCGGTCATCCCGCTCGGCTCCGACACACAGCGACCCGACGGGGACTGGCTCGACGACCTCGCCCTGCTCGTCACCCCCGACGCACACCAGGTGACGGTCACTGTCCCCGACCACGCCGGCCGCCCTGCCGCCGCTTACCAGGTGACGCGCGAGGCGACGGACACGACGGTGACCGTAACCCCACCGGAGGGCCACAGCGCTCCACGCACGGTGGTGTCGGCCGACCTGTGAAGGCCGGGGCCCAGGCAGACGCCCCCGTCATTGGCGGGGGCATCGCGGGGCGAGCCGGCCCCGGTGGCGCTTGTCGAGTGCGCCTACGTGCAGTCGAATAAGTCCTCCCGGGGAAGCGTGACGCCTGCGCGAACGCTTCCCCGGGACCGGCATCAGGCAGCAGACCCACCTTCGCGGCCTTCGTCTTGATCAGTGCACCTTGGTCGGAGCACATGATCAGACGACGGCTGCCCCAACGTCCGGCGAACCCCCAGGTAAGCGGCCTAGTTCGAGGCCCATTTCGACGGGTCCGGGCTGGCGATGCTGGGGGACTCCTCCGCCTGGATCGGCGTCACGCGGCAGGACGGCGTCAGCAGGCTGGTGATGTTCGACGGCCTGACCATGGACGCCGCCTGGAACACCAGCGGCACCGGCACCGAGCAGGCCGGCGCCGACCTCCCCGCGTCCGGCAGCCGCGTCTGGCTGCGCGCCGCCGCCGACATCAGCCCGGGGCCGGGCCGCCAGGCGACGTTCTCCTACAGCACCGACGGCACCACCTTCACCCCGCTCGGCCCGGCCTTCACCATGAACAACGCGTGGGAGTTCTTCATGGGCTACCGCTTCGCCGTCTTCAACCACGCCACCCAGGCCCTCGGCGGCGAAGTGCTGGTGGAACGCTTCGAGTTGAGCACGCCCTGACCATCCGATGCAGTCCGGCCCTCAGTCGAACAGCGTGGTGCGCACGATGCGTTGCACGGCCATCGCGTCGTGCCGGAACTGCGCCTCGCGGGCCGTCTGCAACTGCAGGCGGGCAGACACGAATGGGCTCTTCTGCACTGAGCACTGTGCATCGTGAAGTTGCTGGTCACGGGTCTGGTGTGTGCGGGGTTCGGGATGCTCGTACTGGTCGTGGGTGGATGACTTCGGTGAAGATCGTCGGTCACTGGGTAACGTCGCGGTTTGTGAGGACGAGCAGGGTCCTCACCAGGGCGGTCGTCCACGTCGGGTCGGTGCGGACCTTGCCGAGCCCGCGCCAGTTCTTGAGGTGGGTGAAGCCGTGCTCCACCGGTGCCGGGACCGCTGCCGGTGCGGTGTTCCTGAGTGCCACCGGCCCCGCCGCGAGCGCGGGTCGGGCGCCGAGCCGAGCCAGAGGCTCAGGTGAGCGGCCTGGTCGGGGTCCGTAATGATCACCAAGCCCGCGCACTGCTACCTGCCCCTCACGCCGAAGACCGGTACAACCACGGGACTTGAAGCCGCCTGGTTTCAGCCTTCGAACGTTTCTGCCCGCGGATTTTGCGAGAAGCATTGACGTTGATCACCGGAACCTTAATCATCCAATTGCTCGACTCTTCGACCCTTGTTCGGTATATCGGACAGTCGGGGTCGTACCGCACCGGCATCCGTGCAGCCTCTGACGGGGAAGACCGGAGTCGCTTGCTCAAGGATGACGAGGTCCTTATGCGCAGACACAGTTTCAGCCGCAGACATCCGTCGGCGGTGCTCGCCGCCGCGGTTGCGGCCCTGGCCGCGTTGGCGGCGCTGCTCGTCGCCGGCCCGGCTCAGGCGGCCACCGCCAGCGACGTGCGCGGTGTTGATTCCGGCCGGTGTCTCGATGTGTCGGGCGTCAGCCAGACCGACGGCGCGAACGTGCAGATCTGGGACTGCCACGGTGGAACCAACCAGCAGTGGACGTTGACGGACAGCAACCGGCTGACGGTGTACGGCAACAAGTGCCTGGATGTCCGGGGCGGCGCCACCACGTCCGGGACCCCGGTGCAGATCTGGACGTGCAACGGCAGTGACAACCAGCAGTGGCGGGTGAACCCCGACGGCACGGTCGTCGGCGTGCGGTCCGGGCTGTGCCTGGAGGTCGCGGGCTGGGGTAAGGCCAACGGCACGGGGGTGCAGATCTGGTCGTGCCACGGCGGCACCAACCAGAAGTGGACCGGCCTGTCCGGGGCGAGCAACGCGTGTGCTCTTCCGTCGACCTACCGGTGGACCTCGTCGGGTCCGCTGGCGGAGCCGGCGAACGGGCAGGTCGCGCTGAAGGACTTCACCACCACCACGTACAACGGCAAGCACCTGGTCTACGCGACCACCTCCAACGGAACGTCGTGGGGCTCGACGGGGTTCAGTCCCTTCACGAACTGGTCGGACATGGCGACGGCCGGTCAGACCCAGATGAACGACGCCGCGGTGGCGCCCCAACTGTTCTACTTCGCGCCCAAGAACGTCTGGGTGCTGGTGGACCAGTGGGGTCAGTGGCCGCTCTACTACCGCACGTCCAGCGACCCCACCAACCCCAACGGCTGGTCCGCCCGGCAGCCGCTGTTCACCGGCAGCCTCCCCGACGGCCCCGGGCCGAACCAGAAGAACGCCCCGATCGACCCGACCATGATCGCCGACGACCAGAACATGTACCTGTTCTTCGCCGCTGACAACGGCAAGATCTACCAGGCGAGCATGCCGATCGGGAACTTCCCGGGCAACTTCGGCTCCTCGTACACGACGGTCATGAGCGACACGAGGGACCTTCTGTTCGAGGCGCCGCAGGTCTACAAGGTCCAGGGCCAGAACCAGTACCTCATGATCGTTGAGGCGCAGGGGACGAACCGCTACTTCCGCTCGTTCACCGCCTCCAGCCTGAACGGTCCGTGGACCGTCCAGGCCGGCAGCGAGAGCAGCCCCTTCGCGGGCCAGGCCAACAGCGGTTCCACCTGGGCCCAGGGCGTCAGTCACGGTGACCTGGTCCGCAACAACCCCGACCAGACCATGACCATCGATCCCTGCAACCTGCAGTTCCTTTACCAGGGCCTCCCCACCAACACACAGGAACCCGACTACCTGAAACTGCCGTACCGGCCGGGCCTGCTCACCCTGCAGCGCTGACCCGCCTGATCCACGATGATCGCGATGGGGTGCGGTCCGCCGACGCGTGGACGAGCTGTTCACCGCGTGGGCGACTCCACCTGCTGACCGATACTCACCACCTTGAGGAACCCCAGTCGCGCGTCGGTCGGGGTTCCTCCCTTTCGTGGCTTTCCCCCGCGGGCGCATGGCGGCGTAACGGGTAAGCGTGCACTGATCCGTACCTGACATCCGTGCGCAGTCCGGCAGGATGCGATGACGATCCCGCATTCGAGGAAGTCGTGGCCGAACGCCGCTGGTGCCCGGCTGGTCGGCCTGGTGGATCAAGTCGATGACGTCGTCCACCATGCCCTGGCGATTTGGCCCAGAGACGGCCCAGCCCCGCCAAAAAAGCGAGGCATTGTCAAATCCTGTGGACTGGCCCGCCCGCGTCCCACCGGGCATCCGCACCACGAGCCTGGTCCACGAGAACGCCCTGCTGGCCGTGCCCGACCGGCACCCGCTCGCCCAGCTGGAGTACGTGCCGCTGGACAACCTGCGAGGCCAGGTCTGGGCCAGCTGCCCACCGGGCACGAGGTCCGCGAACAACCCTGACCGGGAGCGGTACCTTCAGCTGCTCGCAGTGATCAACAGCTGGTCGCCCCCGGAAAACCTGGCACCGGTACTGGACTGGTTCATCCAGGCCTTGCGTGCCCCGGATATCGGGGTAGCGGCCCGGTCGCGACGCGGCGTGGCCGGACCGGTTCACGTCACGCTGCCTTCGCCTGGACGGCGGGTTCTGGGCTGGACCGCGCCCTGGCGGCAACTTCCGAGTGTCGGCGCGGCCGCCGGTACCGCGGGAGGCGATGCCGCGCGGCTTGACGTCGACCGGCCCGCCGCAGCCGCCGGACTCCTCCCGATATCACGCTGTACGGCAGCCAGGACGGTGTCGACATCCTGCTCAGCCACCAGGAGGCACAGGCCACAGACGGCCCGGCCCCCTGTTCCCGAGTGAGGCAGGGGGCCGAGCCGTCTCCGCCGTCGTCAGGCGAGCGGCGGAAGCTGTTCGCCCTGGGCGGCCTGGAGGTCGATCCCGACGCGGAGCGTGGTGCCGATGGCGGCCATGCCGGACTGGACGACCTGGATGACCTGGACGTAGTTCATCGCGAAGTCCTCGCGCGGCGATTCCGCGGTGGCCCGGAACGCGGCCCGTGGGCCGCGTTCCGGGTCGGGACCGGTGCCGAGGCAAGCCAGGTCCAGGTCAACGACCCGGGCCTTGTTTGTTTCCTGACCGCCGACGCCGGCGCGGAGGCCGACGGCCCGGCGCGCACGCCACGGGTGGGTGGCGTTGCTGCCGGGCCGTCAGTCACTCACGCGGTCTCACTTCCCGTGCAAACCCCTGCGGCGACGTCCGCGAAGCAGCAGCACGCCGCCGGCAACGATGACCAGCAGGCCACCGAAGGCGCTGTACGTGACAACAGCGTTGCTCGCCCCGGTGGAAGCCAGGTCGCCGGACGCGCTGCTCGGGCTCGCCTGGCCGACGGGTGCGCCGATCCCCCCCTGCGCACGGGTGCCGATCGTGCCGGAGGAGGAGACAACCGGCGAGGGGGCGGTCGGTGTGGGGGCGGGCGTCGGCTTGTCAGCTATGGCAGTCCCCGACGCGGGCTTCATCTGAAGAGTCGTGATCGAGTACGGCGGCAGCGTCTGTGCGACCGCCGTGCCCCGCTTCGCCGTCGCCAGGGCGGTGCCTCCCTTGGCGTACGAAACGGTCGTGACCGCCCCTGCGGCCGGGGTGAATCCGGCGTACGAGAGCGACACCTGCGCCGCGTTCTGCGGGCTCTTGTTGGTCAGCATGACGTTCAGACCGCCGGTGCTGTTCCGCACCGCGTGCACAGTGACCGACGAGTTGCCCGAGGACGACTTGACGATGGTGTCGCCAGGCTTCGCCAGTGCGGTCAGCGAGCGGATGCCCCAGTAGGTGGGGAAGGTTGTGTCGCGCGGCGGTTGGCACTTCCCCCCGGCGCAGGTGCCGGCGGAGAGAATGCCCCCGTCCTGGTAGTCGGTCTGGCCGTTGACGGTGGTGGGTGCTTGGTCCGTGCCGTTGTGCAGGTTCCACCAGTCCACGTGGGTGGCGCCTTGCTCGAACCAGGTCATGTAGGTGTCCGGCGCGAACAGGGCCGCGGCCTGGCTGGTCAAGGCGGGCGAGCCGACGCCGTCGGTCTCGGTGACCGCGATCTCCACCGAAGCGGCGCGCGAGCCCGCGTACTTAGCGATCAGCGAGCGCAGCTCGGACGTGGTACCGGCGATCCGGGAGGGGGTGTTCAGCAGGTCGGCCGTGGTGGTGCCGCCCGGATACCAGTGGACGATGACGAAGTCGATCGAGCTTCCCGCGATGGAGAGCACCGTGTTGTTCCAGTCGGCGGTGTCACCGGGAGCCTTCTCCTTATCCGGCCAGCCGCCGGGGGTGGTGAGCACCGCTCCGATCTTCACCGTCGGGTCCACGGCCTTCATCGCCTTCGAGTAGGCGACCAGGTTCTTCCCGTACTCCCTCGGGCTCTTGTCGGCGTGATTGTCGATTTCCCAGCCCTTGCCGTTGCCGTAGTGCCCGTTGCCGTAGACCTCGTTGCCGATCTCCCAGTACTTCACGCCGTAGCCCTTGTCGACGTTGGAGTACTTGACCCAGTCGGCGGCCTCCTGAGGGGTGCCGGAACCGTAGTTCGCGGTCAGGATCGGCTGGGCGCCGACCCTCTTCGCGGTGGCCATGAAGTGGTCGAAGTCGGTGTTGGAGGGGATCCAGCCCTTGCCGTCGCCGGAGGTATGGGTCTTCCAGTGGTAGTCATCCGCGCCAGAGCCGCCGGGATAGCGCAGCTGCCGAACTCCCGCCGCCTTCATCAGCGATGTCACCTTGGCGTCCCCCATGTGCTCGTCGCCGAAGCCCGTGTTGAGGCCGACACCACTGCTGGGCACCGTGCCCAAGGAGGTACGGGCATCCACACGGATGCGGACGGTCGGCGCTGCGCCCGCGCTGGGCGCCAGGGCGCCGACGCCGACCGAGGCGGCGAGCACCGCCACCGCCCCCACGACACAATGCCGGAGCATCCGGCTACGGCGGCGGGGCGTGCGACCCCGAGGCATCGGCTGCTCGGCGGATCTCGGGTTGTCTGATGACACGTGATGCTCCGATCAGGGTGTTAACACAGAGGGCGTAACGCCGCTGACCACGGCTCGCCCTCGTCGGTACACCCCTAAGTGGCCACTCGGAGCGGAAAGGTTGCCATCTCAATCGTTTTTTTAGCCGCGACGCGGTCGCACCGTCTCACCGGCCCCGGTGCCCCGCCCGGGCTCCCTTTCCACCTCGACGGCGCGAACCATCACATGCTTCCGGCCGCACACCGCCCCGCGGCGGCCGAGCGGCTGAAGCCGCACAGGAAGCACAGGAAAAGACAGACGGCGGCCGCCGCCAACGCGACGGGCGGCGGCGCGGCCCAGGCCGCACCGGCCGGCCGGAGCGTGGTGGCCGGAGCGTGGTGGCCGGAGCACCCGACGACCCGGCCACGCCGCATCACCACGCCCAGGAGAACACCCTTGGCAGGCGGGCGTTGAGCCGGGGGGCCTGAGGTGTCAGGTGGTCGCGCTCGGCGAGGTTGGGTGCCTTGTGGGCCGCCTCGGGGTACAGCCGAGCCGCCGTCGCCAGGTCGCCGTCGCGCTCGTGGAGGTACGCCGCCACCGCGGCGTGGCGGGGTATGGGGTATCCCCTGCTCGAAGAGCTTGGGGAGGAGCCGTCCAGCGCCGCGAGCGCCGCCAGGCCGGCGCGTGGTCCGTCGGCCTGGCCGACGGCCACCGCGCGGTTGAGCCGGACGGCCGGGCTGTCGGTCAGGCGCACCAGCTCGTCGTACCACTCGACGATCGGCATCCAGTCGGTCTCCTCGGCGGTGGGCGCGTCGGCCTGGTCGTGGGTGGATGACTTCGGTGAAGATCGTCGGTCACTGGGAAACGTCGCGGTTTGTGAGGACGAGCAGGGTCCTCACCAGGGCGGTCGCCCACGTCGGGTCGGTGCGGACCTTGCCGAGCCCGCGCCAGTTCTTGAGGTGGGTGAAGCCGTGCTCCACCGGTGCCGGGACCGCTGCCGGTGCGGTGTTCCTGAGTGCCACCGGCCCCGCCGCGAGCGCGGGTCGGGCGCCGAGCCGAGCCAGAGGCTCAGGTGAGCGGCCTGGTCGGGGTCCGTAATGATCACCAAGCCCGCGCACTGCTACCTGCCCCTCACGCCGAAGACCGGTACAACCACGGGACTTGAAGCCGCCTGGTTTCAGCCTGCGAACGTTTCTGCTTGCGAATTGTGCGAGAGGTATTGACGTTGATCACCGGAACCTTAATCATCCAATTGCTCGACTCTTCGACCCTTGTTCGGTATATCGGACAGTCGGGGTCGTACCACACCGGCATCCGTACAGCCTCTGACGGGGAAGACCGGAGTCGCTTGCTCAAGGATGACGAGGTCCTTATGCGCAGACACAGTTTCAGCCGCAGACATCCGTCGGCGGTGCTCGCCGCCGCGGTTGCGGCCCTGGCCGCGTTGGCGGCGCTGCTCGTCGCCGGCCCGGCTCAGGCGGCCACCGCCAGCGACGTGCGCGGTGTTGATTCCGGCCGGTGTCTCGATGTGTCGGGCTTCAGCCAGACCGACGGCGCGAACGTGCACATCTGGGACTGCCACGGCGGCACCAACCAGAAGTGGACCGGCCTGTCCGGGACGAGCAACGCGTGTGCTCTTCCGTCGACCTACCGGTGGACCTCGTCGGGTCCGCTGGCGGAGCCGAAGTCGGGGTGGGCCTCACTCAAGGACTTCACCAGCGTCGTCTCCAACGGCAAGCATGTCGTCTATGCCACGACGCACAACACCCTCGCCGGTGACGATGGGCGCTGGGGATTGACGACCTTCAGCCCCTTCACGAACTGGTCCGACATGGCCACCGCCACCCAGAACACGATTCCCTTCGATGGCATCGCGCCGACGCTGTTCTACTTCGCCCCGAAGAACCTCTGGGTGCTCGCCTACAACGGGGGTTGGCCATACAGCTTCTCCTACCGCACCTCGAGCGACCCCACCAACCCCAACGGCTGGGGCCCGCAGCAGGAACTCTTCACAGGCACCCTCCCGAAGGGGGGCCCCCTCGACGTGACCCTCATCGGTGACGACACGAACATGTACATGTTCTTCGCCGACGATGAGGGCGGCATCTACCGCGCCAGCATGCCCATCGGCAACTTCCCGGGCACCTTCGGTTCGTTCACGAAGATCATGAGCGACACGCCGCTCAACCTGTTCGAGGCGGTTGAGGTCTACAAGGTCCAGGGTCAGAACCAGTACCTCATGATCGTCGAGGCCCAGAATTATACAGGGTATGGTCGCTACTTCCGCTCGTTCACGGCCACCAGCCTCGGCGGCACCTGGACACCGCAGGCCGACACCGTGACCAACCCCTTCGCCGGCAAGGCCAACAGCGGCGCGGCCTGGACCAACGACATCAGCCACGGCGATCTGGTTCGCACCAACCCCGACCAGACCAAGACCATTGACCCCTGCAACCTGCAGTTCCTCTACCAGGGGCGCGACCCCAGCACCGACGGCATGGACTACGGCCTCCTGCCGTACCGGCCGGGCGTGCTGACACTGCAGCGCTAGCCGGTGGCGTGACGCAGGTCCTGGTGTTCCTGACGTTCGCGGGCAACGACGTACGCCTCTTGGCCGAGAACTCCAACCAGGCCATGCACACCCGGGACATCGCGCGGCATCTCGGGCTCCCCACCTCGGGGCGCCCCCTCAGCAGCCTCACCGCGCAACTCTGCTATTGGGCCCGCAACGGCCGACTCATCCGCACCGCGCCGAGCACGTACAAGATCACTCTCCCTGATGCCTTGACACCGCCAACGGGGCCTTAACTTCGTGGCATTGGTCCAGCATTCTGGCGGTGGCAGTAGCCCTCGGGCTGTCCGCCCCGCCCCTGAAGCCAGGCCGGCACCGGCAGCAACGGCCGGATGGCCGCCCACTCTGCGTCCGTCATGTCCGACGGATACCGGCGCACCCGGTCCGGGTTATCGGCCGCATTCCCGCACACGTGCGCGAGGCAATCACACGATCGGGCACCCGAGTTGAGAACAGCGGGCGTGAGCGCGTACAACTGCGACAACAGGGCCTCCTGGTACTGCTCGGTTCGGTTCGCACCTCCGAGCTACCAAGGGGCCCTGCCCTCATGCGCCGACAGCCAGAAGATCACCCCGGCGGGAAACCTGTTCGACTTGCACGCTCCATGATCGGTTGAGATACGGCTTCTCCTTGGCGTTTAACCTTGCTGGGCTTGGTGTTCCTTGATCGACTCGGCGCGTTTGACGGTCTTGCCGACGTCATGGCGTCTGGCGCGCTGCTTGTTTTTCGAACCAGGTGGCCGTCCCGGGCCTGGCCGGGAGGGCTTTGGTGCGGCTGCTGGTCGGGCCGCTGTCGCGCGGACGTTGCGAAACCCTCGGCGGACTCGGGCGGGGGTGAGGCGGCGTGGTTCCGCGGGGCGTTCCCAGGGGCGGCGGAGGTCCTCGGTGAGGGGCCGGGCGAGGCGGAGCTGGGTGTGGGCCGCGACGATCAGCCAGGTCCAGAGGTCGGCAGTGTCGGGTTTCCTGACCTTCGGGGCGGTCCAGCCCAGGGTCTGCTTCATCAGCCGGAAGGTGTGTTCCAGGTCGAAGCGGCGGAGGTAGGACTGCCACCAGCGGTCGACGTCGGCGGGTGTGGCGGCGGTGGCCGAGCACCACAGCCAGACCGGCTTCGGGTCACGGTCGCCGGGTAGGCGCTCGACCTGCAGGCGGATCAACGTGCCGTGCAGGACGGTGAGTTCTTCCTTGGCGTGCTCCAGCCAGGGGCCGCGGTGGGTGAGCCGGGGGTGTATCCGGTCCCAGGCGGATGCGGTGGCCGTGCCGTAGTGGGTGGTGTCCGTGGCTGTCGTGACGTCGGGCTCGTGCCAGGTGTCGGGTTTCTTGAATGTGAGGACGCCGCCGTGTCTGTGGGGGCGCCCGCCCTTGGGGCCGGAGCGTGCCGGGCCGGGGTCGCGGAGCATGATCCGGTCCGAGCGCAGGCGTCCGACCAGCACGACGGGAAGGTCGGCGAGCGCGTGGGTCAGGTAGGCGATGTCGTAGCCGGAGTCCATGACGATCAGGATGTCCAGATCACCCGGACGTCAATGGCCGGGCTTGTCAACCGCAGGACAGTGTGGCGAAGTTGGTCGGCGGTGACGGTGGTCGCGTCATCGTCCGGGCCCAGGCGGACCGCGTCCAGAATCGCGACCCAGGAGGTGCGGCCGGTCTCCAGGGCCGCGACGAACGAGTAGGGCCAACCGGGCACGAGTTGGTCCGCTCCTCGGTCGCCTCTGCGTCCGTAGACGTGGCAGAACAGGCGGTCCGCGCTGGTCGGGGCGTTGGGCCGCAGCCAGTTCGACACGTCCACGGCCAGCACGATCCGCCCGTCGGCGGCCCTGGGAACGGGCAGGCCGGCAAGCAACCGTCGCAGTCGGGCGGGCTCACACCAGCCGCGGTCCAGCGCGGCGTAGAGCGCGCCGTGCCCGCGCCGATGCTCGGCCGCCAGCGAGAGCTCGACCAGTGTCCTCACCGGCCCCTCCGCGCAAAGCACCGCGTCGCTGAGCTCGAAGAGCGTGTCCGCACGGCTGTACAAGCAGTCGTAGAACTCGACACGAAAGTGGGACAGGACGCCGAACGCGGCGTCGGCGGGTCCTGCGGGAGCGAGACTCTTCACCAGCGGCCGTTCCTTCACGCGACGTTGCTCGACACCTCGAAGCGTGAAGAACGGCCGTCCCGCTTTCCCACGAAGGACTCAAGATCAGCCCGTCGGGTGACCGGCCGAGGTTGAACGCCAAGCTCAGTCCGGTGTGGGGGAGAGGCCAGACGGCATGAATGTCCTGAGGGTGTGTGAGTTGGGGTGTGGTGCCGTGGCGAGTGGGCGTGAGCTGGGATTTTGTCAGTAGGAGGTCCGGTGATCAGGTTGTGTCATCTGCGGTGAGTGGTGGGCATGTTCAGTGATTGCTGGTATGTGCTGGCTCCGAGAACGGAACTGTCGACGGCGGCTGGCGGGAGGAGCATCGCTAGTGGGGTCCGGTGCTGCCGAGAAGTCGTTGTTGGTTGCTCTGGAGTTGTTGGGTGGCACGTTCGGGCGTGAGTGCCCAACACCGCCTGCCGTGCGGTCCACGACCGGGACCACAACGCCGCGAAGAACGTGAAAACGGCCGCCGGACTGGCGGATACAGCCTGTGGAGCGCAGGTCAGACCAGGACTCGTCGCGGCACAGCGCGACGAAGCAGGAAACCACGGATTCCCGTTCGAAGGCTGTGCCGCGTCCCGGTACAGCCTTCGAACGGGAAGGCCGGAATCCTCGGGCTTCAGCGCGAGGAGCAAGTCGACGCGGTGCGGTTACGCGGCGCGGGTGAACCGCCACCAGTCGACATTGAACAAGTAGCCGCTGCCGCCGCTGAACGTCAGGTAGAGGTCATGGGTTCCCGTCGCGCCGCTCACTGGGCAGGTCACCGTGGTCCAGGCCTGCCAGCCGCCGGTGTTCGGCACACCGCACCGGCCCACGACCGACCCGCTCGGACCGTCCAGGCGCACTTCGAGGGTGCCGCCGCTGGTGGCCGAGGCGACGCGTGCGGCGAAGGAGGAGGCGCCGGCCCCGAAGGCCACTCCCTTGACCTTGGTGTAGTCGCCGGTTTCGATCCAGCCGACGTTCATTCCGCCTTCATTGGACGGTTCGGTCTCGATCCCGGATCCCCAGGCGATCGTCTCGGCCTCCTGGCGTACGTACGGGTCAAGCGCACCGAGCTGGGGTGTACCGGTGTTCGTCATGTTGATCGTCGGGATCGTTCCGTCAGCGTTGTAGGAGAACTTCTCCACTGCGACCGAGCGGGTGAAGCCACCGCCGCCCGGGAGGGCGCCGTTGTGATAGAAGAAGTACGAGTTGCCCTGAAAGTCCACGATGCCCGGGTGGTTGGTGAAGCTGGTGCCCTGGGCGGGCATGACTGTTCCACGGTAGGTCCACGGCCCGGTCGGGCTGGGTGCCGTGGAGTAGGCGATGAACTCCGCGCAGCACTTGGCCGCATATACGATGTAGTACAGACCGCCCCGTTTGTAGACCCACGGCCCTTCTTCGTACAGCGTGGGACGGTCGGGGTTGTCGGTGCGGGTTCCGAAGCCCTCGGTGGTGAGCGGAATCCTGGTGGGGCTGCCTGAGTAGGACGTCATGTCCGCGTTCAGCTTGACGTACCACAGGTTGGGGTTGCCCCAGTAGAGGTAGGCCTGGCCGTTGTCGTCGATGAAGACGGTCGGGTCGATCTCACTGTTCTCCACCAGCGGGCGGCCGAGGGCGTCCCGGAACGGGCCGGTGGGGCTGTCCGACACCGCCACGCCGATGGCGAATTGGCCGGTCGCCCGGACCGTCACCGGCACGTACCAGTAGAACTTGCCGCCCCGTTCGACGGCCTGGCCCGCCCACGCGTTGTCGGACGCCCAGCTGAAGGTGTTCAGGCTGAGCGGTGAGCCGTGGTCGGTCCAGTTGACCATGTCGGCGGAGGACCACACCCGCCAGTCCTTCATCACGAAGGAGGAGGTGGAGCCGTCCTCGTCGTGCCCGGTGTAGAGGTAGACGCGCCCGTTGTACACCAGCGGGGCAGGGTCGGCGGTGTAGACGTTCTGCACGATCGGGTTGTCGGCCTTGGCCGCCGTGGGATGCACCGCGGCGGGAAGGACGGCGAACGCCAATATGAGGATCAGCACCCAGGTTGCCCGGGCGAGTCTCGTACCGGTGGCGGGTGATCTCACTGCGGTTGGGTGAGCCGTTGGCCTGTGGACGGCGGTACTGGCCATGGTGTGGTCCTTCCTGGTGCTGCGGGTCGGGGGCTGAGTAGCTGGTCAGATGCGGGGGAGGGACGTTGCTGTGCTCGGGGTGTGGTCAGTGCGAACCGTGCGATGCGGACGGAGCCGCCGAGTGTCTGCGTGGCGTAGTTGGAAAGGGCGAAGCGGTAGCCCATGAAGAACTGCCAGGTGTTGCCCATGGTGAACGCGGGCCCCCAGGCGGGTGAAGTTGGTGCCGTCGGTGCTGTGGGAGAAGGTTCCCGGACGGGAGGCGCCGGGGCGGATGTCGGCGGCCGCGCGCAGCCAGATGCGACCGCCCGTGACGTTGGCGCTCGCGACTTCGGTGCCGGTGGTGTGTTCCAGTTGCTGGCCATGGTCAAGCCGTTGACCATCACTACCCGCGTTGTGCCGCCGTCTCGTTTGATGCCGATCCACGTGGAGGAGTCGCGCAGCAGGGCGAGTCCGGCCCGGTCGCCGTCGCGCATCGTCGCGTAGTCCAGCTGGATGGTCGCGGTGGAGGTGGGTCCCTGAATCCGGTGGGTGAGGGTATTGCGGGCCCAGTACAGGTCGTTGGTGACCGTCGCGGTGCGCAAGGTCGGGCCGTTGTTGACGGACCACTTGCCGTTGTCCGGATGGTGGTTCCATTCCCACTTCGGTTTCACGGTCGTTCCGTCGAAGGTGTCGACGCCGGTCAGTGGGGTGACCTGGCGGGGTGGGGGCGCCAGGACGGGGCTGGGATACGACGTGCCCCAGGCACCGCCTACGAGTTGGACGACGGGCCAGCTGCGCAAGGCCTAACAGGAGGAGCGCGGCCGCGCGGCACAGGCGCGGGCGTGGGCATTGTGCGGGTGACGTCACACGAAGCTCCAGGAGGCGATCGGGGCTCGCCGCACGAATGCCAGGTGCACCCTTCCAAGTCCGGCACTTGGCGTGTGGGGGAGAGCCTTACCGGTACGGATGATGCGGGTGCTGTCATGCCCGGCATGTGCACCATGCGCAAGCCGCTTCGGCCGGGACATGTTCGATACTGCGAACGTGAACCGATTCCTCGGACGGCATGGATCCTAGGAGTTGAGAGCGGACAGCACAAGATCCTCGTAGGCGGACAAGTCAGGTCCTGATCTGCGGGGTTGATCTCCCTTTCCGTGGACCCACAGGCACCGCTGCGGCCCTTCGCCCAGGGCACGCACAGGGCGGCGAGCGCGGTGTACAGGAGCAGTTTTTCTGATCAAGGCTGGGTGGATTGAGCTGGGTTGATCAGGCAGTGCGCAATGAGAAGCCGTTGCCTTTCCGAGAGTGCGGGTGTGTTTCCGCTGGTCAGGTGTAGGGGGGGTGTAGGGGTGGTGTTTCGGCGGGAGGGACGGGTTGTTATGTCGTCTCTTCGGTGGAGGTGCCGGGATGCCGTCGGTGATGGGGCTGCTGGAGGAGCGTGAACGCGTCGCTCGGCAGCACGGTGAAACCGCTGGTGTCGTCGCTGCGTCTGACCACGGTCAGCGCGATCCGCCAGGCGTCACGGGCGAGGTCGACCAGGCGCCCGGTGTAGCCGCCGTCGGCCCACACCCGCGTGACGCGCCAGTGCCGTTCACGCAGCCGGGCCAGGAGTGTCTGCCCTGCGTCCCGGTCAGTGACCGAGGCTGCGGTCACCATCACGGCCAGCAGCAGTCCGAGGGTGTCCACCACGATGTGCCGCTTGCGGCCGTTGACCTTCTTCCCGCCGTCGAAGCCCCTGGTCGCGCCCGGCACCGACGCGGCCGCCTTCACCGACTGCGCATCGATGAACGCGAACACACTCGATCCGCCACGCCATCCGGCAGGTCTGCCCCAGCACGGACGGCAGCCGCCCGCACATCTGCCGGAACGAGGCCCCGCCGAGCGGGTTCTTCCCGTAGTGCCCCGCGAAGGTGATCTCGGCGGGCGGGGGCGGCGGCACCGGGGGTGCCGACGGCGTCGCTTCGCTGCTCATGCCCGCCTCCCCGGGTCCGTCTGATCGAACACCAGATGAACGTCTACGACGTGGGTACGGGCATCCATGGCGACTCCTCGGACGGCGGTTGCGGAACCTGACGTACGTACAACGCTGCTGATCAGCGCGACGTCACGGCCGAGCAGTCGAGAAAAAGTTCGACTCCCCAGGTGAAACGTTGTGGCGGCTGGACTGGGCGCCCGTGATCCGTAGTTCGAATCACCCGGGAGTGGGCCGGCACTCGATACGGGGATTGCCGGGCGCCCTCGACCTGCCCTGTGAAGGCGGGTCCCCGGTCAGTAACCGCCCGGTGCCGAGGGCGCGGTGCTCGTCACCGGCGCGTACGGGGTCGAGGTCTCCGGCTGCGGCGCCGACGTCGTCGGGGGCTGCGAGGAAGGGGACTCGGAGCGCGTGGTCCCGCCGGTGGTGGGCGATGAGCCGTACGGATCCGATGTCCCCGGCGGTGGGGTCTTCTTGTCGCCCGCGCCCGTGTCGCCCTTGGGGCGCGAGAACCACTCGTCGCGGTCCGGGTCGAACATGACGAACGTGTCGACCGCATGGGTGGCGGGGGCGACGACGGCCACGTTCGAGGGCCGGTACGCGGGCCACGCGTCACCCGTCGGCTTGGGCGTGCCCTGCTGGGCGACCGGCGGCACCAGCGGGTTCCCGCAGGCACAGCGCACCCTCGGCACACCCCGGTCGTCCACGAGCACCGCCGTACCGGCCTGCAGAACGGCCTGGTAGGGGCTCGCGGAACCGTTTCGGTAGCCATGGTTGGTCACCCGGGTGTCGACGCGGAGCTGTACGGGGGTGAGGGAGCGCAGATACGTGGGCACGGTGTCGGGGCCGATGCCCAGGGCGGACGCGAACGCCTTGTTCTTCGCCGGCTCCGCCCCCAGTGCGCTGATCTGCTTCTCCACGTCGCAGCTCGCCTTGTTCCGCGTACCGCCGTAGAGGCCGGGCGCCGAACCGTCCACGCCCCGCGTCACATTGGCCGAGGCCGGCGCCGACGCGCTGGGCAGGGACGGCGGGGACGGGGGCGGGGAGCTGTGGCGCGCGCTCGACGGGGTGAACGGCTCCGGGCCGTCCTTGCCCGCCGCCTGGAGGAAGACCTCGCTGCCCCCGCCCTTCTTGCCGGACGAGCCGTCGGGGCGGGTGAAGACGAGGATGAGCGCCACGGCCGCCACGATCGCGCCGGTGGTGAGGGCGATACGGGGGGCCGAGCGCCACCAGGGGCGGTCGGGGCCGCCGTCCTTGCCGGGGGTGCCGCCGTCGCCCGGGCCTTTGCCGGAGTCCCGGTCGCCGGGGCCGCCGCCAGGTCCGGAGGGTCCGCCTCCGCCGCCCGGGCCACCCGTCCCCCCCGGGCCCGACGGCCCGCCGCCTTCGCCCGTACCGACCGCGATCGTCTCGTCGTGGCCGCCCCCGCTCCGGCCACCGCCCCCGCTTCCGTCGCCCCGGCCCGTACCGCCCTGGCCGCCGCCGCTCGGCGGGCCCGTCGGCGGGCCGGGCTGCGAGGGGCCCGAGAGGGGGCCGGACGGGGGGCCGGCGGGGCGGCCGGACGGGGGAGGTTCGACGCTCACGAGCTCTTCTTCCCGGCGTTGGGGTCCCGCGGGGGTGCGGGGCACTCGGCCGAGGATTCCCGCGGGACCGCGTGCCCGCCGCAGCTCGGTGGGGAGCGCGGCGCGCGGGGCGGTCCGGCTCGTCCTTCGTGCGCGAAATGCGCGATGAGTCCGGTACGTCCTCGGCCTGCCCATTGTGTGCCCGGGTCCGGGCGGGCCCGCAAGCTGACGCGGTCGGCCCCCCATGACGGGCGGCCCGCCCCGGCGCTGCTTAGCGTGACAGCGTGAGCCAGGACAAACCGCCCGATTCGCCCGCAGGACCGCGACGTGCGCGCCACGGCTGGGTCGAGGCCCTAGTGACGGTGCTGACCGGTCTGATCGCCATGGCCGTAGTCGCCGCGCTCGGGCTGCTCGCGGCCGGCGCGGCCGACCTGCCCGACAACGCCTTCCCCCAGGTCGTCGCGGCCGTCGTCGTCATGGCGGTCGGCGGCTCCGTCGACATCAAGGGCGACGCCGGTGTGATCGGCGAGACCCACGCCGATCTGACCGCGCTCCCGCTCTCCGTCACGCTCGTCGGCGCACTGCTCGTCGCGGCCGGATTCCTGCGGCCCCTGCGGCACCGGGCCGTGGCGAGCGCCCGCGAACTGGCGGCCTGGGCCGCCCGGGTGGCCGCCCTGTGGCTGCTTGCGCTCCTCGGCCTCTCGTTCCTCGCCCGCAAGCAGTTCGCCATCGGGCTCGGGAACGGGGCCATCGGCGACATCGGGGATCTGCTGGGCGCCTCGCCCAGGGCCGGCTTCGAGACCGATGTGCCGCTCACCCTGCTCTTCGGGCTGCTCTGGCTCGCCGGACTGCTCTTCCTCGCCCTGGTGGTCTCCCGCAGGGCCCCGCTGCCCGCCCGGCTGCTGCGCTTCCAGGAGTCGGTACGCCCGGCCGCCTTCGCGATGGTCGTGCTGCTGCTGGCGTACGTGGCGCTGGGCATCGTGGTGGGACTCGTCGTCGCGGTGGTCAAAGGGCACACGGCCGAGACCTTCGCGGTGATCCTGCTCGGCCTGCCGAACCTCGTCTGGCTGGCTTTCACGCTCGGGCTCGGCGCCTCCTGGGAGGGCAGGGTGGACGGGCCGTTCGGGCTTCCCATGCCGCACGTACTGGACCAGGTGCTGCGTACGCCCGACCTCTCCACCCTCAATCTGAGCACCCTGGCGGACTACGACGGGCGGGTGTGGTGGCTGCTCCTGGTCGCCGCGGTGCTGGTGCTTGCCGCCGGGTTCGTCATGGCGGCGCGGTCACCGGCCCGGGTACGGGCGTGGCAGCACGCCCTGCACCTGGCCATCGCGCTCGCCCTCGCTGTACTGGCCGTCAGTCTGCTCGCCCGGATCTCCGCGCACTACGGGCTTTCGCTGCTCGGCATCGGAGACATCGGCGGCGGCCTCTCCGGCCAGGTGTCCCTCAAGCCGCGCCTGTGGTCGGGGCTGGGGTTCGCCGTGCTGTGGGGGCTGGTCGCGGGCTTCCTCGGCAGTCTGCTCGCCCGGCGCGTGCGGCGGCGCGGGGAGGTGGAGCCGGGGGGAGACCGGGCGTCGGCCGACCGTCCCGAGGAGCCGTCCGGCTGACCGGCGCGAGGAGGACGGGCGTTCACCCGTCCTCACTCACCTCACCGCACCCCCGGGAACACCGGCCGCGCCCACTCCGGCGGCTCGGGCGGCGGTCGGGGCGGCTCCGGCGTGCCGATCACCCGCAGATCGACCTGGGTCGGGGGATGGCCTCCCGCCCCTACGTCCTTGGCCGCCGAACGCAGCGCGGCCACGAACGCCAGGCACGAGTCGTACCGGTCGTCCGGGCTCTTGGCCAGCGCCTTCGCCATCACGCCGTCGACCCCGGCGGCGATGTCGGGGCGCTTCTCGGTCAGCGCCGGCGGCTGGTCGTACTGGTGGGCCCACAGCAGTGCCATGTCGTCGTCGCGCTGGAACGGCGGGGAGCCCGCCATCGTCTCGTAGACCACGCACGCGAGGCTGTAGACATCGCAACGGCCGTCCACCGGGCGGCCGGAGATCTGTTCCGGCGCCACGTAGTCGAGCGTGCCGACGAACTGGCCGACCGTGGTGAACCCGGTCAGCGACAGGGACTTCTTCGTCAGTCCGAAGTCGGTGAGGTAGACGTGCTCGGGATGGTCGCTGTCCGTGCCCTGGGCCACCAGGATGTTGCCCGGCTTCACGTCCCGGTGTACGAGGTCGTGCGCATGGGCGGCGTCCAGCGCGGACGCCACCTGGGCCGCGATCCTGGCCGCCGTGGCGACCGGCAGCGGGCCCTCCTGGTCGAGCAGCGCCCGCAGATCGCGCCCGGCGACGTACCGCATGGCGATGTACAGGACGCCGTCGGTCTCCCCGGCCTCGAAGACCGGCACGATGTGCGGGTGGTCGATCGCGGCGGCCACCCGTGACTCGTGGGTGAAGCGCTGCCGGAAGGTGTCGTTGCGGGCGAGTTCGGGGGCGAGCAGCTTCAGCGCGACCGTCCGCTCCAGGCGCAGATCGCGGGCCCGGTACACCACGGCCATCCCGCCGCGCCCGATCTCCCCCTCGATCCGGTACCCGGCGATCCGCCGCCCGACCAAGTCGGAGGGGCGCCCGGTGGACAGGTCGCCCTCGGGCGCCATCAGGTGTCACCGGGCCAGGCGCGGGCGTCGTCGAGGGCCCCGGGCTGCGGCGCCTCGCCGTTCGGGCCGACCACCCGGGTCGCGTCGGCCGGGGTCGCGCCGGAGCCCCCGGCCGGGGGAAGCCCGTCGTCGGCGGAAGGCACCGCGCTCGTGCGCCCACCGGACGGCGGGCCGGACGCCGCGAACGTGCTCAGCCGCGTCCCGTCGCAGTACACCCACCGCTCGTGCTCCGCGTCGTACAGCCACACCGCCTCGCCGTCGACGACCATCCCGGCCCGCAGCCCCTGGGTGTGCTGCCGGAACGTCTCGCCGTCGAGATGGCCCGCGGCCAGGTCCTCCGCCGCGCTGCGGTAGCGGTTCAGCATGTCCTGGACCCGGGAGAGGAGCGGACGGGGGTCGGCCGTACGGGCCAGGGGTGCGCCCGGCACCGGCGGCCCCTGCGGAACGGTGACCAGGAGGCGGCCGTCGACCCACGCCGACCAGGCGTTGGCGCACAGGATCCGGGCCCAGTCGCCCCGCCGGTCGATCAGCTGCACCGGCAGCAGCGCGTCCAGCGGCACCGTGGGGCGCCCGGTGTCCGGGCTCTCCCAGGCGGCGAGTCCGCCGGGAGGGACGACATGGGTGGGACGGAAGTCGACGGGAGCGCTCATCGCGGCCGCCTACTTCCGCATCACGGCGGGCTCGTGCCGCCGCAGCAGCCGGGCGACCGCGAAGCCGAAGAGCACCGACAGGGCGACCAGCATGCCCATGTTGAGCAGCCACACACCCGTCTCGTGCTTGAACAGCGGGTCGCCCGTCAGCTCGCCCGGCACGATCCTGGAGAGCCCGATCGTGCCCGCCATCCCGCCGAGCGCCCACCGGGAGGGGACCAGCCAGGCCAACTGCTCGATGCCCGGGACGCCGTGGAGCTTCAGCAGCGCTCCGCAGAACACCACTTGGACGATCGCGAGCAGCACCAGCAGGGGCATGGTCACCTCCTCCTTGCGCACGAGCGCCGAGACGAGCAGGCCGAGCATCATCGCCGTGAACGAGAGCAGGGCCACCGCCACCGTGATCTCCACCAGCGGCGGCATGACCACGCCCTTGCCGCCCGGCGCGTTGAGGTTCACGCCGAACAGCGCCACCAGCGTCAGGACGACGGCCTGGAGCACGGTGATCGTCCCCAGGACCACCACCTTGGACATCAGATACGCCGATCTGGACAGGCCGACGGCCCGTTCGCGCTGGTAGATCACCCGCTCCTTGACCAGCTCCCGTACGGCGTTGGCCGCGCCGGTGAGCACACCGCCGACGCACAGGATGAGCAGCGCGTTCATCGCCGTCTCCTGGGTCAGCTTGCTGCCCGCCAGGGCACGCGCCATGGCTCCCATCACGAAGGGCAGCGCGATCATGATGGCGAGGAAGGTCCGGTCGGCGCCGAGCGCGGCCGCGTACCGGCGCACCAGGGTGCCCAGCTGGGAGCCCCAGCTCTGCGCCTTGGGCGGCGGGGCCACGATCCGGGCGGCGGCGGCCTCCTCGAGGTGCGGCTGGGCGCTGGAGCTGACCACGTACCGCTGGTGGAAGGACGAGTGGGCGTACTCGCCCGCCCAGTCCCGCTCGCGGTCCCGCTCGAAGGCCTCGAACGCCTCCGGCCACTCCCCGAAGCCGAAGAAGCCCAGGGTGTCGCGGGGCGGCCCGTAGTACGCGATGTGCCCGCCGGGGGCCAGGACGAGGATCCGGTCGCAGACGTCGAGGCTGAGGACGCTGTGGGTGACCACGATGACGGTACGGCCGTCGTCCGCGAGGCCGCGCAGCATGTGCATCACCGAGCGGTCCATGCCCGGGTCGAGCCCGGAGGTGGGCTCGTCGAGGAAGAGCAGCGACGGCTTGGTCAGCAGCTCCAGGGCGACGCTCACGCGCTTGCGCTGGCCGCCGGAGAGGCTGTGGATGGACTGGTCCGCGCGCTGCTCCAGGCCGAGCTCGCCGATCACCTCGTCGACCCGGGCGCGGCGCTCGGACTTGGCGGTGTCCTGCGGGAAGCGCAGTTCGGCGGCGTAGCCGAGGGCCCGGCGCACGGTGAGCTGGGCGTGCAGGATGTCGTCCTGGGGGACGAGCCCGATGCGCTGACGCAGCTCCGCGTAGTCCCGGTAGAGGTCGCGGCCGTCGTAGAGAACCGTGCCCCGGTCGGCGGGGCGCAGCCCGGTCAGGGCGTTGAGCAGGGTGGACTTGCCGGCGCCGCTCGGTCCCACCACGGCCAGCAGGCACTTCTCGCCGACCGGGAACGACACCTGGTCGAGGAGCGTCTTGCGGCCACGGTCGACGGCGACCGTGAGGTCCTGGACGTCGAGCGAGACCTCGCCGGTGTCGACGTACTCCTGGAGCTCGTCCCCGACCAGGCAGAACGCCGAGTGGCCGACGCCGACGATGTCGCCGGACGCGACCCGGGCGCGGGCGACGGGCTGGCCGTTGAGGAAGGTGCCGTTGTGGCTGCCGAGGTCGACGATCTCGTAGCTGCCATCGGGGAGGGCGCGCAGTTCGGCGTGCCGGCGCGAGACGACCAGATCGTCGACGACCAGGTCGTTTTCGGGGGCGCGGCCGATGCGTACGGTACGGGCGGGCAGCGGGCGCACCGAGGTGGGCTGCCGGAAGGCGCCGGTCGCGGACGGCATGGACACGGCGGACAGCCGCTCCGGGGCGCGGACCGGCGGCGGGGCGCGGCCCACCAGGACGGCGCGGGGGCCGTCGGCGGGGCTGCCGAACCGGATGACGCTGCCGGGGCCCACGCCCCACTCGTGGACGCGACGGCCGTCGGCGTACGTTCCGTTGGTGCTGCCCTCGTCCTCGACCGTCCAGTGACCGCCGTCCACGCGCAGCACCGCGTGGTGCCACGAGACGCGGGCGTCGTCGATGACGATCTCGCTGAGGGGGTCGCGTCCGACGTGGTAGTCCCGGCTCGGACTCATCACCGTGGAGCCGGTGTCGGTCTCCAGGACGAGTTCGGGCGCTGTCGGCGCGGCAGACCGCTCTCCCATGGGGTGAATTCTACCGATCAGCACCTGATCGCGCCTTTTTGCCCAGAGGGGCGGGGGTGCCGAGCCGGTACCGCCAGGGTTTACCTCCCGCGGTTTCTGCGCCGCTGGGATGACGTACGGGGTCAGCCGTCGACTGGATGTGCGCGCGTGCGCGCGGACCTGGGCCGCGACGCGGAAGCAGGGCGCCACCGGCACACCCGCACCGCACCACCGACGGAGAGGACCGTGCCCGATGTCATGGATCCGTACGAGACGAAGACCCGCCCCGCGCCTGAGCGCCCGGGCGCTCTCGCCGGCCGCCAAGAGCGACAACGTGAGCTTCACGGCGTCCACCGACGATCCGCACGCACCGGTCAGGACCCGCTCGTTCACCAGCTTCAGCCAGGCCGCGCACGAGGACGCGGACGGCAGGGTCCGGCTCGGTGTGCACGGCCCGTGGGACGCGAGCGACGGCTACGCGCTCGGCGACTCCATCGCCACCTGGGGGTTCACGCACAGGATGAAGGCCGCGGGCTTCTGACCCGGTAGTGCACGGCACGACGGCGCCCGCCCCGGAGAGCTCCGGGGCGGGCGGTCCGTACGCGTCCGTACGCGTGGGTCAGGCGTCCTCGGGCGGCAGCTGCGAGGCGGGTCCCGGCTCCGCCGCCGGGTCCAGGATGCGGTTGAGGAAGTTCCTGGTCCGCTCCTCGCGCGGGGCGCCCACGACCTGCGCGGCCGGGCCCTGCTCGACGATGACGCCGCCGTCCATGAACACCACCCGGTCCGCGACCTCCCGGGCGAAGCTCATCTCATGGGTGACCACCATCATCGTCATGCCCTCACCCGCGAGCACCCGCATCACCGCGAGGACATCCCCGACGAGTTCGGGGTCGAGCGCCGAGGTCGGCTCGTCGAAGAGCATCACCTCAGGGCCCATGGCGAGCGCCCGGGCGATGGCGACGCGCTGCTGCTGCCCGCCGGAGAGCTGCGCGGGATACGCGCCGGCCTTCTCGGCGAGCCCGACCCGGGCCAGGTTCTCGCGGGCCACGGCGGCCGCCTTCGCCTTGCCCCGCCGCAGTACCCGGCGCTGCGGCAGGACCAGGTTCTCGGTGACCGTGATGTGAGGGAAGAGGTTGAACTGCTGGAATACCATGCCGATACGGCGGCGCACCGCGTCGATGTCGACGTCCAGGTCGGTGACCTCGGTGCCGCCGACGAACACCTGGCCCGCGCTCGGCTCCTCCAGGAGGTTCACACAGCGCAGCAGCGTCGACTTGCCCGACCCCGAGGGGCCGATGACGCACACCACCTCGCCCCGGGCGACCTCCATGTCGATGCCGCGCAGCACCTCGTTGTCGCCGAACGACTTGCGCAGCCCTCGGATCTCGATCTCGTTCTCCGGCATCGCTTCCTCACCTCGCCCGGTCGGCGCGGGCCTCTAGGCGGCGCACCACGAAGCTCAGGGGCACCGTCACCATCAGGTAGCAGAGCCCGGCGACCAGGATCGGGGTGGAGTTGGCGCTCTGACTGGCCAGGTCCCTGCCGTACTTGGTCAGCTCCCGCTCCTCCAGGGTGACCCCGAGGAACAGCACGAGCGAGGAGTCCTTGAAGAGCAGCACCAGTTCGTTGGTCAGCGGCGGGATGACGATCCGGAACGCCTGCGGGATGATCACCGACACCATGGCCCGGGCGTGCGAGAACCCCAGCGAGCGGGCCGCCTCCATCTGGCCCTTGGGTACGGCCTGGATGCCCGCCCTGATGGTCTCGGCCATATAGGCCGCGGCGACCAGACCGAGCCCGAGGGCGACCTTTCCGTACGTACCGCCGGGGATCTCCGTGCCGGGGAAGGCCAGCGGCACCGCCACGCCCACGAAGATGAAGATCAGCAGGGCGGGCAGCCCGCGGAACAGCTCGATGTAGATGCCCGCCACCCAGCGGTAGGGCGCCACGGACGAGAGTCGCATCAGCGCGACCACCAGACCGAGCACCAGGCCGAAGGCGAAGCCGGAGAGCGTGTACACCACGGTGTTGCGCAGGGCGATGGTGATGATGTCCGGGAAGAGCTTCCCGATCAGGTCGGTCTGCGCGAACTGGTTCTGCAGCCGGTCCCAGTCGGCCAGCACGCCGATGGTGATCAGCACCGCCACGAAGACCGCGTACTGGATGCCCTGAGAGACGCGCCTTCGTTGACGCCTCGTCAGGCGTGAGGTCACGGCTGGGCCTTGGGCAGCGGTCCGATCCACTGTTCGTAGATCTTCTTGTACGTGCCGTCCGCCTTGGCGTCGGTGACGGCCTTGTCGATGGCGGCGAGCAGCTTGGTGTTGCCCTTCTTGACCGAGAAGCCGTACTGCTCGCCGGTCGAGATGTTCTCCACCAGGGCGAACTGGTCGGCGTTGGCCTTGTCCTTGAGCCAGTCCTGGACCACCGGGTAGTCGATCACCACGGCGTCGACCTGGCCGGTGCGCAGACCGTTGATCACCGCGTCGGAGCTCTCGAAGGCGACCGGGTTGAAGCCCTTGCCGGTGGCGTAGCTCTCGCCGGTGGTCTCGGCCTGGGCGCCGAGCTTCTTGCCCTTGGCCTTGAGGTCGGCCAGCGAGGTGACGCCGCTCTTCTTGGTGGCGAGGAGCGCCTGGGTGGCGTCGAAGTAGGGGACGGAGAAGTCGACGTTCTTCTTGCGCTCGTCGGTGATGGTCATGCCGGCGGCGGCGAGGTCGCACTCGCCGGAGTTGAGGAAGGCACCGGTCTTGAAGTTCTCGAACGGGGTGTCGAGGATCTTCTGTTCGACCTTGAGGTTCTTGGCGACGAGGTCGATCAGGGACACGTCGAACCCCACGACCTTGCCGTTCTGCTCCGACTGGAACGGCGGATAGGGCAGGTGGGTGCAGGTGGTCAGCTTGCCCTTCTTGACCACCGGCACCCCGCCCGCGGCCTCCCCGGCGCCGCCACCGCCCGACGAGCAGCCGGTGGCGACGAGCAGCAGCCCGGCCGTAGCGGCTGCGGCGGTGGTCAGACTGCGGATACGGTGAGCCGTCCTGGTCACGGTTGACCTCCATGGATACGGGGGTGGCTGAGGAGCGGAACCGTTCAGCCATGATCGTATGAGACTGGGGGTGACTTCGCCCCGGAACGCGTCAGGCGCGCCGATGACGTCATCCGGACACCCGCCTGCCCGGGCACCGGCCGACGGGCTTCCAGGACGCGGCTCAACTTGGCCATCTAGGCTGATCATTGACAGTTCCACCAGGCCCCAGGAGAAGACGCCCGTGACCGAGAACCCCGCCCACCTCGATGCTCCCGAGCACGTTCGGAGCAGAATCAACACCTCCCAGCCGCACACGGCCCGGATCTGGAACTACTGGCTCGGCGGCAAGGACAACTACGAGGTCGACCGCGCGGTCGGCGACCAGATCCGGCAGCTCCACCCCGGCATCGGCGACTACGCGCGCGCGGACCGGCTCTTCCTCGGCCGCGCAGTCCGCCACCTGGTGGCCGACCGCGGCATCCGGCAGTTCCTCGACGTCGGCACCGGTCTGCCCACCGCCGACAACACCCACGAGGTGGCGCAGCGCATCGCGCCCGAGTCGCGGATCGTCTACGTCGACAACGACCCGCTGGTGCTCGCCCACGCCCGCGCGCTGCTGACCAGCACGCCCGAGGGGCGGACCGACTACCTCGACGCCGATCTGCGCGATGTCGACGGCATCCTGGAACACGCCTCGAAGACGCTGGACTTGACGCAGCCGGTCGCGCTGATGCTGCTCGGCGTGGTCATCTTCATCGAGGACGACGCCCAGGCGTACGGCCTGGTGCACCGGATCATGGAGAAGCTGGCCCCCGGCAGCTATCTGGTCCTCTCGCACACGGTGACCCACCCCGAGATGCCGGACGTCGACCAGGCGGTGGCGTTCTGGAACGAGCACGGCACCCCCAAGCTCACCCAGCGCACCCCCGAGCAGACCGCCCGCTTCTTCGACGGCCTGGAGGTCCTGGAGCCCGGCGTGGTGTCGTGCTCGCGGTGGCGGCCCGAGGATGCGGCGGACGGCGAGCCGGCCGAGGTGGCCATGTTCGGCGGCGTCGGCCGCAAGGTCTGACCTGCGCCGCAGCCGTCTCCTGGGACGTAATTGGAGCGGCCTTTGCCATTGCGGGGACATCCCGCCGGGATGTCCCCGCAATGCGCCCTTCGTCACGGAGTGCGGCTTCACCACACCTTGAAACAAGGTTGACCAACTCGCGGACGGCGACGGAGGGTTGCGGAACTAGGTTCGGCCGCATGTCCGCCAACCGCTCCTCACTTCCGGTCCTCCCGTACCGCAGACCCACGCCCGGCCGGGACTACTGGGTCCTCGACGACGTCCTGCCCAACGTCGACGAGGTCCGCGCGCGCTGCCTCGCCAAGGACGACTGGGTCGAGGGGTACCCCCGCAAGCCCGAGACCTGGCCGGGGCTGCGTACCATGCCGGGCCTGGAGCCCGCTGAACTGGCCCGGGTGGAGCGGCTGGTGAAGAAGGCGACCGGCGCGCGTGAGCTGTGGCTGCAGAAGGCGCCCGGCGGCGCCAAGCTCAACCACAACTGCGTCCAGGTCGTCGGCAAGGACGAGAGCGAGCCGCGCCCGCACACCGACTCGCGCGCGCTGTGCCGGTACGCGGCCGTGCTCTACCTCAACCCGGGCGTGCCCAAGGACTGCGGCACCAGCTTCTACCGGCAGAGCCTGCCCGGCGGAGTCCTCGGCGGCAATCTGGTCGCGGCCCCGCACACCAACCTGGTCGAGGCGCTCGGCACCCGGTTCGTGCCGTCGGACTCCTTCACCGAGGACGTCCGCGTCGCCCACCGCTACAACCGGCTGCTCCTCTACAACGCCAACATGATCCACACCGCCACCGGTTACTGGGGCAGCACCATCGAGGACAGCCGGATGACGGCCGTCTTCTTCTGGATGGCGTGACTACCCGGCCGGGGCGGGCCGGGTGGCGACGACGACCGTGGCATACCGCTCCTCGCAGGTCGCCACGCGCGGGACGAGCCCGCCCCCGGTGACCGCGGCGACGGCCAGGGGCACCTGGCGCTCGCTCGTCTCGAAGAGCAGATGGCCGCCCGGCGCCAGCCAGTGGGCCGCCTCGGCGGTCACCCGGCGCAGCACGTCGAGGCCGTCGGCGCCGCCGTCGAGCGCCACCCGCGCCTCATGGACGCGCGCCTCCGAGGGGAGCAGCTCGATCTCCTCGCTCGGTACGTACGGCACATTGGCGAGCAGGACGTCCACGCGGCCCCGCAGCCCGGCGGGGAGCGCGGCGAACAGATCGCCCTGGTAGGCCCGGCCCCCGGCGGCGGCGACATTGCGCCGGGCGCACTCCACGGCGGCCGGGTCGATGTCGGCCGCGTGCAGCTCCGCCCCGCCGAGCCCCGCCACCAGCGCCGCGCCCAGCGCGCCCGAGCCGCAGCACAGGTCCACCACGACCGCGCCCGCCGGAGCGAGCGGAACGGCCTGCTCCACCAGGAACTCGGTGCGGCGCCGGGGCACGAAGACGCCCGGGTCCACCGCGACCCGTACACCGTGGAACTCGGCCCATCCCAGGACGTGTTCGAGCGGCAGGCCCTCGGCGCGCCGCGCCACCATGGCGTCGAGCTCGGCCGGGGTGCGGGCCGTGGAGACCAGCAACTCGGCCTCGTCCTCGGCGAAGACACAGCCCGCCGCGCGGAGTCGGGCGACGACGGCGTCGGGGGGAGGGGTGGTAATGAGTCTCACCTGCGGTTTTCATGGCCGGATCAGTTCTGGGCGCGGCCACCCTACCCTCGGCCCGGTCGGGCTGCCGAGTGATTAAAGCGCGCATAGACTGACGGAATGATCTTTATCGTCGTCAAGTTTCCCGTGAAGCCCGAATACGCCGAGGAGTGGCCCCAGCACCTCGCGGACTTCACCAGCGCGACCCGTGCCGAGCCGGGCAACCTCTGGTACGAGTGGTCGCGCAGCCTGGAGGACCCGAACACCTATGTGCTGGTCGAGGCGTTCCAGGACGGCGCGGGCGAGGCGCATGTGAACTCCGACCACTTCAGGGCCGCCATGGAGACGATGCGCCCGCTCCTGCGCCACACCCCCGACATCGTGAGCACGACGATCGAGGGTGCGACGGGGTGGAGCGCGATGGGCGAGCTGAAGATCGACTAGCCCTTCGCCAGGGGGTGACGTCACTTCACGGTGACGGTCACCGTCGGGGAGACGGTCGCGCCGTCCATCACCCGCAGCTCCTCCTTGCCCTTGGTGTTCATCTTGTAGTCCAGGGAGTAGCTGCTGCCCTGCTTGATGGTGGTGTCGGCGTGCAGGGTCGTCCACTTGCCCTGGTACTTGTGCTGGAGCACGACCTTGCTGCCGACGGACAGCCCCTTGGACCGGCCGGTGAAGGTGACCTTGTCACCGGCCTTCGCCTCGGTGGTGCTCGCCTTGATGGTCAGCGAACCCGGCGCCGCCGACGCGTACTTGCTGCCGCTCGGCGATGGTTCGGGGGTGGGGGCCGCGGCCGTGGCGACCGCGGCGGATCCGCCGGCGAGCAGGGCGACGGTCAGGGCACTGGCCGCGGCCATCCGGACACAGCGACGTGGCAGAGTGGATTTCACGATGGCTTTCTCCCGTCTCTGCGGCTCCCCATCCGCTCGATTGGTACCTTTTCTGAGGCTATAGGCTGAGGTCGATGTACGCTTCCCAGGGCCCTACTCTGCGCGAACTCGCCGTCCAGGCGCTGTCGTCGGTCGAGCACGGCTACGACCTGCTGGCGCCGAAGTTCGACTTCACCCCGTACCGGACACCCCAGCCGGTCCTCGACGCCGTCACGCGCACCCTCTCCGAACTCGCCCCCTTCGAACGCGGCCTCGACCTGTGCTGCGGCACCGGCGCGGGCATCCCGGTACTGAGCGCGGTGTGCCGGGAGCGGATCGCCGGGGTCGACTTCAGCGCGGGAATGCTGGCGGTGGGACGCGCCCGTACGCCCGGGGGCGAGGCCGTCGACTGGATCCGGGCCGACGTCCGCGCCCTGCCGTTCGCACCGGCCGCCTTCGACCTCGTGGTGAGCTTCGGCGCGTTCGGCCACTTCCTGCCCGGTGAGCGGCCCGGCCTGTTCTCCCAGGTCCGCTCGGTGCTGGCGCCCGGCGGCCGCTTCGCGTTCCCGGTCGCGGCGCCCGCCCGCCCCGGCTCCCTCGGCTACTGGGCCCTGCTCGGCTTCGACGCCGCGATGCGGGTGCGCAACGCGCTGTGGCGGCCCCGATTCGTCATGTACTACCGGGACTTCGCACTCGCGGACGTGACGCGGGAACTCGCCGACGCCGGGTTCCGGGTCGAGCTGTACGCGCTGGACGAGCTCGGCCGGCGCCCCGACGGCAGCCCCCGCTGCCGCCTGGTCGTCGCCGACGCCGTGTGACCCCGACCCGCCCGAGCTGCGGGAATGACGGCCGGTGACCGGCCGTGTGGCGACGGGTGAGCGCCGGCCGTAGCGTGACGGAGGTGCTTTCCACCGGCCCACCGCCGTTTCGGCGCGGCGGGCCGGTGCTCGACAGACTCGGGGTCACGAGGTGAAACACCGTGCCCTCCGTACATTTTCCCCTGATGCTCGCGCTCGCCGTGGCCGCGTTCTTCCTCTGCCGCAAGGGCGGCACCAAGGTCTCGCACGCCGTGATCTGCGCGGCGTTCGGTTTCTACTTCGCCGACACCGCCGCCGCCCCCTCACTGCACAGCGCGGTCAACTCGGTGATGGGCATGCTCAGTCAGCTCGGCTGAGCTCACGCGTCCGTCACCCAGCTGCCGTGGAAGCCGAGCGGGACCCGGCCCGGCAGATGGATCCGGCCAGCGGCCTGCCGGTGAAGTCCTGCGCCGCCAGGATCAGCGGATCGGCGGCGCCGCGCTCCGGATCGTGGACGTACGCCGGCGTGTTGCCGTCCTCCTCGGCGGTCCCCGGGTCCGGGTCCGGTCCTTGTACGGGATGACGTGCGTAGTGCACGCGAAGTCGTCCTCGGGTACGGGCCCGGGGTGCGGCTCGCCGAGCCTGCCGCCGACGGCGGCCGAGCGGACCCAAGGCCCCGGAGCGGGGTGGCGCCAGGCCCCCTCTTTCGCGGGTCCGCCGGGCCCGGCCGCGCGGGCCGCATTCGGGTCTTTCGCACGAAATCTCAAGCAAGGTGTTGAATATGCGACTATTGAGGTGATGTGATGCAGGTCACAGATCGGGAGTGGCAGCAAGGAGCGAGTCGATGTCCACCACCGTCGAAGAATCCGTCCTGGCCCGCCTCGTCACCGACGCATCCCACGGCGTCCCCGTCCCCGTCACCCTCAGCTACGACGGCTCCGACCCCCTGGCCGTCCGCATGGTGTTCCCGCCCGAGGTCTCCCTGCACGACGGGGGCGTGACCTGGGTCTTCGCCCGCAACCTCATCGACAGGGGACTGCGCGCCCCGGCCGGCACCGGCGATGTGCACGTGTGGCCGCGCGGGCGGGCACAGACCATGGTGGAGCTGCGCTCCCCGGACGGCCTGGCGCTCCTCGAATTCGGCACGGCGGCACTGCGCCGCTTCCTCTTCCACACCTACGCGGCCGTCTCCGCCGAGGTCGAGAACCAGGACCTCGACATGGACAGCGCCCTGGCCGAGCTGCTGCGCGAGAGCCGGTGAGTACGCGGCCACTCAGCCCGCGTACGGATCGGGCACCCGCCCCGGCGCGGCCAGGAAGGTGAAGTCGCAGCCGGTGTCGGCCTGAGTGATCTGATCGCTGTAGAGGGCGCCGTACCCCCGCTCGTAGCGGGGCGGGGGCGGCGTCCAGGCGGCGCGGCGCTGGGCCAGCTCCTCCTCGGACACCTGGAGGCGGAGGCTGCGCGCCGCGACGTCCAGCGTGATCAGGTCGCCCGTGCGCACCAGCGCGAGCGGCCCGCCGACATACGACTCGGGGGCGATGTGCAGCACGCACGCCCCGTAACTCGTGCCGCTCATCCGGGCGTCGGAGATCCGCAGCATGTCGCGCACGCCCCGGCGCAGCAGATAGTCGGGGATCGGCAGCATCCCGTACTCCGGCATACCGGGGCCGCCGCGCGGGCCCGCACCGCGCAGCACCAGCACGTGGTCGGGGGTGAGTGCGAGCGCGGGGTCGTCGATGGTGCGCTGCATCGTGCGGTAGTCGTCGAAGACCACCGCCGGGCCGGTGTGCCTCAGGAGCCGGGGCTCCGCCGCGATGTGCTTGATCACCGCTCCGTCGGGGCAGAGGTTCCCACGCAGCACCGCCAGACCGCCCTCGGCCGCCAGAGCCTTCTCGCGCGGCCGGATCACCTCGTCGTCGTGGACCCGGGCCCCGGCCAGCTGTTCGCGCAGGGTGGGGTGGGCGACCGTGGGGCGGTCGAGGTGGAGGAGGCCGGTGAGGCGGGAGAGCAGTCCCGGCAGGCCCCCCGCGAAGTGGAAGTCCTCCATCAGATGGCGCCCGCCGGGCCGTACGTTCGCCAGCACCGGGACCGTGCGCGCGATCCGGTCGAAGTCGTCGAGGGCCAGCCGCACCCCGGAGCGCCCGGCCATGGCGATGAGGTGGATCACGGCGTTGGTGGAGCCGCCGAGCGCCAGGACCGTGGTGACGGCGTCCTCGTACGCCTCGCGGGTCAGGATCTTCGACAGCTTCACGTCCTGGCGGACGAGTTCGACGATCCGCAGCCCGGAGGCGGCGGCCATCCGGTCGTGCCCGGAGTCGACCGCCGGGATCGAGGAGGCGCCGGGAACGGTGACGCCCAGCGCCTCGGCCGCGGCCGTGAGCGTGGAGGCCGTGCCCATGGTCATGCAGTGGCCGGGGGAGCGGGCCAAGCCGCTCTCCAGCTCGGCCAGTTCGCAGTCGCCGAGCAGCCCGGCGCGCTTGTCGTCCCAGTACTTCCACATGTCCGTGCCGGAGCCCAGGACCTGGTCGCGCCAGTGCCCCGGCAGCATCGGTCCGGCCGGTACGAACACGGCCGGCAGATCGGCGCTGGCCGCGCCCATCAGCAGCGCGGGCGTCGACTTGTCGCAGCCGCCCATCAGCACCGCGCCGTCCACCGGATACGAGCGCAGCAGCTCCTCCGTCTCCATGGCGAGGAGGTTGCGGTAGAGCATCGGCGTCGGCTTCTGGAAGGTCTCCGAGAGGGTGGCCACCGGGAACTCCAGCGGGAAGCCGCCCGCCTGCCACACCCCGCGTTTGACGGCCTGCGCGCGGTCGCGCAGATGGACGTGGCAGGGGTTGATGTCCGACCAGGTGTTGAGGATCGCGATCACCGGCTTGCCCAGGTGCTCCTCGGGCAGATAGCCGAGCTGGCGGGTGCGGGCGCGGTGGCTGAAGGAGCGCAGGCCGTCGGTGCCGTACCACTGGTGGCTGCGCAGCCGCTCGGGGCGGAGCGTCACCGCTCCCACCCGGCCACCAGGGCGGCCACCGCGGCGCGCCGCTCCTCGGGCAGGACGCGGCTGGGCGGGCGGACCTCGCGCCGGCACAGTCCGAGCGAGGCGAGCGCCTCCTTCACGACCGAGACGTTGTCGGCGGAGCGGTCGGCCGCGCGCAGCTCCTCGAACCCGCGGATCCGCTCCCAGGTCTTCATGGCTTTCGGATAGTCCCCGGCGCGCAGGGCGGCGAGCATCCCCAGCGACATCCGGGGGGCCGCGTTCACCAGACCGGAGGTGAAACCGGTGGCGCCCACGGCGAAGAACGACGGCGCGTACAGCTCGGCGAGGCCCGCCACCCACACGAAGCGGTCCAGACCCGCGTCCCGCGCGAACGCGGCGAACCGCGCCGCGTCCGGCACCGCGTACTTCACCCCCACCACATTGGGACACGACTCGCCCAGCTGCAACAGGAGTTCGCCGTCGAGCAGGGGATCGCGGACGTACGGTACGACCCCCAGTTCCGGCACCGCCTCCGCGATCGCCCGGTGGTAGTCGAGCCAGCCGCCCGGCGAGAGGTACGGATGGACCGGCTGGTGCACCATCACCATCTGCGCGCCCGCCTCCCGGGCGTGCCGCGCCGAGGCCACGGCGGTGGGGACGTCCAGGCCCACCCCGGCCAGGACCGAGGCCCGTCCGGCCGTCTCCTCGACGGTCAGCTCCGTCACGGCTCGGCGCTCGGCGGGGGAGAGGGCGTAGAACTCGCCCGTGTTCCCGTTGGGGGTGAGGGTGCGCACACCGCCGTCGAGCAGCCGGTGGATCAGGGCGCGGTGGGCGGCTGTGTCGAGGGAGCCGTCAGCGGCGAACGGGGTGACGGGGATCGCCACGACATCGGCGAGTGCGATCCGTACGGCGGTGAGGTCGGGGAACTCGCGTGCGGTCATACTCCGTTGTCTCCTTCGGGGAACGCGCGGCGGACGAAGGACTCGATGTGCTCGCGCAGGGCGTCGGCCGAGGCCTCCGCCTCCCCGGCCCTCGCGAGCCGCAGGATCGCGCGGTGCTCCCGGGCCTCCCGATCCCAGGACGGTTCGGTGGCCCAGACGGCCGTCGCCACCAGGGCGGCCTGGTCGCGGATGTCGTCGAGCGTCCTGGTGAGCAGGGGGTTGCCGCAGGGCAGATACAGGGCGCGGTGGAACTGCCGGTTGGCCAGCGCCCGTCCGGCGGTGTCGGCCGCGCGGTCGGCCCGGTCGAGGGCGGCCCCGGCGGCTTCCAGCGGCGCGAGGCGCTTCACGGTGCGGCGCAGCGCCTCGGGTTCGAGCAGCAGGCGTACGTCGTAGACCTGGCGGGCCATGTCCGCGTCGACGGCGCGCACGGCGACGCCCTTGTACTGGTTCATCACCACGAGCCCGGTCCCCGCCAGCGTCTTGAGCGCTTCCCTCACCGGGGTCTTGGACACGCCGAACTGCGCGGCCAGCTCGGCCTCGACGAGCGCCTGCCCCGGGGAGAGCCGGCCGGCGAGGATGGACTGCTTGATCGCGTCGAGCACGTACTCGGTACGGGAGGGGATGGGGGCCGGGGTGAAGGCCATGGCGGGCCCACCTCTCACATGTCGCGTCTCATATATGACGTATGACGAGCAACGCCTCGAAGGTAAAGGGGAGTTGGTGGCACGTCAATCGTCGCGGTGACCGTCGGACCGGTTCAGCCGAGGACCGGCGCCGCCCGGTCGAGGACGGAGGCGATGCGCTCCCAGGCCGCGGTGTCACGGGCGACCGGTTCAAGCGCGGCGCCCTCGCCGGTGCCCCACGCGCCCGCGGTCGCCACCGGGTCCGCGCCGGAGACGGCCGCCGCGGCCAGTGCGGCGGCGCCGAGCGCGACCAGCTCGGTGGCCCGGGGGACGATCAGCGGCCGGCCGGAGAGCCGTCGTACGGTCTCGACCCAGGTACGGCCCCGGGCGCCGCCGCCGATCAGCCGCAGCGGACGGGCCGCGGCCCCGGCGGGGTCGAGCCCGCAGACGCGCAGCAGGTCGTCGAGGGCGCGCAGGGCGGTGAAGACCGCGCCTTCGTAGGCCGCGCCCAGGAGTTGGGGCCCGGTGGTGGTGTGGCGCAGGCCCGTGAGCAGCCCGGCGGCGGTCGGCAGGTCGGGGGTGCGCTCGCCGTCGAGGTACGGCAGGAGCACCGCTTCGCCGCCGGGTTCGGCGTCGTCGCGGCCGAGCCCGAGCAGGGCCGCGACCTTGTCGACGGCGAGTGTGCAGTTGAGGGTGCAGGCGAGCGGGAGGAAGGTGCCGTCGGCGGCGGCGAACCCGGAGAGCGCGGGCGAGCCGGGGCGGGTCCGGGTGGCGGCGAAGACCGTGCCGGAGGTGCCGAGGCTGAGGACGGGGTGGTCGAGCAGGCCCGCGCCGCCGAGCCCGAGGCCCACGGCGGCGGCCATGTTGTCGCCGGTCCCGGCGGCGACCGCGATCCCGGCGGGCAGCCCGAGCGCCTCGGCGGCCCGGGCCGTAAGGGATCCCGCCCGGGTGGCCCCGGTGGCGGCGACCTCGGGCAGCAAGTGGGCGTCAAGGCGGAGGAGTTCGAGCAGTTCGGGGTCGTAGGAGCCGGTCGCCGTCGAGTACCAGCCGGTGCCCGAGGCGTCCCCGGGATCGGTCGCGGCGGTTCCGGCGAGGCGCTCGGTGAGGAAGTCGTGGGGGAGGCGGACCCCGGCGGCGCCCGAGGCGTGCGCGGGCTCGTTCTCGTACAGCCAGCGCCACTTGGCGGCGGTCACGGCGGCGACGGGCACCGAGCCGGTGCGCGCGGTCCAGGCGGCCGGGCCGCCGAGCGCCTCGGTGAGGGCGGCGGCCTGCGGGGCCGAGCGGGTGTCGTTCCAGAGCAGGGCCGGGCGCAGCGGGCGCCCGGCGCGGTCCAGGACGACCAGGCCGTGCTGCTGTCCGGCGACCGCGATGCCGGTGACGGCGGACGCGGCCACCCCCGCCTCCTTCAGCCCGGCCGCGACCGCCTCGCACAGCGCCCGCCACCACAGCTCGGGGTCGCTCTCGCGGGCCCCGGCGGCGCCGTCGACCCGGTGCGGGGCGCGGCCGACGGCGAGCGGCCGCCCGGTCTCCGCGTCGGCGATCAGCGCCTTGGTGGACTGGGTGGAGCTGTCCACACCGATGACGACCGGGGCCTGCGGCATCCGGGCACCCCTTCTCCTGCGGGCGGACCCGGTTCTTGGCCGGTCCCGATGGGCGAGCGAACATTTGAGCGTGCGCGAAACAAATTAGATGACGGCCCGGGGGTTACGGAAGCCGCAGAGATCATGTCATATTCGTAAGGTCAGCAAACAAATAGCCGCAGGGGCTCCGTCGGGCGCCCCGCACCGAGGTGGACACGACGATGACGGAACGCTTCACTCCCACCCCCGAGGACAAGTTCACCTTCGGTCTGTGGACCGTGGGCTGGCAGGGGCGCGACCCGTTCGGCGACGCGACCAGGCCCGCCCTCGACCCGGTCGCGACGGTCCACCGGCTCGCGGAGCTCGGGGCGTACGGGGTGACCTTCCACGACGACGACCTGATTCCGTTCGGCTCGTCCGGCGCCGAACGCAGCGCCCACATCAAGCGGTTCCGGGTGGCCCTCGACGCCACCGGCCTCGCGGTGCCGATGGCCACCACCAACCTCTTCACCCACCCCGTCTTCAAGGACGGCGCCTTCACCGCCAACGACCGGGACGTACGCCGGTACGCGCTGCGCAAGACGATCCGCAACATCGACCTTGCCGTGGAGCTCGGCGCCAGGGTGTACGTGGCGTGGGGCGGCCGTGAGGGCGCGGAGTCCGGGGCCGCGAAGGACGTACGGGTGGCGCTCGACCGGATGAAGGAGGCCTTCGACCTGCTGGGCGAGTACGTGGTGAGCCAGGGGTACGACCTGCGGTTCGCGGTCGAGCCCAAGCCGAACGAGCCGCGCGGCGACATCCTGCTGCCGACGGTCGGGCACGCGCTCGCCTTCATCGAGCGTCTGGAGCGCCCGGAGCTGGTCGGCGTCAACCCGGAGACCGGGCACGAGCAGATGGCCGGGCTCAACTTCACCCACGGCATCGCCCAGGCGCTCTGGGCCGGAAAGCTCTTCCACATCGACCTCAACGGCCAGTCCGGCATCAAGTACGACCAGGACCTGCGGTTCGGCGCGGGGAACCTGCGGGACGCGTTCTGGCTGGTCGACCTCCTGGAGTCGGCGGGGTACGAGGGCCCGCGCCACTTCGACTTCAAGCCGCCGCGCACGGAGGACGCCGACGGGGTGTGGGCCTCGGCCGCCGGGAACATGCGCAACTACCTGATCCTGCGGGAGCGTTCGGCGGCGTTCCGCGCCGACCCTGCGGTACGGGAGGCGCTGCGGGCCTCCCGCCTCGACGACCTCGCCCGCCCGACGGCGGCGGACGGCCTGGCCGGGCTGCTCGGGGACCGCTCGGCCTTCGAGGACTTCGACGCGGAGGCGGCGGGGGCGCGCGGTATGGCGTTCGAGCAGCTGGACCAGCTGGCGATGGAGCACTTGATGGGGGTGCGCTGAGGGGTGCGTCCGGGGCGGGTGTGTCGCCCGGCGGACAGCCCGGCCGGGCGACACACCTCTTGGGCGAGCGGGCGCCTCCTGAAGCCGGCGCCGGGGCCGCGCGGCTCAGCTCGCCGCCCCCTCCGTCCACCCCGCCGGATCGTCGAGCACCGCCTCCACCACCAGGGCCGCCGCGCCCCGGGCCGCGTCCCCCGCGAGGGACGAGGCGCGCAGGCGGCCGGAGTCGCGGGGCCACAGACCCGACACCACCCTGGCGGCGAGCTCGGCCTCGGCCGGGGGCGACAGCCAAGGCGCCAGTGCGCGGTAGACACCGCCGAGCACCACGGCCTCCGGGTCGATGAGGTTCACCGCGCCCGCGAGCACCCGGCCCAGCATCAGCCCGGCCGTGCCGAGCGCCGCCAGCGCGCGCTCGTCGCCCGCCCGCGCCCGGCGCTCCAGCTCGGCCACGCCCGCCGCCCCGGCGTCCTCCTCGATGCCCGCCCCGCGCAGCAGCGCCGACTGGCCCGCGTATTGCTCCAGGCAGCCCCGCGCCCCGCAGCGGCAGGCGGGGCCGGCCGGGTCCACCGGCACGTGGCCGATCTCCCCGGCGAAGCCGTGCGCGCCGCGCAGGAGTTCGCCGTTGAGGACGAGGGCGCCGCCCACGCCGATCTCACCGGAGAGGTAGAGGAACGTACGGGCCTCGCCCGGGCCGCCGAACCAGAGCTCGGCGAGCGCCGCGAGGTTGGCCTCGTTCTCCGAACTCACCGGCAGGGCAAGGGTGTGGGGGCACTCCGTGAGGGCCCGTGCGAACAGGGCGTCGGCCGGGACGCCGTTCCAGCCCAGGTTCGGTGCCTGGCGGACCGTGCCGCCCGCGACCAGGCCCGGCAGGGCGAGCGTCACCCCGGCGGGCCGCAGCTCCTGCTGCCGGGCGGAGTCCAGCGCGTGCGAGGCGATCCGGGCCGCCCGGGCCAGCACCTCGGCGGGCGCCGCGACCCGGTTGTCCAGGTGCTCGGTGAGCCGCACCCGGTCGGTTCCGGTCAGATCCACCACGCATACGGTCACATAGTCGACGTTGATCTCGACGCCGACCCCGGCGGCGCCGGTCCTGGCCGGCTTGAGGACGGTGCCGGGGCGCCCCGCCTGCCCGCTGAACGTCTTGCCCGACTCCGTGAGGAAGCCGCCCTCCATGAGCTGCTCGACCAGGGAGGACACGGCTGCCCGGGTCAGCCCGACGCGCGCCGCGACGCCCGCCCGGGTCGTCTCACCCTCGTCGTGGACCGCCCGGAGCACCAGGCTGAGGTTGTGCCGCCGCACGGTGTCCTGGTCGGCCTTGGGCGCCAGCGGGGCGAGGTTGCTCTTCATGTCGTGGCCGAGCCTATGCGATGGCCGGGGCTCCGCAGTTGCCCGATCCAGCGACGCTCGAACGAGACTCGCGTCCCGGCGCTTAGTTTTCTGATCATGAGCGAGAAGACCGTCACCACACTGCCCGCCGACGAGACCTTCGCGGTCGCCGCGAGCGCAGAGAGCATCGAACGGGCCGCCGAGGCCCTGCGCGGCAACGGGTTTGCCGTGCACATAGTGGACACCGCCGCCGACGCCCGCGAGCTCGTCGCCGAGGCTCTGCCGACCGACAAGGCGATCTTCGCCTCGACCAGCGAGACCCTGCGGCTCTCCGGGATCCAGGAGGACATCGACGCGTCGGGCCGGTTCAAGAGCATCCGTGCCGAGCAGGCCGACTGGGACCCGCGCGTCCGCAACGACGATGTGCGCACCACGCGCTCCGCGCCCGACGTCGTCGTCGGCAGCGTGCACGCCGTGACCGAGGACGGCCGTCTCGTCACCGCCTCCGCGAGCGGCAGTCAGCTCGCCGCGTACGCGTTCGGCGCGGGCCGGGCGGTCTGGGTGGTCGGCGCCCAGAAGGTCGTCGCCGACCTGGACACCGCGCTGCGCCGCATCGAGTCGTACTCGCTGCCCAAGGAGGACGTCCGCGCCCAGCAGGCGTACGGCAAGCGCAGTGTCGTCGCCAAGATCCTCATCAACGCCCGCGAGGTCGTTCCGCAGCGCAGCACCGTCGTGCTCGTCCGCGAGGCGATCGGCTTCTGAGGCTCTCTCCTTCTGAGACCCCGTCCCTCTGACGTCCAAGAGCCGTCGCGCCCCCGGGTGCGGCGGCTCCGGCCGTTCGGGCGCGTCCGGGGCCGAGTTGTGGTTGAAAGTAACATCACTGCAATCTCTTGCGAAAGGCTTTGCGGAGAGAAGGCGGTGAGATTTCACAGGCATGGCGACGGTGTGTCCAAAGGGTTGACCAGGCCGTCCGGGCCGCCTACGGTCTCGACCGCAATAGCTTTCCGGTTGTTTCAGCAAGAACATTCAGAGCCCTCCTGGGTGGCCGGGCCGCGCCGCCCGGGAGACCGCTCCGTCCCCCGCATCCCCGCACGGAGGTCCCCCCCCCATGGACGCTCGTACCGCCGGCACCCCCCGCACCCGCCGCACGCGCAGATCACTGGCCGCCGCCGTCGCGCTCGTCGCGGGGGCCGCGAGCAGCGTCGTCCTCGGCGCCCCGCAGTCACAGGCCGCCGCACCCGGGCCCAAGGACGTGACCGCCGTCCTCTTCGAATGGAACTTCGCCTCGGTCGCCAAGGCCTGCACCGACGAACTCGGCCCCGACGGCTATGGATACGTCCAGGTGTCCCCGCCCCAGGAACGTATACAGGGCGCCGCCTGGTGGACCGCGTACCAGCCCGTGAGCTACAAGATCGGCAGCCGGCTCGGCGACCGCGCCGCCTTCCGCTCCATGGTGGACACCTGCCACGCGGCGGGCGTCAAGGTCGTCGCCGACTCGGTGGTCAACCACATGGCGAGCGGTTCCGGCACCGGATCCGCCGGATCGGCGTACACGAAGTACAACTACCCCGGCGCGTACTCCGGCGCCGACCTGGACGACTGCAAGTCCGAGATCACCAACTACCAGGACCGCTGGAACGTCCAGCACTGCGAGCTCGTCGGCCTCGCCGACCTCGACACCGGCGAGGAGTACGTCCGCAACACCGTCGCCGGATACCTGAACGACCTGCTCTCGCTCGGCGTCGACGGCTTCCGCGTCGACGCGGCCAAGCACATCCCCGAGGACGACCTCGCCGCCATCAAGTCCCGGCTGAGCAACCCGGGCGTCTACTGGAAGCAGGAGACGATCTACGGCGCGGGCGAGGCCGTACAGCCCACCGAGTACTTCAACACCGGCGACGCCCAGGAGTTCCGCTACTCCTGGGACCTCAAGCGGGTGTTCAACAACGAGAAGCTCGCGTACCTGAAGAACTTCGGCGAGGGCTGGGGCTATATGACCTCGGGCAAGGCCTCGGTCTTCGTCGACAACCACGACACCGAGCGCGGCGGCCAGACGCTCACCTACAACGACGGCGCCCGGTACACCCTGGCCCATGTCTTCATGCTGGCCTGGCCCTACGGCTCCCCGGACGTCCACTCCGGCTATGTGTTCAGCGACAAGGACGCGGGCCCGCCCAACAACGGCCAGGTGAGCGCCTGTTACAGCGACGGGTGGAAGTGCCAGCACGCCTGGCCCGAGGTCCGCTCCATGGTCAAATTCCGCAACACGGCCGGCACCGCGGCGGTCACCAACTGGTGGGACAACGGCGGCAACGCCATCGCCTTCGGCCGCGGCGCCAAGGCGTACGTGGCCATCAACCACGAGGGCTCCTCGCTCACCCGCACCTTCCAGACGTCGCTGCCCGCGGGCGGCTACTGCGACGTGCAGAGCGGCCGGAGCGTCACGGTCGACGGCAGCGGACAGTTCGCCGCGACCCTCGCCCCGGACACCGCGCTCGCCCTGCACGTCGACGCCAGGACGTGCGGCGGCAAGTGACGTGAACGCCCCCTGGCGCGACTGACCGGCCTGCCCGACGCTCTCCCCGTGCCCCGCACCCCGTAGCCCCCTGTAGAAGGAGTACGTCCCGTGATCGGCTCTCCGCGCCGAACCGCCGTCACCGCCGCCGTGGCCCTCGCGCTGCTCGCGTCGGCCGCGCCCGCGGCGCATCCGGCGCCGGCGGCGCCCCCGGCCCCGCCGTCCGACGCCCGGCTCGCCGCCGAGCCCGCCCGGCACGAACTCACCCGGGAACAGCCCTACTTCGTCCTCCCGGACCGGTTCGCCGACGGCGACGGCGCCAACAACACGGGCGGCCTGACCGGCAGCCGCTCGGTGACGGGCTACGACCCGGCCGACAAGGGCTTCTACCAGGGCGGCGACCTCAAGGGCCTGACGCAGAAGCTGGACTACATCAAGGGGCTCGGCAGCACCGCGATCTGGCTGGCGCCGATCTTCAAGAACAAGCCGGTCCAGGGCACCGGCGCCGATCAGAGCGCCGGGTACCACGGCTACTGGATCACCGATTTCACCCAGGTCGACCCGCACTTCGGCACCAACGCCGATCTGGCGCGGCTGATCGACAAGGCCCATGCCAAGGGCATGAAGGTCTTCTTCGACGTCATCACCAACCACACCGCCGACGTCATCGGCCACACCGGGCAGAGCTCCCAGTACCTCTCCAAGGGCGCGTTCCCGTATCTGACGAAGGACGGCACCCCGTTCGACGACAGCGCCTACGCGGCCGGCGGCAAGGGCTTCCCGGCCGTCGGGCCCGGATCCTTCCCGTACACGCCGACCGTGCCCGCAGCCGAGAAGGACGCCAAGGTCCCGGCGTGGCTCAACGACCCCACGCTCTACCACAACCGCGGCGACTCGACCTTCACCGGTGAGAGCGCGGAGTACGGGGACTTCTCTGGGCTCGACGACCTGTGGACCGAGCGGCCCGAGGTCGTGCGGGGCATGGAGAAGATCTACGAGAAGTGGGTGAAGGACTTCGACGTGGACGGCTTCCGCGTCGACACGGTCAAGCACGTCGACATGGACTTCTGGACCCAGTGGGCGACCGCCCTGGACGCCTACGCGGCGAAGCGCGGGCGCAAGGACTTCTTCATCTACGGCGAGGTGTACTCCGCGGACCCGTCCGTGACCTCCCCGTACGTCACCCGGGGCAGACTCGACGCGACCCTGGACTTCCCCTACCAGCAGGCCATGCGCAGCTATGTCTCGCAGGGCGGCCCTGCGGGCGACCTGGCCGCGGCCCTCGGCCAGGACTACCGCTACACCACCGACAAGGCCAACGCCTATGAGCAGGTGACCTTCCTCGGCAACCACGACATGGGCCGGATCGGCGGCTTCCTGGTCCAGGACAACCCGCGGGCCGACGCCGCCGAACTGCTGCGGCGCGACAGGCTCGCCCACGAGCTGATGTTCCTCAGCCGGGGCAACCCCGTCGTCTACTACGGCGACGAGCAGGGCTTCACGGGTGCGGGCGGCGACAAGGACGCCCGGCAGACCATGTTCCCGTCCAAGGTCGCCGACTATCTGGACGATGCCCAGATCGGTACGACCCGTACGCATGCGAGCAGTGCTTTCGATCCGGAGCACCCGCTCTACAAGGCGATCGCCGCTCTCTCCAAGCTCCGCAGGCAGAACCCGGCGCTGGCGGACGGTGTGCAGAGCGAGCGGTACGCGGCGCAGGGCAAGGGCGTCTACGCCTTCTCCCGCACCGACGCGAAGACCGGGACCGAGTACGTCGTCGCCGTCAACAACGCGACCGAGGAGAAGACCGCCGAGTTCGCGACCGGCTCCGCGAACACCGCCTTCACGGGGATCTACGGCGCGTCCGGCACGCTCACCAGCGCCGCCGACCACCGCGTCTCGGTGCGGGTGCCCGCCCTCTCCGCCGTCGTCTACAAGGCGGCCAAGCCTCTGGGCGCCCCCGCCGCGCGGCCCTCGCTCACCCTCAAGGCCCCGGCGGCGGGCGCCACCGGTGACGTCGAGATCGCGGCGGACACCGTCGGCGGTCAGCTGAACCGGGTGGTCTTCGCCGCCCAGACCGGCACCGGCAAGTGGCAGGTCATCGGCTCCGCCGACCACGCTCCGTACAAGGTCGTCCAGCATCTGCCCGCGACCCTCGCGGCCGGAACGCCCCTGCGCTACAAGGCCGTTGCCGTCGACTCGGCCGGGCGCACCGCGAGCGCGACCGCCGCGACCACCAGCGGCGCTCCCGCCGCAGAACCGGCGCCCACCGCGACGCGGCGCGACTACGCGGTGGTCCACTACAAGCGCCCGGCGGGCGACTACACCGACTGGCGGCTCTACGCCTGGGGCGACCTCGCCGACGGCGAGTCCACCACCTGGCCCGCGGGCCACGCCTTCACGGGCCGCGACGCCTACGGCGCCTTCGCCCACGTCAAGCTCAAGCCGGGTGCGTCGAGCGTCGGGTTCCTCGTCATCGACAAGGACGGCAACAAGGACGTCACCGCCGACCGCACCATCGACGTCGGCCGGACCGGCGAGGTCTGGGTCGAGCAGGGCAAGGACGCGGTAATGACCGCGCCGCCCGCCGGGACCTATCCGCCGCAGGACACCGCCAAGGCCGTCATCCACTACCAGCGCGCCGACGGCGACTACGGCGGCTGGGGCATCCACACCTGGACGGGGGCCGCGACGCCCACCGACTGGTCGAGCCCGCTTCCGCCGGTGCGCACCGACGCCTTCGGCGCAGTCTTCGAGGTGCCCCTCAAGGAGGGTGCGTCGAGCCTGAGTTACATCCTCCACAAGGGCGACACCAAGGAGTTCGGCTCCGACCGCTCCCTGGAGTTCTCGGCGTACTCGCACGAGGTGTGGCTCCTGGGCGGGGTCGAGAAGTACCTTCTGCCCATGACGTCCGGCTCCGCCGCCGACCTCGACCTGTCGAAGTCGCGGGCGCAGTGGATCGACCGTGACACCGTCGCCTGGGACACGGGCGCCACGGCCGCGAGCTACCAGCTGGTGTACGCGCCGAAGGGCGGTCTCGCCGTCAAGGACGGCGTCCTCACCGGCGACGGCCACTGGCTGCGGCTCACCCCCGTGCCGGGCGGTCTGACGGACGCGCAGAAGGCCAGGTTCCCGCACCTCAAGAAGTACGCGGCGTTCACCGTCGACCCGCGCGACCGCGCCCGGGCCGGACAGGCCCTCGCCGGGCAGATCGTCGCCACCCAGCGCCTCGCCAACGGCGCGCTGCTCGCCGGCACCGGCGTCCAGACCCAGGGCGTCCTCGACGACGTCTACGGCGGTCGGGCCACCAAGGCCGCGCTCGGCCCGGTCTTCACCGGCGGGCGTCCGACGCTCTCGCTCTGGGCCCCCACCGCCCAGCGGGTCGCCCTCGAACTCGACGGCCACACCGTCGCGATGCGCCGCGACGACGCGACCGGCGTCTGGTCGGTGACGGGTCCCAGGAGCTGGTCGGGCAAGCCGTACCGCTATGCCGTGACGGTGTGGGCGCCCAGTGTCCGGAAGGTCGTCACCAACCTGGTCACCGACCCGTACGCCACCGCCCTCACCACCGACTCGGCCCGCAGTCTCGTCGTCGACCTGGCCGACCCGAAGCTCGCCCCCAAGGGCTGGGCGACCCTGCGCAAGCCCGCCGCCGTGCCGCTGCGTGCCGCGCAGATCCAGGAGCTGCACATCCGCGACTTCTCGGTCGCGGACCCCACCTCCCGCCACCCCGGCCAGTACCTGGCGTTCACGGACACCGGCTCGGACGGCATGAAGCACCTCAAGGAGCTTGCCGGCTCCGGCACTTCGTACGTCCACCTCCTCCCCGCGTTCGACATCGGCACCATCCCGGAGAAGAAGTCCGACCAGGCCGTCCCCGCCTGTGACCTCAAGGTGTACGCGCCGGACTCGCCGGAGCAGCAGGCGTGCGTGGCGAAGACCGCCGCCAAGGACGCCTACAACTGGGGTTACGACCCGCTTCACTTCACCGTGCCCGAGGGGTCCTATGCCAGCGATCCCGAGGGGACCCGGCGCACGGTCGAGTTCCGGCAGATGGTCCAGGGCCTCAACGGCGCCGGGCTGCGCACGGTGATGGACGTCGTCTACAACCACACCGTGGCGAGCGGCCAGGCCGACAAGTCGGTCCTCGACAAGATCGTGCCCGGCTACTACCAGCGGCTGCTCGCCGACGGCGCCGTGGCCACCTCCACCTGCTGCGCCAACACCGCGCCTGAGAACGCCATGATGGGCAAGCTCGTCGTGGACTCGGTGGTCACCTGGGCGAAGCAGTACAAGGTCGACGGCTTCCGCTTCGACCTGATGGGCCACCACCCCAAGGCCAACATCCTCGCGGTCCGCAAGGCGCTCGACGCTCTGACGCCCGACAAGGACGGCGTCGACGGCAAGAAGATCATCCTGTACGGGGAGGGCTGGAACTTCGGCGAGGTCGCCGACGACGCCCGGTTCGTCCAGGCGACCCAGAAGAACATGGCGGGCACCGGCATCGCGACCTTCTCGGACCGGGCGCGCGACGCGGTGCGCGGCGGCGGCCCCTTCGACGAGGACCCCGGCGTCCAGGGCTTCGCCTCAGGCCTCTACACCGACCCCAACTCCTCGGCGGCCAACGGCACCCCGGCCGAACAGCGGGCCCGGCTGCTGCACTACCAGGACCTGATCAAGGTCGGCCTCTCCGGCAACCTGGCCGGATACACCTTCACCGACACCTCGGGCCGTACGGTCAAGGGCGCGGACGTCGACTACAACGGCGCCCCGGCCGGGTACGCCGAGGCTCCGGGCGACGCGCTCGCCTACACCGACGCGCACGACAACGAGTCGCTGTACGACGCGCTCGCGTTCAAGCTGCCGCGCTCCACCCCGGCGGCCGACCGGGCCAGGATGCAGGTGCTCGCGCTGGCGACCGCCGCGCTCTCGCAGGGGCCGGCGCTCTCCCAGGCCGGTACGGATCTGCTGCGCTCCAAGTCGCTGGACCGCAACTCCTTCGACAGCGGCGACTGGTTCAACGCGATCCACTGGGACTGCGCGGCCGGCAACGGCCTCGGCCGCGGGTTGCCTCCGGCGGCGGACAATCAGTCCAAGTGGGCTTATGCGAAGCCCCTGTTGACGGCGTCGACGCTCGCGGTCGGGTGCCCGGAGATCACGTCCGCCTCGGCCGCCTACCGGGACCTCCTGAAGATCCGTACGACCGATCCGGCGTTCCGTCCGGCCACCGCGGCCCAGGTGCAGTCCGCGCTCTCGTTCCCGCTCTCGGGCAGGGACGAGACGCCGGGTGTGATCACGATGCGGCTCGGGGAGCTGGTGGTCGTGTTCAACGCGACCCCGGACCGGCAGGCCCAGCGGGTCGCGGACCTGACGGGCCATGGGTACGTGCTGCACCCCGTGCAGGCGGCGGGCGGTGATGCCACGGTGAAGTCGGCGTCATACGAGGCGAGTTCGGGCACGTTCACCGTACCGGCCCGGACGGTCGCGGTGTTCGGTCGTCGCTGAGGCTGTTGTGGTTGGTCGGCCGCGGACCGTGCGTGGCTGGCCGCGCCCACGTGGCGGAGCCGCAAATGTCGCAGCCCCGCGCCCCTCAGGGGGTGCGGGGCTTCCGGAGGGTTGACTGTGCTCCTGGCCGCCCTGATGGTAATGGGCATGCCAAAGTCGTGGACGCGTCCGTTCGGTGTCCTCGTCCTCCTCGCCGCGCTCCTCGCGGCGGGAGGCACCCCGCCCTCGGCCGCCGACGGGCTCCCCGGCGCCCAGTGGTTCGACGGGGCGAGCGCGTCCGCGCTCACCGTCGAGGACGGGCGCCTGATCGACGGGCTCGGCCGCGAGGTGGTGCTGCGCGGCTACAACGTCTCCGGCGAGACCAAACTGGCCGAGCACGGCGGGCTGCCGTTCGCCTCGGTCGCCGACGCCCGCGCCTCCGCGACCGCCGTGCGCGCCCTCGGCGGCGCCAACACCGTACGGTTCCTGCTCTCCTGGGCGTCCGCCGAACCCGTACGCGGCCAGGTGGACCGCGGCTATCTCGCCGCCGTCACCGAGCAGATGCGGGCCTTCCTGGACGCCGGGATCCGGGTGCTGCCCGACTTCCACCAGGATCTGTTCTCCCGCCACCTCTTCGACGGCGGCAGCTGGTACACCGGCGACGGCGCCCCCGCCTGGGTCGTCGCGGCCGGCGGCTATCCGCACGAGTCCTGCGGGATCTGCCTGTTCTGGGGCCAGAACATCACCCAGAACGAGGCCGTCAAGCGCGCGTCGTACGACTTCTGGCACAACGCGCGCGGCATCCAGGACGCCTTCCTCGCCACCGCCGGGACCACCCTGGCCTACCTCGCCGAGCACCTCACCGCCGAGGAGTTCGCGGCCGTCGCCGGCTTCGACCCGTACAACGAGCCGTACGCGGGCGGCTACGACACCGGGCAGACCAGCCGCACCTGGGAGCGGGACGTGCTCTGGCCGTTCTATACGCGCTTCCGGGCCCGGATGGACGCGGCGGGGTGGCAGGCCAAACCCGCGTATGTGGAGCCCAACCTCTTCTGGAACGCCAATCTCGACTTCCAGCGGCAGGAGGGCGGACTCCTCGACACGGGCCCCCTCGGACCGCGCTATGTCCTCAACACCCACTTCTACGACCAGAAGGCGATCTCCGGCGTCTTCATGTGGGGCAAGGCGGGCGACGGCCAGTACGCACGCGACCTCGGCGCCGTGCGCGACCGGGCCGCCGCCGCGAGCACGGCCGCCGTCGTCAGCGAGTTCGGCCATCCGCTCACCGGAACCGTCTCCGACAAGGCGCCGAGCGTCCTCAAGGCGATGTACCAGGGCCTGGACTCCCGGCTGCCGGGGGCCACTTGGTGGTCGGACCCGCTGGCGTCCGGGCCGGTCCTGTCGGGCACCCAGTGGCAGTGGGACCTGTACAGCGGCCGCCACCACGAGCTCATGAACGGCAACCCCGGCAAGGTCCTGACCTCCGGCGACGCCTGGAACGACGAGGACCTCTCGGCCGTGCGCCTGGACGACTCCGGCGTACCGGTGCCGCGGCAGGACGCCCGGCTGCTCGACCGCCTCTACCCCGGGGCCACGGCCGGCCGCGTCCTCGCCTTCACCTACGAGGACCGCTCCCGCGACGGCTCCACCACGCTGAGCTGGAACCCCGTTCCGGCCGCGCTCCCGCATGTGGCCCAGCTCGTCGGCACCGGCCGCTACGGACTGCTCCTGTGGCGCTCGAACGGCGTGGCCGCGCCCACTGAACTCCATCTGCCGGCCTCGTTCGCCACCACCGTCGTCTCCGACCTCGGCGCCGCCTCCGGCCCGCCCGCCTACACGGCGCACACCCCGGTAGCCGTCGCGCCCGAGCCGGGCGGCACCGGGAGCCGCCGCCTGCTGCTCACCGCACCCGAAGCGGGCGACGTCCACTTCGCGCTGGTCACCGACGGGGCCACCGACCCCTCCGCCCAGCTGCTGAGCGCCGCCCGCGCCGAGCTCGCGGCCTGGGCGGCGGCCCACACGTAAGACCTCAGCCCTCCGTGATCCGGATCAGGACTCCACGCTCGTCGCGTACGTAGGCGCGGCGGCGGTTCTTCTCCAGTTTGCGGGCGACCTCGTCGTCCAGGTCCACGCCGTTCATCTCCGCCAGCGCCACCAGATAGAGGAAGACGTCGGCCAGTTCCTCGCCGAAGTCCGGGAGACGCTTGCGCCAGGCCGTGAACGCCTCGCCCACCTCGGCCGTGAGCAGGCCGAACTCCAGCGGCACGTCGGTGACGTTGAACCCCTTGTCGATCTTGTTCTCCCAGGCCTGCTCCTGAGCGGTCCGGATCTCCAAGTCTCCTCCGTGCGGTGCGGCGGTGGCGTCCGTCCAGCCTAGCGAGGGCCGAACGGGGCCCGCCCGCCGATCCGGTTCAACACCGGGGTGCCGGTGGCCGATAGGAGGGGGACACGCAGACGGCGAGGAGGAGTACGGCGGCGAGTCGCGGCGCCGCCGCTACCGGGTCCGCAACTTCTTCAACCAACAGTGGGCAGGTGTCAGTCCCGACACGCTGACGTTTCGTACAGAATCGGACTCCCGCGTTCAGGTTCGAAAGGATCTTCGTGTAAAACAGTGCGGGACCGGTCAATGACAGTGTGTACTGGCCACGTTCGCCTCCCGGGGCGGTCGTCCACATGCCCCTTCTCCCGATCTCCCCTGAAGGTCCATCAGATGATTGAGATACCGGACCTGGCCGCCGGAGGCCTGGCGGCCGGGACCCTGTCCGCGTTCGTGCTGGCGGGCGGGCTGCTGCGCTCCCGGCGCCGGGGAGCCCGGCAGCAGGAGGAGATCGCCGGGCTGCGCTCCCAGGGGGACGGCGCCCGCGCCGAAATGGGCCGGCTGTCCCGGGCGTACGCCGCCGAGGTGGCCCATCTCGCCCAGCGGCGCGTCCCGGCCGAGGCGACCCGGGCCGCGCATCCGCACGTGCAGGTGCCCGGCCCCCTCCACCCGGACCTCGCGGGCACCGAACTCGGCGCTGGCCTCGACGGCGTCCTGGAGGGGATCGCGGCCGCCGTGGCGCAGGAGCGCAAGCGCGTCGACGCCGCCGCCCGTGCAGGCATGCGCGGCGCCACCCGGGAGATCCAGGCCGGGCTCTACCGTCTCCAGGACCAGCTGCGCGGACTCCAGCAGCGCTACGACGACCCCGAGCTGGCCCAGACGCTCTTCGCCCTCGACCACGAGAACGAGCAGTCGCTGCGGCGCGCCCAGGTCACCGCCGTGGTCTGCGGCGCCTGGGTCGGTCTGGCCCGCGAGGAGTCGCACCTGGTGGACGCGGTGACCGGCGGCCAGTCCCGGCTCGTGGGCTACCACCGGGTGCGGGTCCACAACCATCTGGAGCCGGGCACCGCGCTCGTCTCGCACGCCGTCGAGCCCGTCGCGATCATCGTGGCCGAGCTGCTCGACAACGCGCTGCGCCACTCCGCCCCGGACACCGAGGTCGTGGTGAACCTCGAACGCGCCCACCACGGCGTCTCGGTCACCATCGACGACGCCGGGGTCGGCATGAGCCCCGACGAACGCGCCTACGCCCAGCGGATGGTGGCCGGGACCGAGCCGATCCTGCTCTCCGAGCTCGGCGACCCGCCCCGGATGGGCCTGGCCGCGATCGGCCAGCTGACCCGGCAGTTCGACCTCGCGGTGGACCTGTCCTCGCCCTCGCCGTACGGCGGTGTCCGCGCGGTGCTCCTGGTCAAGAACCATCTGCTGAGCCGGATCGACCCGGCCCGGCGGCGGCCCGCCGCCGCCGCGCCGCGCTCCACGCGCACGGCCGACGAGCAGCCCGCCCTGGAGCCTGCCGCGCCGTACGCACGAGAGGTGGCCGCCGCGTACGACACCGGCCCGATCACCCATGAGCCCGCGCCCGACGGTGACGCGCTGCCTCAGCGGCGCCGCCGCGCCCGGGCCGCGCTGCCCGCCGAGACGGCCGCGGCGCCCGCCCGTACCCCCGAGGAGTCGGCCGCCGCGCTCGGCGCACTGCAGTCCGGCACCGCCGCGGCCCGCTCCGCCGCCCCCACCGAAGGGAACGAACCGCGATGAACAGCGGCACTACCGGCGAAACGGCGTGGGTGCTCGACGCGATCCTGGAGATCCCGCACGTCCAGGCCGCCGTCCTGCTCACCCGGGACGGCCTCGTCTCCGGCTACACCAAGGCCCTCTCCCAGGCGTCGGCCGAGCGCACCGCAGCCATCATGAGCACCGTGCAGGGCGCCTGCCGCACCGCCGCGGCCGCCTTCGCGGACCAGGAGGACGCCCGTATCCGCCAGGTCGTCATCGAGTCGGACCACGGCTACATCCTGGTCGCGCCGACCGCGCACGGAACCTGTGTGGCCGCCTACGGCGACCCGGAGGTCCGGCTCGACCTGCTCGCCCACCGCGTCCACTCCCAGGTGGCCCGGCTCGGTGAGAAGACCATGGCGGCCGCGCCGCGCGGAGCCGACGGCGCCACCCACGTATGACGGGCCGCCGCGGCGGCCGTCCGCTGGTCCCCGCCTATCTGTCCACCGGCGGCGTCGCGCGGCCCAGCCGCAACAGCCTGGAGCGGCTGTCCGTGCTGACCGGCGGAGGCGGGCCGGAACCCGCCGGACTGCCCGCCGCCCAGCACGCCCTGCTCGACGTGCTGGACGGCGGCTCGCTCACCGTCGTCGAGACGGCGGCGCTCCTGGAACTGCCGGTCTCCGCCGTCCGGGTGCTGGCCGCCGAGCTGATCGACCAGGGTCTGGTGAGCGCCCGCCCGCCGATCCCCGTCGCCGCACTGCCCGCCCCCGATCTGTTGAAGAGAGTGGCCGATGGCCTCCGCGCCCTCAAGCAGTAGCCCCGGCCCCACCGGCGCCGCCGGGGCCCGTGGGATCCATCTGCCCGACACCGCACGCGAGTTGGTGAAGATCCTGGTCGCGGGGCCGTTCGGGGTGGGCAAGACCACCCTGATCGACTCGGTCTCCGAGATCCGCCCGCTGCACACCGAGGAGCACCTGAGCGAGGCGTCCGCCCGGGTCGACGACCTGGCCGGCGTCCGGGACAAGACCACCACCACGGTCGCCATCGACTTCGGGCGGATCAGCCTGGGCGGGGGAGTGGTGCTCTACCTCTTCGGCACCCCCGGGCAGGAACGTTTCCGCTCCCTGTGGGCGGACATCGCCTACGGGGCGCTCGGCGCGCTCGTCCTGGTGGACACCCGGCGCATCGACGACTCCTTCGACGTGCTCGGCCTGGTGGAGGAGACCGGACTGCCGTACGCGGTCGCGCTCAACACCTTCCCCGACTCCCGCCCGTACACCGAGGAACAGCTGCGCCGCTCGCTCGACCTGGAGGCCGGCACCCCGATGGTGACGTGCGACGCCCGCGACACCAACTCCTCCATCGACGCGCTGCTCGCGCTCGTCCAGCACCTGATCGCCCGCAACCGCCCGGAGACCCGGTGAACGCGCACCCCGCCTACCCCGCCCCCGCAGCCGCCTTCTCGCTCTCCGCCCCGGTGCGGCTGTGGGAGGACGGCTTCGCCGCCGACCCGCACGCCTACTACGCGGCGCTGCGCGCCCAGGGCCCGGTCGGCTGGGCCGAACTCGCCCCGGGCGTCCCCGCGTACGTCGTCACCGACCGGCGGGCCGCGCTCGACCTGCTGCACGACCCCGACACGTGGTCGCACGACCCCAGGCCCTGGGAGGCCACGGTCGCCGCCGACTCGCCGATCCTCGGCATGATGCGCTGGCGGCCCAACGCGCTCTTCGCGGACGGCGACGCCCACATCCGCTACCGGCGCACCCTCCTTGACGCCTTCGACCTGGTCGAGCCGCACGACCTGCGCGAGCGGGTGCACCGGGCGGTGGACATCCTGGTGGACCGGTTCGGACCGGCCGGGCGGGCCGACCTCGTCACGGAGTTCGCCCGCCCCTTGATGGCGCTGATCTTCAACAACCTGTTCGGCCTGCCCGACAGCGAGAGCGGCCGCCTCAACGACTCCCTCGGCCAGATGATGGAGGGCGGCGAGCAGGCGGCGCGGGGCGAGGCCGAGTACGGCCGCTACGTCCTGGAACTCGTCGCGGCCAAGAGCGAGCGGCGCGGCGACGACGTCACCAGCCGGCTCCTGGACCACCCGGCGGCGCTCACCCCCGAGGAGGTTGCCTGGCAGGTGTTCCTCACCCTCGGCGCGGGCCACGAGCCCACCGCCAACCTCGTCTCCAACGCGCTGTCGCGCATCCTCGGCAACCCCGCCTACTACTCGACCCTGACCAGCGGCTCGCGCCCGGTCACGGACGCCGTCGCCGAGGTGCTGCGGTACGAGACCCCGCTCTCCAACTACGGCATCCACTTCGCCCGTGAGTCGCTGAGCTTCCACGGCGTGTGGATCCAGGCCGCCGTGCCGGTGGTCGTCTCCTTCGGCGCCATCGGCCACTTCGCGGAGCACGACTTCGCGGGGGCGCACCACCCGCACGACGCCTCGCACCTGTCCTGGTCCGCCGGGAACCACGGCTGCCCGGTCAAGCAGCACACCCTGCTGATCGCCACCGAGGCCATCGAGCGGCTCACCCAGTGGCTGCCCGACCTCGACCCCACCACCGAGCGCGGGCGCCTGACCTGGCGCCCCGGCCCGTTCCACCGTTCGCTCACGTCGCTGCCCGTCCGCTTCACCCCGCGCACCCCCGACCAGCCAGGAGAACGAGCATGACCCCGTCCTCGCGTGTGCCCCTCGACCCGTTCGGCGCCGACATCCCCGCCGAGAGCGCCAAGCTGCGCGCGCTCGGCACGGTGGTGCCCGTCGAGCTGCCAGGGGGCATCCCCGCCTGGGCGCCCACCGGTTACGACACCCTCAAGTCCCTGATCCTCGACCCCCGGGTCAGCAAGGACCCGCGCCAGCACTGGGGGCTGTGGTCCGAGCTCGCCGAGCACCCCGACTGGGGGTGGATCCTGGGCTGGGTCGGCGTGATCAACATGCTCTCCACGTACGGGCCCGACCACACCCGGCTGCGCAAGCTGGTCGCCCCCAGCTTCACCGCCCGGCGCACCGAGGCGATGCGCGCCCGGGTGGAGGAGATCACCGCCGAGCTGCTCGACGAGCTGGCCGAGGCGGCCGCATCCGGCGAGCCGGTCGACCTGAAGGCGGCCTACGCGCACCCGCTGCCGATGCGGCTGATCTGCGAACTGTTCGGCGTACCCGGCTACTTGGTCAAGGACATGGCCCGGCTGATCGCGGCCATCATGGACACCTCGGACCCGAGCCCCGAGCACGCCGAGTCCGTCCAGAAGCAGATCGCCTATGTGCTGCCGTCGCTCATCGCGTTCAAGAGCGAGGTGCCCGGCGACGACATGACCACCGAGCTGATCAAGGTCCGGGACGAGGACGGTGACCGGCTCAGCAACGACGAGCTCGTCTACACGCTGCTGCTCGTCATTGGCGCCGGCTTCGAGACCACGGTCAACCTCATCGGCAACGCCGTCGTCGACCTGCTCCACCACCCCGACCAGCTCGCCGCCGTCCGCTCCGGCGAGATCAGCTGGGACAACGTGATCGACGAGGTCCTGCGGGTCCACCCGTCCATCGCCACCCTGCCGCTGCGGTTCGCCGTCACCGACATCACCGTCGACGGGGTCACCATCCCGGCGGGCGACGCCATCGTCACCACCTACGCGGCGGCCGGCCACGACCCGGCCCACTACGGCGAGAACGCCGGAGCCTTCGACGCCACCCGCGCCGCCGACGACCACCTGGCCTTCGGCATCGGCGTCCACCGCTGCATCGGCGCGCCGCTGGCCCGGATGGAGGCGCTGGCAGCGCTGCCCACCCTGTTCGACCGCTTCCCGGACCTGCGACTCGCCGCCGACGTCGACGAGTTGAGCCAGGTGCCGTCGTTCATCGCCTTCGGCTACCAGGAGATCCCGGTCCGGCTCGGCTGAGCCGGCGGGGGCAGCAGCTGTACGTGGCGGGCGGGGGCGCCGAGAGGAACGGCGGCCCCGCCCGCCGCGGCCGACCCGGGGGCGCTCCACCGATTCGTTTCGGACGATCTGAGCCCCCGGTGCCGCCCGGACTTCACCGGTGCTCGGGGTTGGCGAAGTCGTCCCGGCAGCCCGCGTCCCATGCCGACCGCTGGTTGCCGTGCGCGGGGATGCCGCCCGCCCGCTTGAGCATCGCCGCCAGGTGCATCAGGTTCCAGCTCATGAAGGCCGTGTTGCGGTTGGTGAAGTCGTTCTCGGGGCCGCCCGAGCCCGGCTCCAGATACGACGGGCCGGGCCCCGCCTCGCCGATCCACCCTGCGTCGGCCTGCGGCGCGATGGTGTAGCCGAGGTGCTGGAGGCTGTAGAGGAGGTTCATGGCGCAGTGCTTGACGCCGTCCTCGTTGCCGGTGATCAGACAGCCGCCGACCCGGCCGTAATAGGCGTACTGGCCCTGCTCGTTGAGCAGGCTGGAGCAGGCGTAGAGCCGCTCCACCACCCCTTTGGCGACGGAGCTGTTGTCGCCCAGCCAGATGGGCCCGCAGAGCACCAGGATGTCGGCCGCCATCACCTTCTCGTACAGCTCGGGCCAGGCGTCGCTCGCCCAGCCGTGCGCGGTCATGTCGGGCCAGACACCGGTCGCGATGTCGTGGTCGACGGCGCGGATCACCTCCGTGGCCACCCCGTTCCCCTCCATCACCGCGCGGCTGCGGTCGATCAGACCTTCGGTGTTGCTGACCTCGGGGGAGCGCTTGAGCGTGCAGTTGACGTAGAGGGCGCGCAGGTCGTCGTAGCGGTACGGGGTCGGGGCCATCGGTTCTCCTCGGGGCGGTCGGAGTCCTCCCCAGCCTCCCGGGTCCGGGGCCGCCGGGCCACCTCGGCGGCCCCGAACGAATGAGCCGGGCCCCGGCGGCCCGGTCCCGCTACTGCACGCGGCCCTCGGAGGCCTCGGAGGCGCCGTCGTCCGGCAGGTGGACGTCGTCGACCGAGATGTTGACCTCCACGACCTCCAGACCGGTCATCCGCTCCACCGCCGCGATCACGTTCTCGCGCACCTCCGCCGCGACCGCCGTGATGCTCACGCCGTACTCCACCACCACGTCCAGGTCGATGGCGGTCTGCCGCTCGCCGACCTCGACCTTCACGCCCCGGCTGACGGCCGCGCCGCGCGCCCGCGGCACCCGGTCGCGCATCGCCCCGATGGTACGGGCGAATCCGCCGCCCAGCGCGTGGATGCCGGGCACCTCGCGCGCGGCGAGCCCGGCGATCTTCTCCACCACGCCCCCGGCGATCGTCGTCCGGCCCCGGGTCGCCGGTGGCTGACCCGCACCGCTCCGCGCGGACTGCAGGGTGGTGCCCGAAGTGCCGGTGCGGTATTCGTCGGTGTCGGGTTTCTCAACGGCCGGGCTGATCGGCTCCGTCATCCGAAGCCACCTCCTGGGTTGGGGGCTGGAGCGCGGAATCCGCGCGTTCTCGTCCTGCGAGTACCGTGCGCGCGGCTTGTCATGCGGGCAAGAGGGCGTTCCACGCCCGTTGTTCTTTGTCCCGCGCGCGTCAACACGGCGTCGTCCGCTGCTCCGGCCGGGTTCTCCTGCTGTACAAGCACGCGCGAGACGGTGGTCCGGAGTGATCCCATGACTGCCGTGACAACTGATGCCCCGTCAAGACAAGGCGTCACCGGCGCCTTTCCGGCTGGAGGAAGATCATGAGACGTATCCGGTTGACCCGCGGTCTCCTCGCCCTCGCGGGCGCGCTCTCCCTGGCGACGCTGCCCGCGAGCCCCTCGGCCGCCGACCACAAGGGCACCCCGGTGCTCCGGGTGATGCCGCTGGGTGACTCGATCACCTGGGGCGGCGGCAGCCCCACCCTCTCCTCCTACCGGCGCCCGCTGTGGCAGATCATGCGGCTCGAAAGCCGCTACACCGTACGGTTCGTGGGCTCCAAGGCCTCCGGCAGCTTCGCCGACTTCTCCAACGAGGGCCACAGCGGCTACGTCATCGACCAGCTGCGCGACGGCATCGACGGCTGGATGGCGGGTGCCCGGCCCGATGTCGTACTGCTCCACATCGGGATCAACGACATCGCCCGGGGCATCGATCTGCCGCACGCCCCCGACCGGCTGGCGGCCCTGGTCGACCGGATCTACGCGGACAAGCCGGGCGTCACCGTCCTCGTGATGGGCCTCATCCCCACGACGAGCGGCCTGGAGGAGCCCGCCAAGGCGTTCAACGTACGGGCCGAGGCGCTGGAGGAGACCGAGAGCCAGGCCGGGCGGAAGTTCCGCTATGTGGAGCCGCCCGCGCTCACCTCGGCCGAGTTCGTCGACCAACTCCACCCCAACGACGCCGGATTCCGGCGGATGGCCTGGTCCTTCTTCAAGCCGCTCGACGCGGTGTGGCGGCGCGGCTGGGAGAGCGGCGGCCCCGCGCTCGGCGCCGGTACCGAGGCGGGCGGGGCGAACTCCGTGCGCTGGGCGGACTTCGACGGCGACCGCCGCACGGACCAGTTCACGCTGGACGGGCACGGCGGTGTGTCCGTCCGCCTCAACCGGGGCGGCGCGGGGCACGGCGGCTGGAAGTCGCTCGGCCGGGTCGTCCAGGGCCTGCCCGCCGCCCCGGCCCGGGTGCGGTTCGCGGACTTCGACGGCGATGGCCGCGCCGACTGCTTGGCCCTGGACACGAACGGCGCCGTACGCGTCTACCTCAACCGGGGCGGCGCCCCGCAGGGCGGCTGGCAGGCACTGGGGCAGGTCACCGAGGGCACCACGGAGGACGCGAGCCATGTGGTGTTCGCGGACTTCGACGGCGACGGCCGGACCGACTACGTCACGCTCGGCGCCACCGGCGAGGTACGGGTGCGGCTCAACCGGGGCGGCGACGGGCACGGCGGCTGGACGGACTGGGGCCGGGTCGCCACCGGGGTGACCGCCGACGCGAGCCGGGTGCGGTTCGCCGACCTCGACGACGACGGCCGCCCCGACTACAGCGTGGTGGGAGCGAACGGCGCGGTCCGCGGCTTCCTCAACCGGGGCGGTGACGGCCGGGGCAGCTGGGTCGACCTCGGCACCACCACGACCGGCTTCACGACCGACGCCGCGCGGGTGTCGCTGGCGGACTTCAGCGGGGACGGCAACGCCGACTACATCCTGGCGGGCCCCTCGGCCACGGCGGCGTCCGTGCACTCCTGGGCGGGCGGCGACGGACACGGCGGCTGGGTGGACCGGGGCCGGGTGGTCTCGGTGGCACCGAGGCCGTAGCCCTGAGGTGACGGGGGCCGCGGCATCGGACAGGGGCGGGGCCGCGACAGCAAGTGAACGATCCGGCCCCGCCAACACCCTTGTTCCTCAAGTTAATTGACGCACACTCATTGACACGGCTCCTTCCGGCCACGATTCTGAGAGCGCTCTCACGAGGTGGAAGAAGTGGTTCCCCCTCGCGGCGCCCCCCACGTACGTCGCCGATCTGATGAGGAGTTGGAGCGTGTCCGCTCTAGGAAAACCGCTGGCGCCCCTGGTCGCCGCGTTGCTCGTCGCAGCGGGATTCACGGCCACCGGCGCGGCATCCCCGGCCACCGCCGCCGTGCCCTCGACCATCCCGCTCACCGTGACCAACAACTCCGGCCGCGGTGAGCCGGTCTACATCTACAACCTCGGAACGCAGCTCTCGACCGGCCGGCAGGGCTGGGCCGACGCCAACGGCACCTTCCACCCCTGGCCGGCCGGGGGCAACCCGCCCACCCCGGCGCCCGACGCCTCGATCGCCGGGCCGGCGAGCGGGCAGTCGACGACCATCCGGATACCCAAGTTCTCCGGCCGCGTCTACTTCTCGTACGGCCAGAAGCTCGTCTTCAAGCTCACCACGGGCGGTCTGGTGCAGCCGGCGGTGCAGAATCCGAGCGACCCGAACCGGGACATCCTCTTCAACTGGTCCGAGTACACGCTCAACGACGCCGGACTGTGGATCAACAGCACCCAGGTCGACATGGTCTCGGCCCCGTACGCGGTCGGTGTGAAGACGGCCGACGGCACCACCAAGTCGACCGGGCATCTGAAGCCCGGCGGCTACAACGGCATCTTCACCGCGCTCAAGGGCAAGCCGGGCGGCTGGGCCGACCTGATCCAGACCCGGCCCGACGGAACGGTTCTGCGCGCGCTCGCCCCCGGCCACGGCATCGAGTCGGGGGCGCCGGCGAAGACCGTCCTCGACGACTACATCAACCGGGTCTGGCAGAAGTACAGCACCTCGACGCTGACCGTCACGCCCTTCGCCGACCAGCCGAACACCAAGTACTTCGGCCGGGTCTCCGGCTCCACGATGAACTTCACCAACAGCGCGGGCGCGGTCGTCACCAGCTTCCAGAAGCCCGACTCCGCCAGCGTCTTCGGCTGCTACAAGCTGCTCGACGCCCCGAACGACCTGGTGCGCGGCCCGATCTCGCGCACCCTCTGCGCGGGCTACAACCGCTCCACGCTGCTGGTCAACCCCAACCAGCCCGACACCGGGTCCGCCGCCTTCTACCAGGACGCGGTGACCAACCAGTACGCCCGCGAGATCCATTCCCGGATGGCCGACGGCAAGGCGTACGCCTTCGCCTTCGACGACGTCGGCAACCACGAGTCGCTGGTGAACGACGGGGATCCGAGGCAGGCGTATCTGACGCTCGACCCGTTCAGTTAGGGCAGGCCCCAGCCCTGGGCCCGCCCCGACGGGGGACACAGGCTCGACCGGGCGGCTCATCCCGTGGGAGATCTCCCGCTTCGGGGGAAGGCTCGCAGAAAGTACGCGAGTCCAGCGGGAAGGAGACGGCGATGAGCCGCCCCGACGACAGCGACACGGCGGGCATGGAGGGCACGGACGGCAACGCGGGATACGGGAACAAGCCGTTCAAGCGCTCCCGCAGCCACTTCGTGGACCGCATCACGCGGGACGGGCGCGACGGCTGGCCCGTCGAGTACGGCCGCTACCGGCTGGTCGTCAGCCGGGCCTGCCCCTGGGCGAGCCGTGCCCTGGTCTCCCGACGGCTCCTCGGCCTGGACGACGCGCTCTCGCTCGCGGTGGCCGACCCGATCCAGGACGACCGCAGCTGGCGCTTCACCCTCCATCCGGACGGCCGGGACCCGGTGCTCGGCATCCGCTACCTCGGCGAGGCGTACGAGGCGCGCGAACCCGGCTACTCGGGCGGCGTCAGCGTCCCGGCGATCGTGGACGTGCCCAGCGGGGAGCTGGTCACCAACGACTTCCAGCGGATCACCCTGGACCTCGCCACCGAGTGGCGCGAGCTGCACCGGGCGGGCGCACCCGACCTGTACCCCGAGGAGCTGCGCGACGAGATCGACGAGGTGATGGACGGTGTCTACCGCGACCTCAACAACGGGGTGTACCGGGCCGGTTTCGCGACCGGGCAGCGCGAGTACGAGGACGCCCACCGCGATGTGTTCCGCAGGCTCGACCTGCTCTCCGGGCGCCTCGCGGACCGCCGCTATCTGGTCGGGGACACCATCACCGAGGCGGACATCCGTCTGTTCACCACGCTGGTGCGCTTCGACGCCGTCTACCACGGGCACTTCAAGTGCAACCGGAACAAGCTGATCGAGGACCCGGTGCTCTGGGCCTACGCCCGGGACCTCTTCCAGACCCCGGGCTTCGGCGACACCGTCGACTTCGACCACATCAAACGGCACTACTACATCGTGCAGTCCGGCATCAACCCGACCGGAATCGTGCCCGTCGGCCCCGATCTGTCCGGCTGGCTGACACCCCATCACCGGGAGCAGCTGGGTGGCCGGCCCTTCGGGGACGGCACCCCGCCGGAGCCGGTGCGGCGCGGCGAGGCGGTCCCGGAGGCGGGCCGCCCCTGAGCGCCGCGCCCGGGGTTCACAGTGCGCTGCAGACGGCCTCGACCAGCGCCATCGTGCGCGGGTCGTCCGCGATGTGGGACCCCATGCGGTTCATGACGCAGCCGAGGGAGATCCCCGCCTCCGGGTCGGCCAGGCCGCCGTAGCCGTCGTGGCCGACCGCGCGCGGACTGGGGCCGCTCAGCCACAGGCCGAGGCCGAGCTCGGTCCCGTGCGCGAAGCCCGCGCCGACCACCCGGTCGCGGCAGGCGCCCTGGCCCTCGCGGACCCGCTCGGCGGCCTCGGGCGCCAGGATGCGGCGGTCGCCGCAGCGGCCCCGCCGGACGAAGATCCCGTGGAGCGCGGCGACCGCGCGGGCGTCGCAGTGGCCGTGGACTGGCGGAACGTGTTCGGTCACGGCGGGCATGGCGGGACCGTACCGACTGGTCGGACTGTACGGAAGCGGGTCGGATGCCTGATGGGGTGCCCGGCCCGCCGAGGTGCTGGTGCGAGGTGGGACGGGCAAGATGTTCCCAGATCGCTTTATCGACTTCTTAGGGTTGAAGTGATGCCCTGGAGCCGTTCACACGTGCGAACCAGGAAGCGGCGATGAGCGAAGAGTCGGTCATGGGCGGGGAGTGCTGCCTCCTCACCACCGGAGAACTCGTACCGGGCGACGTGGTCGCGACCGGCGTGGACAGCTGGCACGTCGTGACGCGCACCGCGCCCGCGAGCGAGGCCCGGACCCGGCTCGTCCTGCGCCCGGTGGGCGGCGGCCCCGACCAGGAGCGCCTCCTGGACCGGCGCGAGCGCCAGGTGGTGCGGGTGGGCCGGGTCGACCCGGCCGACGTGACCGAGCCCGAGGGCCCCGGCACCGGCAGACGGCGGGTCGTGGTGACCGGCCTCGGCGCGCTCACCCCGCTCGCAGCGGACGTGCCCGGGCTCTGGCAGGGGCTGCTCTCGGGGCGGTCGGCGGTGCGGCTGCTGGAGGACGAGGATTTCGACGCGCTGCCGGTACGGCTTGCCGCCCGGGCCGCGGTGGACCCGGCCGACCTGCTGCCCAGGCCCCTGGCGCGGCGGATGAACCGGTCCGCGCAACTGGCCGTGCTCGCCGCGCGCGAGGCCTGGCGGGACGCCGGCCTGGACCTGGAGGGCGCCCGCGAGAGCGGGCTGCTGCCCGCCCGGACCGGGGTGTCGCTGGGGACGATCATCGGCGGCGCGCCGGTGCTCGTCGAGGCCCAGCGGCGGCTTGAGCAGCGGGGCCCGCGCGCGGTCTCGCCGCACACCGCGCCGATGCTGGTGCCGTCCTCGGCCGCCGCCCAGATCTCCATCGACCTCGGCATCCTGGGCGAGGCGAGCACCCTGGTGTCGGCCTGCGCCTCCGGCACCGAAGCCATCGGGCACGCCATGGACCGTATCCGTGACGGACACGTCGACCTGGTGGTGGCGGGCGGCACCGAAGCCGTGATCACCCCGGCGATCCTGGCGTCCTTCGCCGCGATGAGAGCCGTTTCCACCAGCAACGATGAACCGGAGTCCGCGTCCCGCCCGTTCGACAAGAAGCGGGACGGATTCGTCCTCGGCGAGGGCGCGGGCGTGCTGGTCCTGGAGGCCGAGGAGCACGCCCGGGCGCGGGGCGCGCGCATCTACTGCGAGGCCGCCGGAAGGGGTCTCTCGGCCGACGCCTTCCACATGGCGGCCCCCGAGCCGAGCGGACGTGGCATCGAGGTGGCGCTGCGGGCGGCCCTGGCGGACGCGGACGCCACGGCGGCGGACGTGGTCCACGTCAACGCCCACGCCACCGCCACGGTCGAGGGCGACCGGGCCGAGGCGCGGGCCCTGCGCCGGGTCCTGGGCGCCCACACCCCGGACGTCCCGGTCACCGCCAACAAGGGCGCTCTCGGCCATCTCCAGGGCGGCGCGGGCGGCGTGGAGGCCGTCGCCACGGTCCTGGCGCTGCGGGACGGACTGGTCCCGCCCACGGCCGGGTGCGACGACGTCGAGGACGGGATCGCCCTCGACGTCGTACGCCACAGCCCGCGCTCACTGCCGCTGGACGGCGACATCGCGCTCAGCGACTCGTTCGGCTTCGGCGGCCACAACGCGGTGCTCGCGTTCCGGACCATCGGCTAGGGCCTGGCTGCCGGAGCCGCGCCGGGCCCCTCAGCCGAGCCCCCGGCCAGCGCGCTCATCAGGGTGCCGCCAGGTGTGTCGCCGGACATCTCCCAGACCATGGCGCCGAGCAGCCCCTTCGACTTGAGGTAGGCCGTCTTCCTGCCGATCGACCAGGTGTCGTCGAAGGTCCACCACTGCCCGTCGGCCCTGGTGTGGCCGTACGTGGAGGACCAGTCGGTCAACCATCTGGTCCAGACCTTTTTCGTGAGCCCGTCCCAGCCGCTACACCACGTCCTCGGCCATGGCCGCCGCCAGCGTCCGCCGCAGCACCTTCGCGAAACGGACCGGATGCGTGCTCAGACCGACGTGGCCGCCCGGGAATTCGACCAGCCCGGTGCCGAACCGCTCGGCCAGCACCGCCGCCGGGCGGGCGAGCAGCAGATCCCGGGAAGCGCGCCCGCACGCCGGGACCAGCCGCCCGGAGTGCGCCGCCAGCGCGTCCATGTCCGGCATGTGCCCGCTGAACCGGCGCAGTTCGCGCTCCAGGAACTGCGGCATGTTCTCCCGCATCCGCCGGAACCGCTCGGCGCTCGCGCTCACCGAAGTGCCTACGTCCCGCTCGTCGTCCGGCTCGTCGGCGCCCTCCTGACCCGCCGCCGCGCCGAGCGCGGTCATCGCCGCCTCCAGGCCGTCGCGGCCGAACGCCTCGACGACGTCCGCGAAGGCCGCCCGCCACCGGTCCGCGTCGGGCAGCAGCCCCAGCGTCGGCGGCTCGTGGGCCACGACGAGCCGCAGCCGCTCCGGGTGCCGGGCCAGCAGGTCGAGCGCGATGATCGCGCCCGAGCTGCTGCCGAAGACGAAGGCGGGCTCGCCCGGCGAGACTTCGGCGAGCAGCCGGTGCATGTCGTCGCTGTGCACCTCCACCCGCTGGTCCCGGCCCCGCTCACCGGCGGCGCTGCGGGACTTGCCACGCGGGTCGACGGCGACGACGGTGAACCGGTCGGCCAGGTCGGCCCCCACCAGGTCGAAGGAGGCGGCGTCCCCGCCCCCGCCGGGGATCATCAGCAGCACCGGACCGGTGCCGCGCTTCTCGTAGTACAGGGTCGCGCCGGGTACGCGCAGTTCAGGCATGGTTCGCTTCCTCTGTGGGTGAGGCCGGCCAGTGTTCGAGAAGGACGTGCAGGGCCGCGACGGCCCGCCGCCACGAGGTGTCCACGTCGCGTACGTGGTGGAAGCCGCCCTGGGCCTCGATGCTGATGTAGCCGTGGAAGGTGCTGCGCAGCAGCCGTACCGCGTCGGTCAGATCCGGCTCGGCGAGCCCGTAGCCGCGCAGCATCCCGTAGGTGATCTCCACGGTCCGCCGCATCGCGGGCGAGTCGGCGACGGCCGCCGGGTCCACCCGGATCTGGGTCGCCGCGTACCGGCCGGGGTGGGCCAGTGCGTACGCCCGGTACGCGTCGGCGTACGCCATCAGGGAGTCCCGCCCCGACCGGCCCGCCACCGCGACGGCGATCTCGTCGATGAGCTCGCCGCCGGCCAGCAGCGCGACCCGGGTGCGCAGGTCCCGCACGTTCTTGACGTGGGAGTACAGGCTCGCGTCCTTCACGCCGAAGTGCCGTGCCAGGGCCGACAGGGTGACGTTGTCGAACCCGATCTCGTCCGCCAGATCGGCGGCCGCCGCCGTGACCCGGTCGGCTGTGAGTCCCGCACGTGCCATGTGCCCCGTACCCCCGTCGTCGCTGTCTTCCGCCCTGGAACCGACGTTCCTAGGCTTCCTAGGTTAAAACCTAGGATACATAGGCACGTTTGTGTGTGCCATCCATATCGTGGGCGGGGTGATTCGGAACGCCTGTCACCGGGGACGGGGAGGGCACGGCGGCACTCCGTACCGGAAGGGGTGGGACGGCCATGGCGCGAAGAACGGGCACCGGCGTGCTCTACGTCCTCCCGTACGCGGTCATGACCGTGGTCGCCGTCGTCGACGTGGCCGCCGGTCCCGGCGTCGGACTGCTCGCCCTCGTCTCGCTCGGCCCCGCCTTCGCGGGCCTGGTCGGAAGCCGGCGGCGGCCCGTGGCCGTGGGCGCCGTGGCCCTGCTCGCCGGCTGCGGACTCGGCATCCACAACGGCCTGTTCCAGGAGCGCCGCGGCTTCGCCGCGCTCGCCTCCGTCGTCGGGGTGACCGTCGCGGGCGTTGCCGCCGCCGTGATGCGGGCGCGCCGCGAGGCCGAGCTCGCCGGGGTGCGCTCGATCGCCGAGTTCGCCCAGCGCGTCCTGCTGCGCCCCGTGCCGCGCAGCGCCGGACATCTGCGGGCGGCCGTCTCGTACACCTCCGCCGTCGCCCAGGCGAGGATCGGCGGCGATCTGTACGAAGTGGTCGCGGCGCCCGAGGGTGTGCGGGTCATCATCGGGGACGTGCAGGGCAAGGGCCTGGAGGCGGTGGAGACCGCGGCCGCCGTCCTCGGCGCGTTCCGGGAGGCCGCGCATGACGAGCTGGACCTCAAGGGCGTCGGCGCGCGCGTCGAGCGGGCGGCCGAACGGGCCCTGCGCGACGAGAAGTTCGTCACCGCCCTCATCGCCGAACTCGTCCCCGACGGGGGAGCGGTGTTCCTCGACTACGGGCACCCGCTGCCCGCCCTGCTGCGCGCGGACGGCGCGGTCCACTTCCCCGAGCCGCCGCAGTACGCCCCGCCGCTCGGCCTCGGCCTGTCCCCGGGCGACGGACCCGAGCCGCGCCAGGTGGACTTCGGCCCCGGCGACCAGCTGCTGCTCTACACCGACGGGGTCACCGAGGCCCGCGACCGCGCGGGCGCCTTCTACCCGCTGTCCCGGCGCCTCCACCTGCTGACCGGCCCCGACCCGCAAGCCGCGCTCGAAGCACTGCGCGGCGATCTGATGCGCCACGCCGGCAGCCCGCTCCACGACGACGCGGCCATGCTCCTCCTGCGCCACCGGGACTAGGGCCTGTCCGGCGGATCTTGTCTGGGACGCGGGGTCCTGGCACGCCCTCCCCCAAGGCCTCAAGGGCCAGGGGGGACCTGGGACCCCAGTGGCGTTGTCGTAGGTTGCCGACTCCCACCAGGACCCCGCTCACCAGGACCGAAAGACGCAGGCACCTCGCAGGCGACCAGATCCGCCGGACAGGCCCTAGTCTCTGGCGACACAGAGCCTTGGGGAGGCAGCCGTGCCGCAGGATCCGACGGAACGCCGTGTCGTCGTCACCGGGGTGCCCCGGAGGACCCGCGGGTTCACCGGCTACCGCCCCCGGACCGAGATCGACGAGCAGACCACCCTGGGCCACACCTATGTGCGCTCCCTCATGCGCAGCCAACTGCTCGCCGGGCTCACCGTCTTCGCCGTCCTCGTGCTGCTGGTCGGTCCGCTGCCGCTGGTGTTCGCGGTGCGGCCGCAGAACCCCGGGCTCGTCTGGGGCGTGCTCGGCTTCGGCGTCTACCCGCCACTCGTGCTGCTCGCCCGCTGGTACGTGAAGCGCGCCGAGCGCAACGAACAGGACTTCGCCCGCCTCGTCGAGGACCGCTGACCGCCCGCCCGGCGCCGCCGAGGAACGTGAGAACGTGAACCAGAACTATGCCGTACCGGCCGTGGCCCTCGTGGTCCTCGCCACGGTCCTCGTGGGCGCGCTCGGCCTGCGCATATCCCGGACCACCTCCGACTTCTACGTGGCCTCGCGCACCGTGGGCCCCCGGCTCAACGCGGCCGCGATCAGCGGCGAGTACCTCTCCGCCGCCTCCTTCCTCGGCATCGCCGGACTCGTCCTCGTCCAGGGCCCGGACATGCTCTGGTACCCGGTCGGCTACGCCGCCGGCTATCTCGTCCTGCTGGTGTTCGTGGCGGCCCCGCTGCGCCGCTCCGGCGCGTACACCCTGCCCGACTTCGCCGAGGCCCGGCTCGAATCCCGCTCCGTGCGACGGCTCGCGGCCGCCCTGGTCGTCGGGGTGGGCTGGCTCTATCTGCTGCCGCAGCTCCAGGGCGCGGGCCTCACCCTCCACGTGCTCACCGGGGCGCCGCGCTGGTTCGGCGGCGTTCTGGTCGCGGTGGTCGTCGTCGCGACCGTCGCCGCGGGCGGTATGCGCAGCATCACCTTCGTCCAGGCCTTCCAGTACTGGCTGAAGCTCATCGCCCTCCTCGTGCCCGCGCTCTTCCTGCTGCTCGCCTGGCAGGGCGACGGCACCCCGCGCGTCGCCTTCGACGAGCCCGCCGCCTTCCGCGAGCAGCGGGCCGTACGCGTCGACGACACCCTCGACATCAAGCTCGCCGCCCCGCTCACGGTCACCGCCACCGGCACCGTCGACGGCGCCCGCCACCACGCCGAACGCGTCCTCCTGCCCACCGGCACCCACCGCGTCGAGCGCGGCACCCGGCTCGTGTTCGCCCCCGGCGACCCCGTCCCCAGCAGCGACGCGGGCAGCGCGGGCATGTCCACCCCGCTCGCCCACGCCCGCAAGGAACGCCCGCTGTACGCCACGTACGGCCTGATCGTCGCCACCTTCCTCGGCACCATGGGCCTGCCGCACGTGGTGGTCCGCTTCTACACCAGCCCGCACGGTGTCGCCGCCCGCCGCACCACGGTCGTCGTCCTCGGCCTGATCGGCGCCTTCTATCTGCTGCCGCCCGTCTACGGCGCCCTGGGCAGGCTGTACGCGCCCGAACTCGCCCTCACCGGACAGGCCGACGCGGCCGTGCTCGTCCTGCCGCACCTGGTGATCGGCGGGGTCGGCGGGAACCTGCTCGGGGCGCTGCTCGCGGGCGGCGCCTTCGCGGCGTTCCTGTCCACCGCCTCGGGCCTGACCCTGGCGGTCGCGGGCGTCCTCACCCAGGACGTGCTGCCGACCCGGGGCGTACGGCACTTCCGCCTCGCCACCCTGCTCGCGGTCGCGGTGCCGCTGGCGGCCAGCGCCCTGGTCGGCGGCCTTCCGGTGGCCGACGCGGTGGGCCTGGCGTTCGCGGTCTCCGCGTCCTCGTTCTGCCCGCTCCTGGTGCTCGGCATCTGGTGGCGCGGGCTCACCCCGCCGGGCGCGGTGGCCGGGATGGTGGCGGGCGGCGGCTCGGCGCTGCTCGCGGTCACCGCCACCATGGCGGGCCTGCCCGGCGGCGGACCGCTGCACGCACTGCTCGCCTGGCCCGCCCTCTGGTCGGTGCCGCTCGGCTTCCTGACGATGATCCTGGTGTCCCTCGCGACGGCGGCCCGGATCCCGGCGGGCACGGCCTCGATACTGGCCCGCTTCCACCTGCCGGAGGCGCTGTACGCGGGCCGGCGCGGCGGACCTGCCCGAGGCGCCGCACCCCGTCAGGCCCAGGCGTGAACGGCTTCCTGGCCGGGATGTTCGCGGCGGCCCTTCCACTGGTCGCGGCCGGGTTCTGGGCCGGGCGGCGCACCGCCCGCCCGCAGGGGCTCGGCGATCTGGGCACGCCCGTCGAGCACGCCACCTTCCAGACCCTGCACACCGCGTCCCTGGCCGCGCCCCCGCTGCGGGCCGGACTCACCCCCGACACCGCGCGCCGCGCCGCCCGCGGGCTGCGCACCCTGCTCGGCACCGACGCGCTGTGCCTGACCGACGGGTCATCGGTGCTGACCTGGGACGGGGCGGGAGAGCACCACAGCGCGGAGATCCTGGAGCGGCTCGGCCGCATCCGCGAGACCGGCCGGGGCGAGGCGTTCCGCATCCGCTGCGACGACGACGGCTGCGCCCTGCACTGGGCGGTGGTGGCCCCGCTCACCGTCGACGACCGGGTGCACGGCGCCCTGGTCGCCTGCGCGCCGCGCGAGTCGGCGGTCCTCGTACGGGCGGCGGGCGAGGTGGCCCGCTGGGTCTCGGTCCAGCTGGAGCTCGCCGACCTCGACCGGTCCCGCACCCGGCTGATCGAGGCCGAGATCAAGGCGCTGCGGGCGCAGATCTCCCCGCACTTCGTCTTCAACTCGCTGGCCGTGATCGCCTCGTTCGTACGGACCGACCCGGACCGGGCCCGCGAACTGCTCCTGGAGTTCGCGGACTTCACCCGCTACTCGTTCCGCCGGCACGGCGACTTCACCACCCTGGCCGACGAACTGCACGCCATCGACCAGTACTTGGCGCTGGTCCGCGCCCGCTTCGGGGAGCGGCTCTCGGTGACCCTGCAGATAGCCCCCGAAGTGCTGCCGGTGGCCCTGCCCTTCCTCTGCCTCCAGCCGCTCGTCGAGAACGCCGTCAAACACGGCCTGGAGGGCAAGACCGACAAGAGCCACATCAGCATCACCGCGCAGGACGCCGGGTCCGAGGCGCTGGTCGTCATCGAGGACAACGGCGTCGGCATGGAGCCCGACCGGCTGCGCCGCATCCTCGCGGGCGAGGCCGGCCCGTCCGCCGGCATCGGTCTGTCCAACGTGGACGACCGACTGCGCCAGGTGTACGGGGACGGCCACGGCCTGGTCATCGAGACGGCGGTGGGCGCCGGAATGAAGATCACGGTCCGGCTGCCCAAGTACCAGCCCGGCGTCCACTCGGCGCCGGGCCGGCTGGACGCGGGCCGGGCACCGAAATAGGCGCCCCGGGCCGAAGCCGACCAGATCCGCCGGACAGGCCCTAACCCGCGTACTCGGTGAGGTCGATGGAGTGGACCGCCACCTGGTTGCCGTACCGGCGGTCGGTCGTGACCTTCTCGGGGACCATGCCCAGCTTGCGGATCACGTTCTCGGAGGCGCTGTCGCCCACGCGCGCGATGGCGAGGACCCGGTCGAGGCCGCGGTCCTGGAGGGCGAACTCCAGCGCCGCGTGCGCGGCCTCCGAGGCGTACCCCTGCCCCCAGAACTGCCGTCCCAGGCGCCAGCTGATCTCCACGGCGGGCAGCACCTCGGGCAGATAGGTGGGGACGGAGAGCCCGGTGAACCCGGCCAGCTCGCCCGAGCCGAGGAGTTCGACGGCGAAGAGCCCGAAGCCCTCCTCGTCCCAGTCCTCCTCCCAGCGCTCCATCTCGTCGGCCGTCTCCTCCAGATCGAGGACCGAGCCGTCCCCGGTCCAGCGCATGACGTCCGGATCGGCGTTGATGTCGGCCAGGGCGGGCAGGTCGTCCTCGTCCCAGCGGCGCAGGAGCAGACGGGGGGTGTGGATCTCGGTCATGCGCCCATCCTGTCGAATACGGGGCCGAACCGGTAATCCGAGGCCCCGGCGCGGGCAGACTCGGACCGTGGACGGACCTCGGGCCGAACCGGCCGGGCGGGCGCTGCACGGCCGCGTGGCCGTGGTGGCCGGGGCCACCCGGGGCGCGGGCCGGGGCATCGCCGCCGCCCTGGGCGAGGCCGGCGCGACCGTGGTGTGCACCGGCCGCAGCAGCCGTACGCATCCGATCCCGTCCGACTACGACCGCGGCGAGACCGTCGAGGAGACCGCCGAACTGGTCACCCGGCTCGGCGGCACCGGCATCGCGGCCGCCGCCGACCACCTCGACCCCGGCCAGGTGAAGGCGCTGGCCGAGCGGATCGCCGACGAGCACGGCGCCGTGGACGTCCTGGTCAACGACATCTGGGGCGCCGAGCTCCTCAAGGGCGGCCCCGCCGACTGGAACACGCCCGTCTGGGAGCACGACCTCGACGACGGACTGCGCATCCTGCGGCTCGCCGTCGACACCCATCTGATCACCTCCCATCATCTGCTGCCGCTGCTCATCGCCCGGCCGGGCGGTCTGCTGGTCGAGGTGACCGACGGCACCGCCGCCTACAACGCGGCGCACTACCGGCTCTCCGTCTTCTACGACCTGGCCAAGGTCGCCGTGAACCGGCTGGCGTTCTCGCAGGGGCACGAGCTCGGGCCGTACGGCGGCACGGCCGTCTCCCTCACGCCCGGCTGGCTGCGCTCGGAGATGATGCTCGACGCCTTCGGCGTCACCGAGGAGAACTGGCGGGGGGCGGCGGCCACGCCGGACTTCGCGCTCTCGGAGTCGCCGCGGTTCGTGGGACGCGCGGTCGCCGCCCTGGCGGCCGACGTCGGCCGGTCCCGCTGGAACCAGAGGTCGGTCAGCTCCGGCGAACTCGCCCGCGTCTACGGCTTCACCGACGTCGACGGCTCCCGCCCCGACATCTGGCGCTTCCTGGAGGACCGCGAGCGCGGGCTGGAAGCGGACCCCGGCGACTACCGGTGACACGTACGGACAGGCCTTGATGTACTTGATGGGGTTGCCGAAGGTGGTGCGCCCCTGCGACACCCTGCTCCAGGACCGTGAGGTGCTTTTCCGGGCGGTCCCGGACCACCGAGCGGTAATCGGTGCTGCGCGACGCCTGTTCTCCTGCGGCCCGCTGTGCTTCCATGCCACAGCGATGACCGGGTGGGCCCTGAGGGGCCGCCGAGCGGCAGGGGGAGCGTGGGCATGGACCGGCGTGGCTTTCTCAAAGGAGCGGCCGTGCTTCCGGCCGTCGGACTCCTCACGTACGCGGGCGCCGCGCCCGCCCGGGCCCGCACCCTGGGCACCGGCGACTGGATGGCGGGCCTCGGCGGCGCGACCGCGCTGCGGCAGCTGACGATCCCCGGCACGCACGACACCGGCGCCCGGTTCGGCGGCCTGTGGGTGAAGTGCCAGAACGCGGTCGTCGCCGCGCAGCTGAACGCCGGCATCCGCTTCCTGGACGTACGCTGCCGGGCCACCGGCGACGCCTTCGCCATCCACCACGCCGCCTTCTACCAGAACCTGATGTTCGGCGATGTGCTGATCGCCTGCCGGGACTTCCTCGCCGCCCACCCGGGCGAAACCGTGCTGATGCGCCTCAAGCAGGAGTACTCGACGGTCAGCGACGCGGAGTTCCGCCGGATCTTCGACCTCTACCTCGACCAGAAGGGCTGGCGCTCGCTGTTCCGCCTCGACGGCGCGCTGCCCACGCTGGGCGAGGCCCGGGGCAAGGTGGTGCTGCTCGCCGACAACGGCGGCCTGCCGGGCGTGCGCTACGGCGACCCGGCGCTCTTCGACATCCAGGACGACTACAACGCCGAGCCCTTCGGCAAGTACCCCAAGATCGAGGCCCAGTTCCGCAAGGCCGCCGACCAGCCCGGCAAGCTCTGCATCAACTATGTGAGCACGGCCGCCGCTCTGCCGCCCGAATGGAACGCCGCCCGGCTCAACCCGCAGGTGCGCGACTTCCTGAACGGTTCGGCGCTGCCGGGCCGGACCGGGCTGGGCATCGTCCCCATGGACTTCCCCGAAGCGACCTCGGGGCTGATCGACGCGGTGCTGCGGCACAATCCCGCCCCCGGCGCCTCCGGGGCGCGGCCGAACGGGTGGCTGTGGGCCGACCGCACCACGACGGGCCCTTTGGGTGCGGCTCCGTGATGCGGAGGAAAAACCCCCGAAGTTAAGCTGACGCAGTGGCTGGACGCGACCGACGGGAGATCGGGCCGGGCGAGAGGCTGGCCCTCAACCGCATGGGCAGCTTCGACTGGGACCTGGCGAACAACACCCTTGCGTTCGATGACGCAGGTCTGGCCGTCTTCGACCTGAAGCCCGAGGAATACGACGGGAACCCCGACTCGCTGGTCTCCCGGGTGCCCCCCGAGGAGGGCGCGCGGGTCAACGCGGTGATCGACGAGGCCATGCAGACCGGCCGCTCCTCCTACGGCGCCTACTTCCAGCTGCGGCGGCGCAACGGACACCGGCAGTGGACCCATGTGCGCGGGCGGATCCTGCGCGACCAGCGGGGCAGCGCGTACCGCGTCCTCGGGATCGTCCGCAACGCCTCCACCGAGCTCACCGAGTTCACGCTGATCAGCCCGCTGGAGGCGGGCCGAAGACGCATCACCGGCATGGTCCAGGGCACCACCGAGGCCCTCTCCAAGGCGGTGACCGTCGAGGACGTCGCCGCCGTCCTCACCGGCACCGACGGGATGGAACGGTTCGGCGCCGACGGGCTCGTCCTCGGCCTGGTCGACGGCGGCGCGCTCAAGGTCATCGCGACGGCCGGCGATTCGATGGACGCGCTCGACGAGCTGAAGCTGCACCGCCTGGACGACTCGCTGCCGCTCGCCGAGGCCGTGCTGACCGGCCGGCCCCGGTTCGTCACCTCGCTCGGCGAGCTCGGCCGCACCTTCCCCCGGCTCGCCCCGTACATCCAGCACCTCGAACTGGACGCGGCGGCCTTCCTGCCGCTGATCGCCCAGGCCCGCCCGGTCGGCGGGCTCGCGCTGTTCTTCCGGGGGCGCAGCGACTTCTCGGCCGAGGACCGCAACCTCTGCCTGGGCCTCGCGGGCATCCTCGCCCAGTCGCTCCAGCGGGCGATCCTCTTCGACCAGGAGCGCGAGTTCGCGACCGGCCTCCAGGCGTCGATGCTGCCGCGGCACGTGCCCGTGGTCCCCGGCGCCGAGATCGCTGTGCGCTACCACGCGGCCTGGGGCGGCCGGGAGGTCGGCGGCGACTGGTACGACGTGATCGCGCTGCCCCGGGGCCGGGTCGGGGTCGTGGTCGGCGACGTCCAGGGCCACGACACCCACGCCGCCGCGATCATGGGCCAGCTGAGGATCGCGATCCGCGCGTACGCGGGGGAGGGGCACCCGCCCGCGACCGTACTCGCCCGCGCCTCGCGCTTCCTGGCCGAACTCGACACCGAACGCTTCGCGACCTGTACGTACGCCCAGGTGGACCTCTCCTCCGGCGGTGTACGGGCCGTCCGCGCGGGCCACCTGGGGCCGTTCATCCGGCACACCGACGGCCGGGTGGGCCGCCCCAAACTGCGCGGCGGACTCCCGCTCGGGCTGGCCACCGAGTTCGAGGACGAGGAGTTCCCCGAGACCCGGCTCGACCTGGTGCCCGGCGAGACGATGGTGATGTGCACCGACGGGCTCGTCGAGGAGCCCGGCCTGGACATCGCGGCCGGCCTGGACGCCCTGGAGGGAGCCGTCAGGACGGGCCCCGAGGGGGCCGACGCGCTCGCGGACCACCTCTCCGCCACCCTCTGGGAGCGCTGGGGCACCGGTGACGACGTCGCCCTGCTCGTGCTGCGGCGCGCCCCCGACCCGGGCACCCCGCAGGCCCCCCGCATCCACCAGTACATCCACCAGGCCGACCCCGAGGGCCTCGCGGAGTCCCGGGTGGCCCTGCGCCGGGCCCTGGAGGACTGGGGCTTCGGGGAGCTCGTCGACGACGTGGAGCTGGCCGCGGGCGAGCTCCTGGGCAATGTGCTGCTGCACACCGAGGGCGGCGCCGTCCTCACGCTGGAGGTGCTGCCCGAGCCGGTGCGGCGCGTACGGCTGTGGGTCAAGGACCGCTCCAGCGTCCGCCCGCGCCGCCGCACCCCCGGCGAGGCGGCCACCTCCGGGCGCGGTCTGATGCTCATCGAGGCGGTGTCGGCCCGCTGGGGCATCGAGCCCAGGGGCGACGGCAAGGCGGTGTGGTGCGAGTTCGTGCCGGACGGCGCGGAGGCGGACCTGTCGGCCGAGCGGCCGGTGGTGCCGCCGGAGGAGCCCCCGGAGGACTGACCGGCCCGCTGAACCGGTCAGTCCTTCGCGTACGGGACGTACGGGCTCAGGGCTTGATGACCCAGGCGTCGCCGAGCGAGCGCTCGCCCGAGGAGTCCGACGGGTGATTGATGACGCCGTCGGCCGCCGTGGCCATCACGCTGGAGCCGCCGCCGTCGAGGTTGAGCGCCTCACGGGCGCCGAGCTGGCGCATCAGCTCCGCGGTGCGCGCGACGCTCAGCCCCTCGCTGTAGCCCGCCTGGCGGCCGTCGACGACGGCCAGCATCAGCCGGCCGCGGTCGTCCACGCCCATCATCGAGCGCGGATTGGCCCGGTTGGTCCAGTCGTACGTGAACGACTGGTCGGCGCCGAACCGGATGATCCCGTCCGCCAGCGCGTTCACCGACACCTTGCCGTGCCGCACCAGGGTCGGGCCGACCTGCATGATCGTGGTGTCACTGCTGAGCGGGACCGGGCGGCCATAGCTGTCGCTGACGCGGGTGCGGATGCCGAGGCTGTCGCCCACGTGCACATGGCCGAGCAGCCACTCGGCCCTGTCCCCGATGGCCTGGATGGTGGACCCGCCGTCCGGGACGGCCGCCCCGCGCGAGGAGTTCACCGCCACCACCTCGTTGTCGTCGTCGAGGACGGCCTCGGCGCCCGCACCCTTCGGCGCGGCGCCCCACTCGGGGGTGAACTGCACCAGCTCGCTGGGGTCCGTGCACTCGAAGTCGTGCTGCGGCTTCTCGGTCGGGGTGTCGCCGCCGACTCCGCCGCAGTTCCAGACGTCGCCGGGGAAGCGGTTGACGCCGTCGATCTCCTCGATGGCGCCGCCCGGCGTCTGCAGCGAGATGTGCGCCTTGATGGCGTCGACGCGGACGTCCCGCCCGCCCTTGGTGATGAGGATCGCGCCCCGGCCCTGGGTCGCCGAGGCGAGCACCTTGCCGTCCTTGACGTAGAACCCGCCGGGGGCGTCGTTGTAGAACCACTGGCCGTTGATGCCCGCGATCGCGTGCGCGCGGGCGACGAGGTCGGTCGCGGGCTCGGTGCCGTGCAGGGTGGGCCCGAACTCGGTGTCCACCTTGCCCTGGAACTCCCGGAAGTCGACTCTTATGACGTTGACCTTCTGCGGGGCCTGGAGGTCGGTGCCGTCCTGCGCGGTGTAGCGCGTGTCGCCGGTGAACCCGGCGGCCTTCACCTTGGCCAGCTCCGCGGTCGCGTCGGGCCGCTCGGCGAAGCCGCCCACCCGGACCGTCCAGCCCAGCGTGCCGGCCGCGAGGTCGGCGTACGCGGGCGAGCGGACCTCTTCGACCCGCGGTGCGAAGCCCTTCTCGCGCAGGGTCTGTGCGACCTGGTCCGCCGTGTCCTTGGGGCCCAGCTCGGTCGTGGCCTTGTTGACCGGACCGCCGGGCTCGGCGGGCAGGTACACGTGCACGGTCCAGAAGTCGTCCGCGTTCTTCTTCCCGAAGGTGTACGTGGTGAGGGTGACACCGGGGCTCAGGGTCCGGGTCACCGGGGGCGCGGTGGCCGTCAGGGGCGGCTGGAACGGCTTGGCGTCGAGGGCGGGCCGGAGGGCGCCGTGGGGGGCGGCCTCGGCAGTCGGCATGGTGACCGCGGCGGTCAGGGCGACGGCGGCTGACAGCGCGGCGGCGAGGGTGGTTCGGCGCATGTGGCTTCCTTCATGGGTGGGAAGGTGCGTCGAAAATTAGATGGTGTGGACATGACTTGCGCTGATACGTCACACGCTGCCCACATGAAGTGACTCTCACTGATGGGTGAACGAGGCAGCAGGCCAGAAGTAGTTGGCTCCGTCGAAGTTCAACTGCCTTTCACATAAGGGCCGCTGGGGCCCCCACCGGGGCATTTGCCGCACTCGGAGCACTCTCTTCCGATCAGACGATCCGTCAGTTATTTCGTCCGATTTATAACGGAGGCGGAGGGATCTTCCACGCGAATCGCCATCACCCCGGCGGCACTGTCCCCCGGTCGGCTCCCCCGCACGGTCGGCTCCCCCGCTCGGACGCCGCCCCCCCCGGTCGGCTCCCCCGCCCGGACGCCGCCCCCGCTCGCCGTGCAGGGACGGCCGCGAGCGGGCAGCCTGGATCTTCCAGAGGTGTCCACGCGTGGCCGTGGAGGAGGTGGTCCGCCGTGCCCGACCGGGATGCGCCCGGGCCCCCGCCCGACCGCGCGCTCCCGCACCAGGCGGTCCTGTCCCGGGTGCTGACCGGGCTGCTGGACGACGTCCAGGCGCACTCCGGTGCCGTCTATGTGCTCGATCCCGGGGAGAACGTCCTGGTCATGGCCGCGATCGCGGGGCTGCCCAGGGTGTTCGCCGCGCCCTGGGAGCGGGTCGGGCTCGCCGCCCCCATCCCGGTCGCCGACGCGGCCCGCGAGCGGCGTCTGGTCTGGGTCGGCGGCGAGGAGGAGATGGCGGGCCGCTACCCCCGGATCGCGGTCGTGCTGCCCTACCCCTTCGCGCTGGCCGCGCTCCCCGTGGCCACCGCCGACACCGTCTACGGGGCCGTCTACACGACCTGGCCCGGCTCGCACCCGGCGGACCTCTCCCGCCACGAGCGCGAGCGGCTCGGTGCCGCCTGCGACCGGCTCGCCGAATACATGGAGTGGGCCGCTGGCCAGGGCAGACCGGTGCTGCCGGAGCCCGGCGTGCGCCCCGTGGAGCCGCCCCCAGGGGAGACCCGCGCCGCCGAGGCCGCCCGGATGGCCGCGCGCCTGCCGTACGGACTGTGCGCGCTCGATCTCGACGGGCGGGTCGAGTACGCCAACCAGGCGGCGGCCGACCTGCTCGGCATCCCGGTCGAGAGCCTGCTCGGCACCCCGCCGTGGGTGACCCTGCCGTGGCTGAACGACCCGATGTACGAGGACCGCTACCGGGCGGCCCTGCTCAGCCAGCGGATCACCTCGTTCGTGGCGCTGCGCCCGCCCGGCGACTGGCTCTCCTTCCGGCTCTACCCCAGCACCACCGGGCTCAGCGTGCGCATCACCCGGGCCCGCGCCACACCCCGGGGCGGCCGTCCGCCGCGCGACGCGGGGGAGGGGCCGGGGCGGCTGGTGACCATCTCGCACGTCCTGAGCCTGGCCAGCGCCCTGACCGAGGCCGTGGGCGTACAGGACGTGATCGATCTGGTGGCCGACGAGATCATGCCGGCCGTGGGCAGCCGGACCCTGGTCATGCTCGGCTCCTCCGGCGGGCGCCTGCACGTACTGGGACAGCGCGGATACGAGGACCCCGCGGTGGTGGACAGGTTCGACGGGATGCCGCTGACCGCCCAGACGCCGGGCGTGCGCGCCCTGCTCACCGGCGTACCGGGGTTCTTCGAGTCGCGCGGGCAGCTGGAACGCCTCTATCCGGTCCGGCACGCCACCCCCGACGGCATGGCCGCCTGGGCCTATCTGCCGCTGATCGCCTCCGGCCGCGCCGTGGGGACCTGTGTGCTGGGCTACGCCGAGGAGCGCGCCTTCACGGCCGAGGAGCGCGCGGTGCTGACCAGCGTGGGCGGCCTCATCGCGCAGGCCCTGGAGCGGGCGCAGCTGTACGACACCAAGCACCAGCTCGCCCACGGCCTCCAGGAGGCCCTGCTGCCGGACACCCTGCCGGCCCTGCCCGGCCTTGAGGTGGCCGCGCGCTATCTGCCGGCGACCCAGGGGATGGACATCGGCGGCGACTTCTACGACCTGCTGCCCGTCGGCACCGCGGCCGCCGCCGTGATCGGCGACGTCCAGGGCCACGACGTCACCGCGGCGGGCCTGATGGGCCAGGTCCGCACCGCCGTACGCGCCTACACCGCCGTCGGCCAGACCCCCGGCCGGGTCATGGAGTCCACCAACCGGCTCCTGGTCGACCTCGCCACCGAGCGCTTCGCCAGCTGCATCTATCTCCAGCTGGACCCCGCGCGCGGACGCGCCCTGCTGGCCCGCGCCGGGCATCCCCAGCCGCTGCTCAGGGACCCGGACGGCCGAGTGCGCACGCTGGATCTGGCCGGTGGCCCGCTGCTCGGCATCGAGGCCGACGCCGTCTACCCGACCACGGAGGTGCCGCTGCCGCCCGGATCGGTCCTCGCGCTGTACACCGACGGCCTCGTCGAGATCGCGGGCGTCGACCTCGACGAGTCGCTGGCCGCCGTCGCCGACCGGCTCGCCGCCGAGGGCGGGCGCCCCCTGGAGGAGGTCGCCGACAGCCTCGTACGCCATGTCCAGGAGACCCAGGGGCGCAGCGACGACGTGGCGCTCCTGCTGCTCAGGCCCGAGTGAGCGGCGGGGGAGCGGTGCTCTCGCGCTCGATCAGCCGGGGCAGCGGCATCGGGACCGACCGGGCGGCGGCGCCGTCGAGCAGCGCGGTCAGCTCCCGCGCGGCGAGCCGCCCGAATGCGATGGTGTCCCGGGAGAGCGCGGTGAGCCACGGGTGGACCATCCGGCACAGCACCGAGTCCTCCCACGACACGATCGAGACGTCGCCCGGCACCGAGAGGCCGAGCCCCGCCACCACGGCCGCGCCGGCGGCCGCCATCACGTCGTTGTCGTAGACCAGCGCGGTCGGCGCCGCCTCCCCGCCGAGCACCCGGCGGGTCACCGCCGCGCCCTCGGTGTCCGAGTAGTCCGTGGTCACCGAGCGCACCCCGGTCAGGCCGCGCCGTTCGGCCTCGGTGCGCAGGGAGCGGATGCGGCGGTCGGTGTGGGCCAGTGAGTCGAGGCCCGCGATGTGCACGACCCTGCGGTGCCCCAGCTCGTACAGCCTGCCGACGACCGCCGCCATCGCCCCGGTGTCGTCGGCGCGCACCTGTGACAGGTTCGGGTGCGCGTCCGGCAGCCCGCCGATGACGACCCCCGGCAGCCCGAGTTCGTCGAGCAGCTCCGGGCGCGGGTCGTCGGTGCGCGGGTCGACCACCAGGACGCCGTCCACACGGTGCTCGGCCCACCACCGCCGGTACACCGCGCACTCGGCGTTCACATCCTCCACCACCTGGAAGAGCAGGCCGAGTTGACGCTCCGCCAGGACCTCCTGGATGCCGGAGATCAGCTGCAGGAAGAACGAGTCCACCCCGAGGGTCGCCGCCGGGCGCGCCACCACCAGGCCGACCGTGGCCGAGCCCTCGCCGGAGAGCGCCCGGGCCGCCGTGCTCGGGCGCCAGCCCAGCTGTTCGGCGACCCGGCGGACCCGGTCCCGGGTGACCTCGGAGACGCCGGGGCGGTCGTTGAGCGCGAACGACACCGCGCTCTCCGACACCCCGGCCCGCTGGGCGATGTCCTTCATCGTCGGGCGGCGCGCCACAGTGCGCCGGGCCGCCCGGGTGTCCTTGCCGGATGGCGGGCTGTCCGTCACCCGTGCCCCTTTCCCGCTGGATCCGGCCGGTCTGCGGCCGGTGAATGCCCCAGCGTACTAAAGCGCTTGAGCCCTATGACTCTAAAGCGCATTAGTAGATCGCCGCAACTACCCCACCACACGCCGATGACCTGCACATACAGCATCCAAGTAGGGCTACCTATTGACTTTTTGAAGAATCGCACCGCAAAGTCTGCCGATGTGAGCGTCCGGTACCGCGTCTTTCCGGGGGGCCCGGGTCCCCCGCGAGGCCGGCCTCCGCCGTCCGCACGTCTGGTCCGAGCAAAGGAGCCGTACACCGTGCGCATCTCCCGCAGGGCATTCGCCGCTGCCGCCGTCCTCGCCACCGTCCTTCCGCTGAGCGCCTGCTCCAGCGACTCCGACTCCGGTTCGTCCGACGCGTCCGGCAAGGTCGAAGGGAAGATCACCTTCCAGACCTGGAACCTCCAGGCGAACTTCAAGGACTACTTCAACGGCGTGATCGCGGACTTCCAGAAGAAGTACCCCGGCACCGAGGTGAAGTGGGTCGACCGGCCCGCCGAGGGCTATGCCGACAAGATCAGCGCCGACGCCGCCGGCGGCACCCTGCCCGACGTCGTCAACGTCTCGCCCGACCTGGTGGCCCCCCTCGCGAAGGCCGGTCTGGCGCTCGACCTCGACAAGGCGGCGTCCGAGTACCGCAAGGAGTATCTGCCCGGCGCCTGGCAGAGCCACCAGATACCCGGCATGCAGGGCACCTACGCCTTCCCCTGGTACCTCAACACCGGCCCGCTGTTCTACAACAAGCGCCTGTTCTCCGATGCCGGGCTCGACGCGGCGAAGCCGCCCAGGACGTACGAGGAGGTCTTCGCCGACGGGCTGGCGATGGCCCGCAAGAGCAACGGGAAGATCGCGACCTTCGCGAACGTGCCGACCATCGAGGACTTCGGCCGCTACGGCGTCGAGCCGATGAACAAGAGCGGCGACGGCTTCGCGTTCAACGACGCGAAGGGGACCGAACTCCTCACCAAGTACAAGGAGTTGTACGACGCCAAGGCGCTCGACCCGCAGGCGCTGACCGCCACCCCAGAGTCGGCCGGCCACAAGTTCCTCACCGAGTCGGTGTCCATGAACCCCGGCAGCGCCCTGGACCTCGCCAACTTCAGGAAGCAGGCCCCGACGCTCTACAAGAACATCGGGATCACCGACCAGATCACCAGCACCGGCAAGGCGAACATGTACGTCATGGGCGTCATGGTGAACTCCAAGACCAAGCAGAAGCCCGCGGCCGTCGCCTTCGCGCACTTCGTGACCGACGCGACCCGCCAGATGGAGTTCGCCAAGAAGGTCGCCATCTTCCCGAGCACCGCGGGCTCGCTCGACGACCCGTACTTCACCAAGGAGGACGGCACCGACGACACCCGGGTGCGGATCGCCGCCGCCAAGTCCCTGAAGACGGCGGTCAATTACACGCCGGTGCTGTTCAGCGAGCAGATGAAGACCGCGCTGCGCAACGAGGTGGCCAAGGCGCTCCAGGGCAAGCAGAGCCCCAAGGAAGCACTTGACAACGCTGTCAAGGCCTGTGACCAGCTGCTGAAGCAGAGCTGAGCCGTTCGATGAACAGCCCCACCGCCTCCGCGGCGGACCCGTCCGGCGCCCTCGCCGCGGCCCCGGCGGCCCGGAGCACCCGCTCCGGGCCGCTCCGGGCCGGCCGCCGCATCCGGCGCCATCTGCCGTCCAGCCCCTGGCTGTTCGCGGCGCCCGGACTGCTCGTCGTCGGCGTGTTCAGCCTGTACCCGTTCGTCAGCACCGTGGTGAACTCCTTCACCGACCGCCGCACCCTGGTGCCCGGCCACTACGTGGGCCTCGCCAACTTCCGCGAGCTGTGGCACGACGACATGTTCTGGACCGGACTGCGCAACAGCACGCTGTACGTCCTCGGCGTGGTCCCGGCCCTGGTGATCCTGCCGCTGCTCCTGGCGCTGCTCGTCCAGCGGCACATCCCCGGCATCGCCTTCTTCCGGGCGGCGTTCTACACCCCGGTCGTGGCCTCCATCGTCGTGGTCGGCCTCATCTGGGTGTGGATGCTCGACGACCGGGGGCTGATCAACTCGGTCCTTGAGGCGGTCGGTGTCGGCAAGGTCGGCTTCCTCAGCGACCAGTGGCTGCTGCTGGGCAGCGCGATGGCGGTCACGGTCTGGAAGGGCCTCGGCTACTACATGATCATTTACTTGGCGGCGCTGGCCAACGTACCGCGCGAACTGCACGAGGCCGCCGCGGTCGACGGCGCCGGGGCGGTGCGCCGCTTCTTCACCGTCACCGTGCCGGCGCTGCGCTCCACCATGGTCCTGGTCGCCGCGCTCTCCTCGGTCTCGGCCTTCAAGGTCTTCTCCGAGGTCTATCTGATGGCGGGGCCCAGCGGCGGCCCCGCGGGTGAGGACACCACCTTGGTGATGCTCGTCCAGCGCGTCGGCACCGGCCTCACCGGCCGGGTCGGCTACGCCTCGGCGATCTCCGTGGTCGTCTTCGCCGTCACCGTCGTACTGATGCTGCTCGTGCTGCGGGCGGACCGGAGGGAGGACGCGTGAAGGCCGACGCCGACACCGAGACCGGAACCGAGACCCGTCCGGGCCCGGCGCCCGCCGTGCGCCGCCGCAGGGCGGGCGTCACCGACGCCGAAGGGCGACGCGTCCCCCTCTGGCAGCTCGTGCTGCGCTACGCCCTGCTCCTGATGGTCCTGGCCCTCACCGTGGGCCCCTTCCTCTGGCAGCTCTCCACCTCGCTCAAGAGCCCGCACGAGGACATCTTCAGCTCCCCGCCCAAGTTCCTGCCGGGGAAGCCGACCCTCGACAACTACGCGCGCGTGGCCGACACCATCCCGGTCTGGGACTACGCCCTGAACTCGCTGAAGGTCGCCGCCGCCAACGTCGTCACCAACTGCGTCGGCGCCTCGCTCGCCGGATACGCACTGGCCCGGATGCGCTTCCGGGGCCGCCGGGCGGCCACCCTCGCGTTCATCCTCGCCATGCTGGTTCCCGTCGAGGGCATCATCATCGCCCAGTTCACCACCATGCGGGACCTCGGCCTCAACAACACCCTCATCGCGGTCGTCCTGCCCGGCTCCATCGGCGCGATGAACGTCCTGCTGATGCGCAACGCCTTCCTCAACCTGCCGTACGAGGTGGAGGAGGCGGCGTACGTCGACGGCGCCAACGCCTGGCAGCGCTATCTGAGGATCGCCCTGCCCGCCGTGAAGGGCACCCTCGCCGTGGTCGCCATCTTCGCCTTCATGGGCGCCTGGGACGACTTCCTGTGGCCGCTGATCGTCCTCAGCGACCCGGACCGCTTCACCCTCACCATCGGCCTGAACTATCTGCACGGCACCTTCGCCAACGACGAACGGCTCGTCGCGGCGGGCACGGTCATCGCCGTCGCCCCGCTCATCGCGCTCTTCGCCTGCCTGCAGCGGTACTTCTTCCGCGGCGTCGGCGAGGGAGCCGTCAAGGGCTGAGCCCCTGCGGCCACGCCCCTCCGCCCCCGCGGCACGCCCACAGAACGGATCCGCATGCCTTCAGAACAGGCCCGCATGCCTGCCGCCGTACGCTTCGGCGCCAACTACACGCCCGGCCAGGGGTGGTTCCACCACTGGCTCGACTTCGACCTCGACGCCGTACGCGCCGACCTCGACGCGATCGCGGCGCTCGGCCTCGACCACATCCGGGTCTTCCCGGTGTGGCCGTACTTCCAGCCCAACCGCACCCTGATCCGGCCCCGTGCGGTCGAGCAGCTGGTCCAGCTCGCCGACGCGGCGGGCGAACGCGGCCTCGACGTCAACGTCGACGGGCTCCAGGGCCATCTGTCGAGCTTCGACTTCCTGCCCGCCTGGACGCAGACCTGGCACCGGCGCAGCATCTTCACCGACCCCGAAGTGCTCGACGGGCAGGCGGCGCTGCTGCGTACCCTCGCGGAGGCGCTCGCGGACCGGCCCAACTTCATCGGGATGACGCTCGGCAACGAGATCAACCAGTTCGCGGCCGGGCCGCACCCCGACCCCGACCGCATCACGCCCGCACAGGCCGGGGCGTGGCTGGGGCGGATGCTCGCCGCGTGCGAGGAGGGCGCCCCCGGCAAACCGCATGTGCACGCCGAGTACGACGCCGCCTGGTACCAGGACGACCAGCCCTTCACCCCCGCGCACGCCGCCCGGCTCGGCGCCATGACCACCGTGCACTCCTGGGTGTTCAACGGTACGGCTCAGGCGCACGGGCGCACCGGCACTGCCACCGAGCACCACGCCGCGTACCTCGTCGAGCTGTCGAAGGCCTGGGCCGACGACCCGCGCCGGCCGGTGTGGCTCCAGGAGGTCGGCGCGCCCGCCCCCTTGATCCCCGCTGAGCACGCGGCCGCGTTCACCGAGGCGACCGTGGTGAACGCGCTGGACTGCGCGGATCTGTGGGGGGTCACCTGGTGGTGCTCCCACGATGTGGATCGGTCGCTGGCCGATTTTCCCGAACTGGAGTACAGCCTCGGGCTGTTGACCAGTTCCGGGCGGGTCAAGCCGGCGGGCGAGGCCGTGGCCCGGCTGGCCCGGGAGTGGCGGGGGCGTGTCCATGCGCCCGCGCCCCGTACGACCGCGCTCGTCGTCGACGTGGGGGACGACGTTCTGGCGCCGCGCCGGTCTGTGTGTGCGCCCGGGGGGCCGGTCTTCGAGGCGTTCGCGCGGCTCGTCGCGGACGGGGTGCGGCCTGCGGTGGTGCTGGCGGGGCGGGCCTCTGACAAGGATCACCTTGCGCTCCGCGGGATCGGGGAGGTTGTGATCCCGGGAGAGGTCCGCTGAGTGCTGCGGCGGTGTGTTCGGCTGCGGACCGTGCGTGGCTGGTCGCGCCCACGCGGCGGAGCCGCAAATGTCACAGCCCCGCGCCCCTTGAGGGCCATGTGTGCTCAGCCGGCACGAAACCACGGCTCGATGGGGTGACGTGTGCTCAGCACTGCACCAAGCCCCGGCCAAGTGGGGCGACGCGCCCAGCCCGGAGTGATCCCTCGGCCTGATAGAGCGACCTGCTCAGCCCAGCACGACCCCCGGCCCGACAGGGCCACACAAACCCCCGACCCGAAACGGAGAACACCATGCCCCAGTACCTCTCCGGGCCCACCCGTCGCGCCGTCGTCCTCGCGGGGGCCGGGACGGCTGCCGCTGTTGTCGTCCCGTCCGTCGCCGCCCGGGCCGCGGAGGGAGGGCCCGTCGACCTTCAGCCGTATGCCTCGTACTGGTACCCGGACTCGCTGCCCTCCGGCACCCCGGGGACCGGCATCACCTGGCGGAGTCTCAAGGAGTGGCGGGCCGAGGACGACCGGGATCTGGCCTTCAACCGCGCGACCGTACCGCTCGCCCGGCGGTTCACGCCGGTGGCGGTGAACCGGACCGCGCGGGCCGGGCAGGCCCGTATTCAGGCGCTCGTCTCCTTCGAGCACACCGCGGGCAACCCGTCCCAGGGCGCGGCCACCGCCGACTGCTACGCGCTCACCCACTGGGCCTACCTCGACGAGCTGGTCTTCTGGGGCGGTTCGGCGGGGGAGGGGCTGATCCTGGCGCCCAACGCCCCGATCGTGGACGCGGCCCACCGCAACGGCGTGCCCGTGCTCGGCACCGTCTTCCTGCCGCCGACCGCCTGGGGCGGCGAGCTGCGCTGGACCCGCGACCTGGTGCGGCGCGACTCGCTCGGACGCTTCCCGCTCGCCGCGAAGCTCGTCGAGGTCGCGGGCGCGCACGGCTTCGACGGCTGGTTCGTCAACGCCGAGACCGACGGCGGCGACGCGGCCCTCGGCGCCGACATGCTCGCCTTCGTACGGGACCTCAAGGCCCGCAGCGAGGCCGCCGGGCTGCGGATCACCTGGTACGACGCGATGACCGTCGGCGGGTCGGTGGGCTGGCAGGGTGCGCTGAACGACCGGAACCAGGACTTCTTCCGCAGCGCCGACTCGATGTTCGTGGATTTCCGGTGGTCCGCCGAGACCCTCGCGTCCTCCGGCGACCTCGCGGGGCGGCTCGGCCGCGGCCGCTACGAGCTGTGGGCGGGCGTCGACGTCGAGGCCCATGGGTGGGACAGCTCCGTGGACTGGGACGCGATCGTGCCCCGCGACCGGGCGCACACCGTCTCGTACGGCCTCTACCGGCCCGAGTGGACCCGCAACCACCTGCCCGCGGGCCGCACCCCGGCGCAGTTCCACGCGGCCGACGACCGGTTCTGGACCGGCCGTTCGCTCGACCCGGCCCAGCCGGACATGGACGGCTGGCGCGCCCCGGCGACGGTGGTCGCGGACCGTTCGACGGTCGACCGGCTGCCGTTCGCCACCACCTTCAACACCGGGCACGGCCTGCGCTGGTACGAGGACGGCGAGGTGACCTCGGCCGCCGAGTGGAACCACCTCGGCCTCCAGGACCGGCTCCCGGGCCGGCGCTGGGTGGTCCGCACGGGCGGGCGCCGCCCGGACGTGGCCTTCGACTTCGCCGACGCCTGGCGCGGCGGGTCCAGCCTCCTGGTCGACGGCGACTTCGACGCCCCCGCCACGGTCGAGCTCCACGCGACCCGGCTGCCCCTGTCCCGCTCCACGGTCGTCGAGCTCACCCACCGGGCCGACGAGGGCACGGTCACCGTCGAACTCGCGGTCGCCCTGCGCGAGCCCGCCGAACCCGGCGACCCGGTCCCGTACACCTACATCCCGGCGGGCAGACTGCGGGCCGGCGGCGCCGGCTGGACCACCGCGACCCTGCGTCTGCACTCCCTCTCCGGGACGGCCCGTTCGCTCGGCGTCCGGCTCACCGCCGAGGGGCGCGCCAAGTGGCGCCTGGGCGCGCTGGCGGTACGCGACACGGCGGCCACGAGGCCGGCCGCACCGACCCGGCTGCGCGTCACCGGCTCCGCGACCGGCGCCGAGGGCACCTCGCTGCGCTTCGCGTGGGGCCGGGCGCCAGGCGCGGTGCGCCACTACGAGCTGCACCGGGTGCTGCCCGGGGGAAGCCGCCGCTTCCTCGGGGGAACGTGCGGGAATGCCTTCTTCGTTCCCGCACTGAAGCCGGAAGGAGGCGAGCGGTCGGCGCGGTTCGAGATACGGGCCGCCAACGAGCTGTACGCAGCCTCCGCAGCCGTCTCCACCGTCCACCACTGGTAACCCGTTCACCCCTGGTATCCGCACTTCGCACGACCTCGACCCCACGGAGCAGACCCTCATGCATGACGACCGCAGCCTGGTCGAAGCCCGCCTCAGGCGAGTGCTCGACGAGCGCATCCGTCCCGCCGTGTACCCCGAATCCGTCCCGCTGGAAGTGGCGGTGTGGCACGCGCCGGGCGAGCCCGTCCCGGTCGCCGAGGGGCTGGCCGGCGTCCCCGAGCCGATCGCGGTCGGGGACGCCTGGGGTGCGCCGTGGGGCACCAGCTGGTTCCGGGTGACCGGGACCGTACCGGCCGGATGGGCCGGGAAGACCGTCGAGGCGCTCCTCGACCTCGGCTTCGACGAGAACATGCCGGGCTTCCAGTGCGAGGGCCTCGTCTACCGCCCCGACGGCACCCCGGTGAAGGGCCTCAACCCGCGCAACCAGTGGGTGCGGATCGGTGCGCCGGTCGCGGGCGGCGAGGAGGTGCGGCTGCACATCGAGGCCGCGTCCAACCCCGTGATCCTCGACTACCACCCCTTCGTTCCGACCACCCTCGGCGACAAGGAGACCGCGGGCAGCGCGCCGCAGTACCGGCTGGCCCGGATGGACCTCGCGGTCTTCGACGAGACGGTGTGGCAGCTGGTCCTCGACCTGGAGGTGCTGGGCGAGCTGATGCACGAGCTTCCGGTCGAGGGCGCCCGGCGCTGGGACATCCTGCGGGCGATCGGCCGCGCCCTCGACGCGGTGGACCTCCAGGACGTGAACGGCAGTGCCGCGGCGGCCCGTGCCGAGCTCGCCGGTGTGCTGGCCGTTCCGGCCGGGCCCACCGCCCACCGCATCAGCGCCGTGGGGCACGCGCACATCGACTCGGCGTGGCTGTGGCCGCTGCGCGAGACCGTGCGCAAGGTGGCCCGTACGACGTCGAACATGACGGCGCTCCTGGAGGACGAGCCGGACTTCGTCTTCACCATGTCGCAGGCGCAGCAGTTCGCCTGGATCAAGGAGCACCGGCCCGAGGTGTACGCGCGCGTGAAGAAAGCCGTCTCGGACGGTCGGTTCGTGCCCGCGGGCGGGATGTGGGTGGAGTCCGACACCAACATGCCGGGCTCTGAGGCGATGGCCCGTCAGTTCGTGCACGGCAAGCGGTTCTTCCTCGACGAGTTCGGCGTCGAGAACGACGAGGCCTGGCTGCCCGACACCTTCGGCTTCGCCGCCGGTCTGCCGCAGATCATCAAGGCGGCGGGCGCCAAGTGGCTGCTCACCCAGAAGATCTCCTGGAGCCAGACCAACAAGTTCCCCCACCACACCTTCCAGTGGGAGGGCATCGACGGCACCCGGATCTTCACCCACTTCCCGCCGGTCGACACCTACAACTGCTCGATGAAGGGCAGCGAGATCGCCCACGCGGCCCGCAACTTCAAGGACAAGGGCCATGCCCGGCACTCGCTGGCCCCGACCGGCTGGGGCGACGGGGGCGGCGGCACCACCCGGGAGATGGTCGCCAAGGCGGCCCGGCTGCGGAGCCTGGAGGGGTCGGCGACCGTGGCATGGGAGAGCCCCGCCGAGTTCTTCGCCAAGGCGCAGGCGGAGTACCCGAACGCGCCGGTGTGGGTGGGCGAGCTCTATCTGGAGCTGCACCGCGCCACGCTGACCAGCCAGGCGAAGACCAAGCAGGGCAACCGGCGCAGCGAGCACCTGCTGCGCGAGGCCGAGCTGTGGGCCGCGACGGCCGCCGTGCGGGCCGGATTCCCTTATCCGTACGAGCAGTTGGACCGGATCTGGAAGACGGTGCTGCTGCACCAGTTCCACGACATCCTGCCCGGATCCTCCATCGCCTGGGTGCACCGGGAGGCGGAGAAGACCTATGCGGCGGTCGCCCAGGAGCTGAACGCGATCATCGACGGCTCGCAGCGGGTGCTCGCGGGCGAGAGCGCCTCGGGGGCCACCCTGGTCTTCAACTCCGCGCCCCACGCGCGCGACGGGGTGGCGGCGGGCGCGGCCGCACCCGCTCTCCGTACGGGCGTGAGTCGCGCCGCCCCGCGCGAGGGCGGCGGCTTCGTCCTGGACAACGGACTCCTCTCGGTGGAGATCGACGCCCGGGGGCTCGTGGTGTCCGCGTACGACATCGGCGCCGGGCGCGAGACGGTCGCCCCCGGCAAGGCCGCGAACCTGCTCCAGATCCACCCCGACTTCCCGAACATGTGGGACGCGTGGGACGTGGACGCGTTCTACCGCAACACGGTGACGGATCTGACGGACCTCGACCAGCTCGTGGCGGTGGAGGACGCGGGCGTGGCCGCCGTCAGGATCGTGCGGAGCTTCGGCGACTCCAGGGTCACCCAGCTGCTGAGTCTCGCCCCCGGTGCCAAGCGGCTCGACATCGACACCGAGGTCGACTGGCACGAGACCGAGAAGTTCCTGAAGGCCGCGTTCCCCCTGGACATCCACGCCGAGCGGTACGCGTCGGAGACCCAGTTCGGCCACGTCCACCGGCCGACCCACACCAACACCAGCTGGGAGGCGGCCAAGTTCGAGGCCTGCAACCACCGCTTCGTCCATCTGGAGGAGCCGGGCTGGGGCGTCGCCCTCGTCAACGACTCGACGTACGGCCACGACGTGACCCGGACCGTGCGCGACGCCGCCGAGGGCCCGGGCACGACCACCACGGTCCGGGTCTCGCTGCTGCGCGCCCCGCGCTTCCCCGACCCCGAGACCGACCAGGGGCTGCACCGCTTCCGGCACGCGCTCGTCCCCGGAGCCACGATCGGTGACGCGGTGCGCGAGGGCTACCGCGTCAATCTGCCGGAGCGGCGGGTCGCGGGCGGCGCCGAGGTGGCGCCGCTGGTGACGGTCGACGACGACGCGGTGGTCGTCAGCGCGGTGAAGCTCGCGGACGACGGGAGCGGAGACGTGGTCGTACGGCTCTACGAGTCGCGGGGCGGCCGGGCCCGGGCCCGGGTCACCCCGGGCTTCGAGGCGGACGCGGTGGCGGCGACCGACCTGCTGGAGCGGCCGCTCGCCGAGGGCACTCCGCCCGAACTGGCCGACGGGGTGGTGCGGTTGGCGCTGCGGCCCTTCGAGCTGGTCACCCTCCGTCTGACGCGGACCCGTCCGGGGGTCTGAGGGAGTCCAGGGCCTGCTCCAGCGTGGGAGCAGGCCCCAGGACGGCCGTGAGGGCGGTGATCCGCAGGATCCGCAGGGTCAGCGGATGGTCGCAGACGAGCGCCCAGGAACCGCCCCGCTCGGTCACCCTCCGGTGGGCCCGCACCAGCAGGGCGAGGCCGGAGCAGTCCAGGAACCGGATGGGGCGCAGGTCCACGGCCAGCGCACCCACCCCGTCCCCGGTGAGGGTGTCCAGGCGCGGCCGCAGCGCCTGGACGGCTTGGATGTCGATCTCGCCGTGCAGCTCGACGACGGTCACTCCGGCCCGTGTGTGGACCTTCAGGAGCGGCCGCTCGTGGTGCGGGCGGGAGGCCGGCACGAGCTCGCGCGGACCGTCGTCGACGAATTCGTCGCGGAGCACAATCTCTCCCCCAAAGGCAGCGTGGGTGTGACGGCCGGGGGCTTGGGCCGCCGGGGGGAACGTTAGACGCTAGCCGGAGCGCCACAGGTGCAGAAACAATTCACACGACCGTTTCATCACTCGATCGAGTGAAGTGATCTTGTGAAACTTGCCAGTTCGTCCTCCGGCACCCGGGCCGCCATGAACCGGGTGGTACGGCGGAGCCGGAAGCCCAGGGACTCGTAGAGGCGGATGGCGCCGGTGTTGCGTGCGCCCGTGTGCAGGAAGGGGCGCTCGCCCCGGTCCCGGATGTTCGCCGCGACCGCCAGGATCAGCCGGGTGCCCAGGCCCTGGCCGCGGAAGGCGTCGTCGGTGCAGACCGCGCTGATCTCCGTCCAGCCGGGCGGGTGCAGCCGCTCGCCCGCCATCGCCACCAGGACGCCGTCCCTGCGCACGCCCAGATAGGTGCCGAGCTCGATCGTGCGCGGCAGGAACGGGCCCGGCCGGGTCCGCTCCACCAGCTCCATCATCTCGGGCACGTCGGCGGCGGTCAGCGTGACCGCCTCGGCGAACGGCCGGGCGGCCACCCCGTCGTCCACCAGCTGCACCCCGTCCGCCTCGAACGTCAACTTCCATCCCGGAGGTGGCAGATGGCTCACCCCGAGCAGCGGCACCTCGTTGCCGGGGCCCGCCAGCGCGGCGACGTCGGCCCAGTCCTCGGGCCCCGGATCGTCCGAGAGCGCCAGCCACGGCGTCACCCCGGGCGGATAGCGCAGTACCCGCCCCAGCCGCTCGGAGAAGTGGGAGTGCGGCCCGGTGAGGGAGGTACGGGCAGGGTTGTCGAGGGGGTGCGGTGCGCTCACGCCGCCACCTCGATCACGACCTTGCCGCGCGCATGGCCGTCCTCGACCGCGCGCAGCGCCTCGGACGCGCGCTCCAGCGGGAACGTCGCCGTCACGAACGGGCGCAGCGCCCCGCTCACCACGAGCCGCGCCACCTCGTCGAGCACCGCGGCCGTGCGGGCCCGCCGGACCGGCGAGCCGCCGAGCCGGGCGGCCCCGGGCGCGTCGGCCGCCGTGATCAGCTTCGTACGGTCGTCGACGAGCGCGGCGACCGTCTCCAGGACCTCGCCGCCGACGAGGTCGAAGAGCGCGTCGACACAGTCAGGCGCCGCCGCCCGGACGCGCTCGGCGAGCCCGTCGCCCGCCGAGGACACGTGCACCGCGCCCAGCGCCTCGACGAACTCCTTCTTGCCCTCGCTCGCCGTGCCCACCACCCGCACCCCGAAGGCCCGGGCCAGTTGGGCGACGGCCACGCCCACCCCGCCGCCGACCCCGGTGACCAGCAGCGTCGCCCCGGCGGGCAGATCCAGCTGGCGCACACCGTCGTACGCGGTCGCCGCGGCCACCGGCAGGGTCGCCGCGTCCGTGAACGCCAGGCCCTCCGGCTTGTGAGCGGCCACCGGGACCGGCAGCAGCGCGTACTCCGCGTAACCGCCGCCCACCGGACTGCCGAAGACGGCGTCCCCGACGGCGAACCCCGTCACCCCGGGACCCAGCTCCGCCACCACGCCCGCGACCTCGCTGCCGAACACGCCAGGCAGCTCCGGCTCCGGCGCCCCGGGCCTGCGGAGGCCGTTGCGCAGCTTCCAGTCGACCGGGTTCACCCCGGCCGCCCGGACCGCGACCAGCAGCTGGCCGGGGCCCGGACGCGGCCGGTCCCGCTCGATGAACGCCTCGGTCTCCGGCCCGCCGTTGCGGGTGTACGCGTACGCCTTGGGCATCTGCTGACTCCTCGCTCTCAGCAGCTCCAAGGTCGATCCCGGTGTCGCTATTCCCGGGCGTACGCACTGTTCACGCGACCGCAACGAAGGCCGCGGCCTCGCTGCTAGCAGTTCGGCACGTCCCCGCCGGCCTGCATGAACGCCGCGCTGGCCCAGCCGCGGGCACCGCTCAGCCAGTACCAGGTGGAGGTTCCGTTCACGTTCGCACCGTGGGTCCTGCACTCGATGCGTTCCTGGCTGCCCGGGCTCAGGCTGACGACGACCCCGGCGTTGAGGCTCGGGTTGTCGCGGACGTTCAGCTCGATGCGCGAGGTGACCGTGCCCCAGACCCGGCCGCCGTCGTGGTGGTCCCTGGAGTGATCCCTGTTGTGGTCGTCCCGGTTCCGGCCGTCGCGGTGATCGTCCCAGCGCCATCCGCCGCCGTGGTCTTCCCGGATCCAGCCGCTGATGTGGGTGTCCCACGACCAGCCGCTGCCCCGGCCGCGGTCGTGGCCGTCACCCTGGTCGTGAACCGGCGCCGCCGCTGCCGCGGTGGCGAATGTGCCCATGGCGAGACCGCACGACAGCAGGGTCGCGGCGGCCGCTCGACGTATCCGTCCGGTGTGCATACCGGCTCCTTTCGTCGCTCCCACCCCTTGTGACCAACCCCTCCATCACACACCCGGGCCGCTCCGGGTGCGATTTGGGCAGGTGAGAGCCCGGGGAGCGGTCACCGGGAGGCGGTCTTTCGGTCAAGGTTCAACCAAAGTGGGCGGTTTCAGCGGTCCGACGAGTGTGTTCAGAGCCCCGAGAGGCGCGCGGCATCGCGGAACACCTCGACGAGCATGGCGAGCGTGAGCCGTCCCGTCGAGGTGTTGCGCCGGCTCGGGTGGTAGCAGCCGAGCAGATGCAGCGGCGGGCGGCTTTCGTCCGAGGCGGTCAGCGTCACCTGGACGCCGTGCCCGAACTTCGGCCGGGGGCGCGGCACTTGCCAGCCCGCTTCGCTCAGCACCGGAAACAGCGCCTGCCAGCCGAACGCGCCGAGTACGACGACCGTACGCAACCCCGGGCTCAGCAGCTCCAGTTCGGCCGACAGCCACGGGCGGCAGTTGTCGCGCTCCTGAGGGGTCGGCTTGTTGTCCGGCGGCGCGCAGTGCACGGGCGCGGCGAGCCGTACGCCCCGCAGTTCGAGGCCGTCCCCGGCGTGCGTGGCCTCGGCCTGGGAGGCCAGGCCCACCGTGTGCAGCGCGGCGAAGAGGAAGTCGCCGGAGGCGTCCCCCGTGAACATCCGGCCGGTCCGGTTGCCGCCGTGCGCGGCCGGGGCGAGGCCGACCACCGCGAGCGCCGCGTCCGGCGGGCCGAACCCGGGCACCGGCCGCCCCCAGTACTCCCAGTCCCTGAACGCCGCCCGCTTGGTCGCGGCGACCTCCTCGCGCCAGGCCACCAGGCGCGGACAGGCCCGGCACCGGACCACCTGCGCGTCCAGCGCGTCGAGACTGCGGCAGCGCGGCGCCCGGCGGGCGGGGAACTCGGGGTCGTCGGGGCCCGCCGACGGCCCCTTCGCTCCGCTCGGCCCCGCTGCCCCGCGCGCCTCGTCCATGCCCCCACGCTAGGGCCTGTCCGGGGGCCCGGCTCGGCCCGCCGTTCCGCCGAGGCATGCAGAAGAGCCAAAAGAGGGAGTCACAACCGGCCGAATTATTCGCAGGCGGAGAGCTCCGGGAGGCGAAGAGGCGCGGGCGGGGCTTCCGTTTGCGCTGGCGGACGCCCGTAGATGTCCGCCGTCCCGCCACCGGGCCCCTCGGCAGCGGGGGCAGATGCCGTTGGCAGGTACCGGGGGCCTCCTGCGCCCGGCCCCGGTGCGCACTACTGTGAAAGTCCGGCTGCAGGGGAGTGTGGTTGGGACGTGGACAGTTCGTGGAAGATCCTTGTGGTGGACGACCGCGAGGACAACCTCTTCGCCATGGAGAGCGTGCTGCGTCCCGTGGGCCGCCCGATAGTGTGCGCCCGCAGCGGGGACGAGGCGCTGAAGACCGTACTGCGCGGCGGCATAGCGGTGATCCTGCTCGATGTGCTGATGCCGGAGATGAACGGCCTCGAAGTGGTCGAGTACCTCAAGCGCCTGGACCACACCCGGAACCTGCCGGTCATCCTGGTCACCGGCATCGGCCGCGACGACGACCTCGCGGCCCGCGCCTACCACCTCGGCGTCGCCGACTTCCTGGTGAAGCCGGTGGACCAGTGGGCGGTGCGCTCCAAGGTCCGCGTCCTGGCCGACCTGTACGTGGAGAACCAGCTGCTGCGCCGCCGCCTCGACTCGCTGGGTGCGCCGCTGCCGCCGGTGCCGACCGTCCCGACGCAGGCGCATCGCCCGCCGTGGCGGGCGATGCGGGTGACGGACGACAGACGCTGAATCTGCCGTCCTTCACCTGTTGGCCGTGGGCCAAGAGCCGTCAGCCGGACGCCAGTTGCAGCTGACGCAGCGACGCCACCAGCTGATCCACCTCCTCCGACGTGTTGTAGAGCGCCAGCGAGGCACGGGCCGCCGACTCCAGTCCGTAGTGGGCGAGCGCGGGCTGTGCGCAGTGGTGGCCCGCGCGGACGGCGATGCCGTCGCGGTCCAGCCAGTCGGCGACGGCCGCCGGGTCATGGCCCGCCAGGGTGAAGGTGAGCACCGCGATCCTCTCGGGCGCGGCGCCCACCAGCTCCAGACCGGGCACCGTGGCCATGGCCTGCTGGGCGTAGGCCATCAGCCCCTCCTCGTACGCCGTGACGGCGTCGCGGTCGAAGGAGCCCAGCCAGTCCAGCGCGGCCAGCAGCCCCACCACACCGCCGATGTTGCCGGTGCCGGCCTCCATGCGGTGCGGGACGGGCGCGAAGGTGGTGAGGCCGAAGCCCACCGAGTCGATCATGTTGCCGCCGCCCTGCCAGGGCCGCATGCCCGCCAGGACCTCCGGCTTGGCGTAGAGGGCGCCGATGCCGGTCGGGGCGAACAGCTTGTGCCCGGAGAACGCGTAGAAGTCCGCGTCCAGGTCCTGCACGTCGACCGGGAAGTGGGCGACCGCCTGCGCCCCGTCCACCAGCACCTTCGCCCCGTACCGATGGGCGAGCGCGGTCATCTCCTTCACCGGCGGGACGGTGCCCAGGACGTTGGAGGCGTGGCTGAGCGCGACCAGCTGGGTCCGCGAGGAGAGCAGGTCCGCGTACGCGGACTGGTCGATCTCCCCTTCCGGCGTCAGCGGAACCGGCACCACCCGGGCCCGGGTCTCCTTGGCGATCATCTGCCAGGGGACGATGTTGGAGTGGTGTTCGAGGACCGGTACGAGGATGTCGTCGCCGGGCCCGAGGTTGTCCCGGCCCCAGCTCTGGGCGACCAGGTTGACCGCCTCCGTGGTGCCGCGCACGAACACGATGCTGTCGGGGTCCGGCGCCCCCAGGAACCCGGCGACCGCCGCGCGCCCCGCCTCGTACGCCTCGGTGGCCTCGCGGGCCATGGTGTGCGCGCCCCGGTGGATGTTGGAGTTGGCGGCGCTGTAGTACGCGCCGAGTGCCTCGATGACCTGGCGGGGCTTCTGCGTCGTCGCCCCGTTGTCCAGCCAGACCAGCGGGCGGCCGTTGACCGTGCGGTGCAGGATGGGGAAGTCCTGGCGGGCCGTCTCGGCCGAGTAGGCACCCGGCACCGAGGGCCGCCGGGGGAGCCCCGGCTGTCCGGGCACGGCCGGTTGCTCGGGCGCGGTCGGCTGCGCGGGGACGGCCGGCTGCTCGGGCGCGGCGGCCTGCTGGGGCATCGTGGGCAGCCCCGCCACCGGTACCGACGGCACCTGTCGTGTGAGGTCAGGAATAGTCATGGTAGTTGGACACCTCGACGTTCTGGAGGACGGCGACGGCGTCCTCCACCAGGACGGCCGTGTTGAAGTACGCGGTCATCAGGTACGAGGTGATGCCCTTCTGGTCGGTGCCCATGTTCCGCATCGCCAGCCCGGGTTCGAGCTCGTCCTGGACGTTCGACGGGCGCAGGCCCACCACGCCCTGCTCGGCCTCGCCCATCCGCATCAGCAGGATCTCCGTGGTGCCGGAGCCCACACCGCCCGTGAACCGGACCTTGTCGGACGGCAGCAGCGGCACTCCGCGCCAGGTGAGCAGCGGGCTGCCGAATCGGGTGTCGGTGACCGGGGGCACGCCCCGCCGGGTGCATTCGCGGCCGAACGCGGCGATCGCCCGGGGGTGCGCGAGGAAGTACCCGGGCTGCTTCCAGACCTTGGCGAGCAGTTCGTCGAGGTCGTCCGGAGTGGGCGAGCCGGTGCGGGCCTGGACGCGCTGCCCCGCCGAGACGTTGTTGAACAGGCCGAACTCCGGGTGGTTGAGGAGCGCCGCCTCCTGCCGCTCGCGCAGCGCCTGCACGGTGAGGTTGGACTGGGCGCGGGTCTGGTCGATGGGCCCGTTGTAGAGGTCCGCGACGCGGGTGTGGACGCGCAGCACGGTCTGCGCGAGCGTCATGTGGTACTCGCGCGGCGCGTCCTCGTAGTCGACGAACGTCCCCGGCAGATCCGGCTCGCCCACATGGCCGGAGGACAGGTCCACCGGCACCTCGGCGCCCGGCACCATGTGGTTCCCGGCGGAGTAGTCGTCCATGGCGGCCCGCACTCCGGCGTCCCGGTCGGTCAGGGCGGCGAGCGCGCTGCGCTCCGCGACCAGGGCCACGCCGGGCGTGAGCGCCTGCACGCGGTACGGCATCGGCTCGGACCGGGTCCAGCTGTCCAGGTCGAAGAACTGGCCGTCGCCGATGACTTCGAGCAGCGCCTCCTCGCCGTACCGGCCGGTCATGCGCTTCTCGGCGCGGCCGCTCACGATCACCCACAGCCGGTCGGCCGGGTCGCCGCTCTGCACCAGGACCTGACCGGACTCGAAGGACACCTCGGTGAAGGCGCCGGCCAGCTCGGTCAGGAGCGCGTCCTCGGCGTCGCGCAGATACGGCATCTCCCGCAGGTCGCCGGGAACGACGCGGTTGGCGCCGTCGTTGTCCGTGTACGTGGTGATCCGGTCGTCGCCCAGGACGAAGGTGCGGCGCCGGTTGACGCGGTACACCCCGGACTCGACGTCCACCCAGGGCAGCGCACGTAACAGATAGCGCGGGGTGATGCCGCGCATCTGCGGCGTGGTCTTGGTGGCGTTCGCGAGTTGCCGTGCCGCATCCGGGCTGAGGGACATCCGGTCGTTCACCACAGGAACCTCCTCGAAGACATGTGCGGCAGCCGCCGGGGCGGCTGCCGCACAGGAACGAAGACCGATCGTCTGCTTGCCCCCGGGTAGTCCACAAGGCGCCATTCAAGGGCGCGCGGAGCCACCCGGCCTGAAACCCTTCATTCAGTTGATGGATTCCTGAAATGGAGTCGGAGGCTCTCTCGGTAGGCTTCCTGGTGGCTGCCGTCCTGGCGTGACCGGGACGTCTTTTCCTGATTCGTTGAAGGAAATTCAACTTCCCTGGAAAAGGCGCGATATGGCCCAATGGTGACGCTATGAGCGCCTGAAAGTCCCGCTTATGGTGGCGAGTTACCGCGTGGGCGATCCCCAGTGGGGCCGGTGCGGTAGGCGAGTTTCCTGTGTCAGCCGTTGTGAGCGTTGCTCAGGGCAAGACTTACGGGAGTGAATGTGGGGGACCGCTGCTCGGTCGTGGGACGGGAGCGGTACTGTGCGCGCACCGTCAATCCGGCGGTGCGGAACAGTGGAGGATTCTGTGACCGTAATCAGAGGAACGGGGCGTCGTCGTGGAGCGCTGATAGGGGCAGCCGCTGCGGGCCTCATCGGCGTCGGCCTGACCGCGGTGCCCGCGCAGGCCCACACCCCGGTCTGGAAGGTGACCTGCTCGGCCGTCACGGTGGACCTGACCAGGTACTCCGACGAGGCCACCAACACGGTGACCCTCAAGACGGCGGACGGCAAGGACCTGCTTCCCACCGAGGAGTTCAAGGGCGAGTTCCACAAGACCCTCAAGCTCCCCGCCCACGACAAGGAGCTCACGCTCCGGCTCATCGTGAAGGCGGGCGACGGGGACCAGTACTCGCGCGACGAGACCAAGACGTCTCCTGTGTGCGACACGGTGCCGCCGACCAAGCCCACCCCGTCGTCCAAGCCGTCCAAGCCGCCGAAGCCGACCCCGACCCCGTCGGCCAAGCCCAGCAAGCCCGCCCCCGCGCCCAGCACGTCCTCGGCGGCGGCCCCCGCGCCCCAGCCGAGCCCCAACCTGGCGGAGACCGGCTCGTCGAGCTCCACCCCGCTCGTCGCCGGTATGGGCGGTGCGGTGCTCGTCGCGGGCGCCGGCATCGTCTGGGCCGCGCGCCGGCGGCGCACGGCCCGGCACTGAGCCACACACCCCGTGGTGACTGCGCCGGTGACCCGGGCGGGTCTCCGGCGCAGTCGCGTGTCGCAGGGGCAGAGGAGTTCAGGGATACGAGACCAACGTCGACGGCGTCGTCGAGGTGCCCGAGGTGGGCGCCCCGGTGCCGTTGACGACGTGTGCGTACTGCCCCTGGCCGCCGAGTGAGATCACCAGCAGGTCGTGCAGCCGCACGCCCGGCCGGTCCGGCACCTCGAAGCCGTGGTCCTGGACGATCGTCGGATCCACGTTGTAGTAGCAGTAGCTGCCCAGTCCCCAGCCCTCGTGGGTGGTCACCGAGTCGGCCACCTTGTACGCGGCGAACCCGCGCACGCCCCCGTTCTGGACCGCGGCCTGGTTGGGCGCGTCGTATGACTTCTCGTTCTGGAAGAAGACCGTCCGGCCGCGCTCGCCGTTCCACCGCACGTCGTACTTGTTGAAGTGCTCGACGAACAGGCCCGTGGCCAGGACGTCGTCGCCGTTGACCGTCAGACCGTAGTCGGCCCGGTTGGTGTCCCAGCCGACGCCGCTGCCGTGGTCGGCGCGCCACAGCCAGGTGTGGTCGACGATGGTGTGGTTGCTGTTGATCTCCATGCTGGTGGTCGCCCGGCCCGCGCCCGCCCCGCCGATCCGGACGAACACGTCCTGGACGGTCGTCGGGTCCGCCGCGTGGTTCGCGCTCGCCCCGGGCGGCCCGACCTGGAGCAGTACGGGCGAGTTCACCGGCCCCGCGTCGATGAGGAACCCGGCGAGCCGCACCCCGTCGACGTCGGCGACCCGCATCGCGGTGACGCCGTTGTCCGGCACGATGGTGGCGAGCCCGAGGCCCAGGACCACCGTGTCGGGCCGGGTGACCTCGATCGGCCGGTCGACGTGGTAGATCCCGGGCGTGAACAGCAGGTTGAGGCCCTGGGCGAGCGCCTGGTTGATGGTCGCCGCGGTCGCGCCGGGCTTCACCACGTAGAACCGGCTCAGCGGGACCGAGCTGCCCGGCGTCGCACCCGAACCCCAGGAGACATCGCGCGCGTCGGTGCGTTTCGCGGGCACGAACACCTTGTAGTCGTTGCCGTCGAGGTAGAGGAACGGCTTCTCGCGCGAGACCGGTGTGGTGTCGAGCGTGGTGTACGGGGGAGTGGGGAAGCTCTGCGCGGGCGCGCCCCGCACCCCGGAGAAGGTCATGTTCCACACGCCGTTGGTCCAGCCGCCCACCGAGCTGTCACGGGTGTACCACTGCTGCTGCGAGTACGGGCCGACCGTGCCGTCGATCCTGCTGTCCGCGATATAGCCGCCGCTGGCCCAGCCGTAGCCGTTCGGGGCCAGATTGAGCCCGCCCTTCACGTGCATCCGCCGGAACGGCGCGGCCTGCGCGACCGCCCAGCGGTCGGTGCCGCTGACCGGGTTGAGCGCCAGGTTCTCGGCGGAGCGCCAGAAGTTCTGGGTGGCGTTGCCGTTGAACCAGCCCGCGTCCACGGTCACATCGCCGTTGAAGGTCGTGTCGTCGGGGTTGAGCCCGAGCCCCGCTATCGACGTGTAGAAGCCGAGGTTGGCATTGATGCCGTTGTACGTTCCGGGCTTGAACAGAAGGGCGTAGCGGCCGGTGCCGAACTGCGCCGACTCCTGCTGCCGGAACACCTGGTCGAGCTTGCCCTGGATGTCGGGGGTCGACGGGTCGAATACCAGGACGTCGGGGCCCAGGTCCCCGCCGCCGGGCAGGGTGGAGCCGCTGCTGCCGAACACCTGGAACTCCCAGAGGGAGTACCCGTATCCGGTGGCGCGGGCCGTCCCGTACATCCGTACATAGCGGGCGGTGCCCGAGATGCTCAGGGTCTCGGTGCCGCCGGGGCCGCCGGCCGTGGAGTAGGCCGTGGTCCAGGCGGTGCCGTCGGTGGAGAGCTCGATGCGGTACGCCTTGGCGTACGCCGCCTCCCACTTGAGGACCACCTTGCCGAGCGCGGCCGGGGCGCCGAGGTCGACCTGGATCCACTGCGGATCGGAGAACGCGCTCGACCAGCGGGTTCCGTCGTTCCCGTCGACGGCCGCGGCGGCCGGGGTGCCGCCGTTCTCCTGGCTGGACACGGTGACGGGCCGGCCCTGGGAGAGAGGCGGCGGATCGGCGTGGGCGGGGGGCGCGGGGACGAACAGGAGCAGCGCGGCCACCAGCGCGGCGGCCACGGCCGCGGCGAGCCGCCGAGGGTGTGCGAACGGTCTGGGGGGCACCGGCGAACCGGTGGGGGGAGCGTGCATCGAGCCTCGATCCGGGTCGTGGGGGTGAGGAACGGAATCTGAGAGCGCTCTCTGACTGCACCCAGATGGTTCTCCCGTGCTACCGACACGTCAAGAGTTGTACGCATACCGGTTGTTGGGGGCCAGGTTCGGTCGCGCCCGCAGGGCCCTGATCCGGCGGCGCCCTTCCCCCCTTCCTCGCCCCCGCGCCGGTGGGGCGCTCTCCCCGTGTGTCGCTCAGCGGGCGGCGCGCTCCTCGACCGAGGCCCGCCGGCCGGGCTGCTCGGGGACGGCGGGCGCCTCGTCGGCCGGGGCGCGTCGGCCGCCGCGCGCGAAGAAGTCGGCCGGCGGCAGGGGCGCGGCGCCGACCGTGACCGCGTCCGGGCCGAGCCGCCCGAGCTCGATGGTGACGCGCTCGACGGGGTGCCGCAGGGCGTACGCGGTGGCGTGCGCGCGCACCGACTCCAGGATGTACGGGCCGAGTTGGAGCCCCGCCCAGCCGCCGATGAGGATGCGCTCGGGGTTGTAGAGGTTGATGAGGTCGGAGAGCCCGGCGCCGAGGTACTCGGCGGTCTCGTCGAGCACGGCCCGCGCGACGGGGTCGTGGGCGGGGCGGCTTCCGCCCCTTCCGGCAGAAGCGTCCGCCTCGGCGCTGCCCTCCGTCACGGCCTCCGGATACGCCGCCGCCACCAGCGCCGACACCGCCGTCTCCTCCGCGATGCCGTCTCGTACGCTGGCGCCCGCCTCGCGCCAGCGCGCGACCAGGGCCTCCGCCCCCGCGTACGCCTCCAGGCAACCCGGCGCGCCGCACCGGCAGCGGCGGCCGCGCACGTGGACCGTGGTGTGGCCCCACTCCGCGGCGCTGCTGTGCGCACCCCCGTAGATCTGCCCGTCGGAGACGATGCATGCGCCGACGCCCGAGCCGAACAGCACGATCACCGCGTCCTGGGCACCACGTCCGCCGCCGAACCGCATCTCGGCCTGGCCGAGCGTCTTGGCGCCGTTCTCCACGAAGAGGGGGACGCCCGGCGGGAGTCGGTCCGCGAGCGCCGTGCGCAGCGCGGGCAGCGGGCGCCACTACGCCGAGATCATCGCGGGCCACCGCCGCCGCGCCCCGCGCGCGGCCTGCCGCCGTCAGGTCCGGCCCGGCCCCTGGAGGTACGCGGCCAGCCGGTCGAGGAAGACCCGCTGCCCCACCACCAGCCTGGCCGACGCCTGTTCCGGCGCGAGCCAGGCGACGCGGTCGATCTCCGGGAACTCCTGCCGCACGCCGGAGCCCCGGGGCCACTCCATGGTGAAGGTGCCGGGCACGACAGTCGTCAGATCGAGGTCGGCCTCGACCGCCCAGACCGTCACGACCTTCCCATTGGCCTGCCGCGACTCGCCGAGCGGCACCCGGGTGCCCTCGGGGGCGGGCAGGCCCAGCTCCTCCTCGAACTCGCGCAGGGCCGCCGCCTCCGGCGTCTCCTCCGGGCCGTACTCACCCTTGGGGATCGACCAGGCGGCCTCGTCGCGGCCGGACCAGAACGGTCCGCCCATGTGCCCGATCAGCACTTCGACGCCGCTCGGTGCGGTCCGGTAGAGGAGGAGCCCCGCGCTGCGCTTCTCGGCCATGCCGCCCAGTGTGATGGCTGATTAGGTTACCGGCGATCGGGTTATAGCAGAAAGAAGTCACATATCTGGGCATTTCGGATGCGTGTCCGCCCGGAACCCCACCTCGGAGAGGGAGCGCCATGGCCCGTCGCCGGCTGCTGCCGTGGAGACACCGCCGCGATCTGACGCCGCCCCAGCGGCGCCGGCGCCGTCTGGCCGTCCGCTCCACGCTGGCGGTGTGCGTGCTCGGCGCCGGGACCGTGGGCTGGTCGGTCCGCGAGGCCCTGACCTATCCGGGTGACGACAGCACGGCCGCGCGCCTGGCGGGCTGGGCCCGCGAGCACGAGCTGGGCTTCGTCGTCGACGAGCTGGAGAACCTCCAGTACGAGATGGACCCGCCGAAGATCGGCGGGTCGCTGCCCGGCGAGTCGCTGGCCCGGATGCGCAAGGCCGCCGTCGCCCCACCGGTCGCGGCGCGCGGTGGGCCGCCGCTGAGGGCCCCGATGCGGCCGCTGGTCGCCCCGGCGCTGGCGGGCGAAGGCGTCTGGCGCGCACTGGTCTCGGCCCGCGGCCGACCGATCGTGCAGGGCACCTATCTGCGCCCCGACGGCGCCCACACCTCGTACGAGGCGGCCGTCGCCTGGGTCAGCGCCAAGGACTCCCGCTTCCAGCTGCACCCCGGACTGCGCGAGCCGGGCGGGTCCTTCGCCGTCCCGCCCAGCATCCCCAAGGGGCAGCGCACCGGCCTGGTGGCGTCATGGAACGGCGGCTTCAAGATCACCGACGGCGGCTCCCGGGGCGGCTTCTACCTCGCAGGGAAGACCGCGGGCGAGCTCCGCGACGGCGCCGCCTCCGAGGTCTTCTACCGCGACGGCTCGATCCGCATCGGTATCTGGGGACGGGATGTGCGGATGACCCCGGACGTCGTGGGGGTGCGCCAGTGCCTCGATCTGATGGTCGACGGCGGCCGGGTGGTGCCCGACATCGACAACGACGCCAAGTGGGGCGCCACCGACCAGAGCAGGATGTACGTGGCGCGCTCCGGCGTCGGCGTCACCGCCGAGGGCGATGTGATCATGGTCGTCGGCCAGGCCCTGTCGGCCCGTACGCTCGCCGAGCTGATGGAGCGCGCGGGCGCGGTCCGCGCCATGCCCCTGGACATGAACCGCGCCTGGCCGTCCTTCATGAGCTACGACGGCAGCCGCACCCCGGACGACCCCGCGCCCACCAACATCCTCGACTTCGAGAACCCCCCGGAGCGCTACTACAACCAGGCCACCCGCGACTTCGTCGCCGTCTACGCCCGCTGACCCCAACGGGCGCCCCGGCTACGGCTGGTGGACGTACGGCGTGGTCGTGCTCAGCCGCGAGAAGCCCAGGCGGCGCAGGATCGGGGCGCTCTGGTCGGAGGCGTCGACCTGGAGGAAGCGGTAGCCGCGCTCGGCGGCGACGCGGGCGCGGTAGGAGACCAGCGCCCGGTAGATGCCCTTGCCGCGCCAGGCCTCGGTGGTGCCGCCGCCCCACAGCCCGGCGAACTCCGTACCCGGAATCAGCTCCATCCGGGCCGCGCACACCGGCACCCCGTCCGCCATCGCCACCACCGCGACCAGGGTGTCGGGGGCCTCGGCGAGCTGGAGCTCCATGCGCCGGGCGGTCCTGGAGGCGTCGTCGCCGAACGCCTGCTCGTGGACGGCCGTCATCAGCGCGACCCCGGCCGCGTCGGTCACCGGCACCAGCTCGACGCCTTCGGGCAGCGCCACCTCACCGAGCTGGTCCTTGGTCTCCGCGACCATCAGGGCCTCGGCGGGCTCGGCCGTGAACCCGGCCGCCAGCAGCCGCCCGCCGAGGTCGCCCGGGGCGTCGTGCGCGTACAGCTTCCACTCGAACTCGCGGGCCGACGAGGCGAAGTGCCGTACCTGCTCGGCGATCTCGCGGTCGGCGGACGCCTCGTCGAGGTCCGACCAGAGGATCCCGTTCCAGACGGGATCCGGTCCGACCTGCCGGACGACCCGGCCCGCGCGCTCGACCCGGGCACCGGGGCCGTCGGGCGGCGAGGTCTCGCGCATCTGCCGGTCGAACAGGGCCAGCACTTCTTCGTTGTCCATGCGCCCACTCCAACATCGGCGGACGGCGGTGACAAACGGGTTTCGAACCGCTCCGGAAGGAGTGGATCCGTCTGCAACCCCTGCGGTAGTCCGTGCACCGCGACTGGTTGACGCCGCGCGTCTGACCTGCAATCAGGCTGCGGTGACGCGGATCCGCCCCGTTGCCGCCGATGGACTCGTCGCGCTGGCACAGACGGTGTCGCCGTGCTGCTGGGCCGGGGGGAGTCCAGCCAGGGGCAACCCCCGCCCGACCTGGCCGGATACGCGCTCGCCGTGATCATCAACATGGCGTGCGCCTTCCGTTCCAAGGCGCCGGTGGGAGTCTGCCTCTTCGCCATCGCGACGTGGACGCTCTACATCGCGCTGGGGAGCTGGCCGGTCGTCGGCACGTACGGCGGGATGATCGCGTGCTACACGGTGGCCGCCACCCGCCCCGCCCGCATCTCCATCAGCTGCGCCGGGGCCCTCGGCGCGGTCTGGCTGTTCGCGGGGTTCCGGGCCGGGAGCGGCTCCATACGTCGGCGAGGCGAGCGACGGCGAGGAGGCCGTCACCCAGGCGGCGCGTATGCGCCCCCATGTGATCCTGATGGACATCCGGATGCCCGGGATGAACGGCACCACCGCCACCGGGCGGACCTCGCGGACGCCGAGGACCCGGCGCCGCGCATCCTCGTCCTCACCACGTTCGACCTCGACGAGTACGTGTACTCCGCGCTGCGGGCCGGCGCCTCGGGGTTCCTGCTCAAGGACTCGGGGCCGGAGCGGCTGCTCACCGCGGTCGCGGCGGTCGGCAGGCGTCAAGCCCCGTCGGGGGCGGTGCTGTTGTAGCGGAGCAGATACGCGGCGAACCGGTCGAGGTCGGCTTCCTCCCAGTCCGCGAGCCGCTCGTGGAAGGCGTGCCGCCGCAGCACCGCCGCCTCGGCGAGCTTCTCGGTGCCGGCGGCGGTGAGGTGGAGCAGCTGGATGCGGTGGTCGGCCGGGTCGGTGCGGCGCTCGATGAACCCCAGCTTCTCCAGGGCCGCGATCTGCCGGCTGATGGTCGACTTGTCGAGCATGTAGTACGCGGCGAGGTCGGTCGCGCGGCACCCCTGCTGGTCCTCCATGTGGGACAGCAGGGTGAAGGAGACCAGCGACAGCTCGGGGTGCATGCGCGCGGCGGCCGCCCGGGCGCGGCGGGCGAACGCGGTCAGCTCCCGCTGGATGGTGGTGACCGAATGATCTCGGCTGGGCACGGCTGGTCCTCTCACTGGCTAGTTGCATAATACAACGTCAGTGGGGCGGTGTTCATCCGCCACTCGGGGCCGGGCTCACTCCTCCCCGTCCACCGTATCCAGCGCCTGCGTCAGCCAGCGGATCCAGAACGTCTCCAGCTCGATGCCGCCGCGCAGCACCAGGTGCCGCAGCCGGTCCTGCTCGCTGTCCCGCTCCGGCGGGAAGTCCCGCCGTTCGATCCCCTCGTACATCTCCAACTGCTGCTCGTGCAGATCGAGATGGCGGCGCAGCTCGGCGGTGAGCCCGTCCGTGCCGACCACCGCCGCCGCCCGCATCCGCAGCAGCAGCGGGTCCCGCATCGGGCGCGGTTCCTGCCCGGCGGCCGCCCACGCGGCGAGCTCCGCACGGCCCGCGGGCAGGACCTCGTACTCCTTCTTCTGGCCGCGCGCCGGGGCTTCGGACGGCAGCGCGCGGATGGACCCGGACTGCTCCAGCTTGCCCAGCTCGCGGTAGATCTGCTGGTGCGTCGCGGACCAGAAGAAGCCGAACGACCTGTCGAACCGGCGGGTCAGCTCAAGCCCCGACGAGGGCTTTTCGAGCAGGGCGGTCAGGATCGCGTACGGGAGGGACATGACCGCATCCTAGATTCCGCCGCGCCGCCCGGGTCCTCAGAGGGCCGCCGCCAGCCTGGTGCCCTGGTCGATGGCGCGCTTGGCGTCCAGCTCGGCGGCGACGTCCGCGCCGCCGATCAGGTGCACGCTGACGCCCGCCGCCGCCAGCTCCTCGTACAGGTCGCGCCGTGGCTCCTGCCCCGCGCACAGGACCACGGTGTCCACCGGCAGCACCGTGGAGTTGCCGTCGACGGTGATGTGCAGGCCGGCGTCGTCGATCCGGTCGTAGCTGACGCCCGGCACCATCGTCACGCCGCGGTGCTTGAGCTCGGTGCGGTGGATCCAGCCCGTCGTCTTGCCCAGGCCCGCGCCGACCTTGGAGGTCTTGCGCTGGAGCAGGTGCACCGCGCGCGGGGGCTTGGGCCGCTCGGGCGCGCGCAGCCCGCCGCGCTCGCCGTACGAGGTGTCGACGCCCCACTGCCGGAAGTACGTCTCGGGGTCCAGGCTCGCCGCGTCGCCGCCGTCGGTGAGGAACTCGGCGACGTCGAAGCCGATGCCGCCCGCGCCGACGATCGCCACGCGCTCGCCGACCGGGGCGCCGTCGCGCAGCACGTCCAGGTAGGTGAGGACGCTGGGGTGGTCGGAGCCGGGGATCTCGGGGGTGCGGGGCGTCACGCCGGTGGCGACGACGACCTCGTCGTAGCCGCCCGCGGTGAGCTCCTCGGCGGTCGCCGTGGTGTTCAACCGGACGTCCACGCCGCGCAGTTCCAGCTGCGTACGGTAGTAGCGCAGCGTCTCGTCGAACTCCTCCTTGCCGGGCACCCGCTTGGCGATGTTCAGCTGGCCGCCGACCTCCGCGGCCGCGTCGAAGAGGGTGACCGCGTGGCCGCGCTCGGCCGCCGAGACCGCGAAGGCGAGCCCGGCCGGGCCCGCGCCGACCACGGCGAGGCTCTTGCGGCGCTTGGTGGGGGAGAGGATCAGCTCGGTCTCGTTGCAGGCGCGCGGGTTGACCAGGCAGGAGGTGATCTTCCCGCTGAAGGTGTGGTCCAGACAGGCCTGGTTGCAGCCGATGCAGGTGTTGATGGTCTCGGACCGTCCGGCCCGCGCCTTGGCGACGAACTCGGGGTCGGCGAGGAACGGCCGTGCCATCGACACCATGTCCGCCCGGCCCTCGGCGAGCAACTGCTCCGCCACTTCCGGGGTGTTGATGCGGTTGCTGGTGATCAGCGGGATGGAGACGGACCCCATCAGCTTCTTGGTCACCCAGGTGTACGCGCCGCGCGGCACCGAGGTCGCGATGGTGGGGATACGGGCCTCGTGCCAGCCGATGCCGGTGTTGATGAGGGTCGCCCCGGCCGCCTCGATCGCCCGCGCGAGCGTGACGACCTCCTCCAGGGTGGAGCCGCCGGGCACCAGGTCCAGCATGGAGAGCCGGTAGATGAGGATGAAGTCGTCGCCGACGCGCTCGCGGGTGCGGCGGACGATCTCGACGGGGAAGCGCATCCGGTTCTCGTACGAGCCGCCCCACCGGTCGGTGCGCCGGTTCACGGCGCCCGCGATGAACTCGTTGATCAGATAGCCCTCGGAGCCCATGATCTCGACGCCGTCGTACCCGGCGGACTTGGCCAGCTCGGCCGCGCGGACGAAGTCCTCGACCGTCTGCTCGACCTCGTCGTCGGTCAGGGCGTGCGGCACGAAGGGGCTGATGGGGGCCTGGAGCGCGCTCGGCGCCACCAGGTCCTGGTGGTAGGCGTACCGGCCGAAGTGCAGGATCTGCATCGCGATCCGCCCGCCCGCCGCGTGCACCGCGTCGGTGACCGTACGGTGCTGGGCGGCCTCCGCCTCGGTGGTGAGCCTGGCGCCGCCCTCGTACGGGCGGCCCGCGTCGTTCGGGGAGATGCCGCCGGTGACCATGAGGCCGACCCCGCCGCGCGCCCGCTCGGCGTAGAACGCCGCCATCCGCTCGAACCCGTTCTCGGCCTCTTCGAGCCCGATGTGCATGGACCCCATCAGCACCCGGTTGGGAAGCGTGGTGAAGCCGAGGTCGAGGGGGCTCAGCAGGTGGGGGTAGTCGCTCATGGGGGCGCCTCCAGGTACGGCGGTGTCGTCGCTCCAGTTGTAGAGCACGGGACGCGGTTGTGCAACAAGTTGCATAAAGAGGCGTGGCGATCCCTCGACCGCTCGTGGGCCGGACGCCCGAGGGCCCGGCGGGAACATTCCGCCGGGCTCTCGCTCACGTGCCGCGGATCACACCCTCCGCCACTGCGGATCACACCTTCCGGTAGCCGTACGCCTCCGAGGCCGCCGCCTCCACCGCGTCCAGATCCGCCCCGGCCGAGGCGGTCACGACGGCCGCCACCGCACCCTCCACGAAGGGGGCGTCGACGAGCCGCGTCCCCGCCGGGAGCTCGTCGCCCTCGGCAAGGAGCGCCTTCACGGTGAGCACCGCGCTGCCCAGGTCCACCAGGACCGCCACGCCCGCACCCCGGTCGACGGCGGCCGCCGCCTCCGCGATGAGCTCGGAGCTGGTGCCGAGGCCGCCGTCGGGGGTGCCTCCCGCCGCCGCGACGGGAGCGGTCGCGCCGCCGCCCGCGAGACCCGTCGCGAGCGCGGCGACGGCGGAGGCGACCTCCGCGCTGTGGGAGACGAGCACGACCCCGACGAGTCCGTTGGCCTCGCCCCCGCTCATGCGACGGCCTCCTGGAGCCCCGCGATGAGCAGCGCGGCCGAGGTCGCGCCCGGATCCTGGTGGCCGATGGAACGCTCGCCCAGATAGCTGGCCCTGCCCTTGCGGGCTTGGAGTGGCACGGTCGCGAGCGCCCCGGCCTCCGCCGCCGCGCCCGCCGCCGCGAAGGACTCCCCGAGCGCGTCGACGGCCGGGATCAGCGCGTCCAGCATCGTCTTGTCCCCGGCGGCGGCCCCGCCCAGCTGCGCCACCGCCGCCACACCCTCGCCCAGCGCGGTGGCGAGCTCCTCCCGGCTCACCTCGGCCCGGTCGCCGAGCGCCTTGCCGGTGCGGCGCAGCAGCGTCCCGTACAGCGGTCCGGACGCGCCGCCCACAGTCGAGATCAACTGCCGTCCGGCGAGGGCGAGTACGGCGCCGGGGGTGTCCGGGGCCTCCTTCTCCAGGACGGCGGTGACGGCGGTGAAACCGCGCTGGAGGTTGGTGCCGTGGTCGGCGTCGCCGATGGCCGAGTCCAGTTCGGTCAGCCGCGCCGCCTCCCGGTCCACGGCCGAGGCCGTCACGGTCATCCAGCGACGGAAGAAAGCGGCGTCGAGCACGAGCCCTCCTTGAGGCGTGGGTGTAGGTGTAGGTGTAGGTGTAGGTGTACGGATGGGATGCGGGCCGGGGCCGGATCGGGCCACGGTGGTCAGCAACCCCACCGCAGGGCGGGCGTGTTCACCGGCGCGTCCCACAGCCGCAGCAGCTCCTCATCGGCCTGACACAGCGTCACCGAGCAGCCCGCCATGTCGAGGGAGGTCACATAGTTGCCCACGAGCGTGCGGGCCACCGGGACGCGCCGCTCGGCCAGCACCCGGTGCACCTCGGCGTTGAACCCGTAAAGCTCCAGGAGCGGCGTCGCCCCCATGCCGTTGACAAGGAGCAGGACGGGACTCGACGGCTTGAGGTCCTCCAGGACGGCGTCCACGGCGAAGTCCGCGATCTCCCGGGAGGTCATCATGGGCCGCCGCTCGCGCCCGGGCTCGCCGTGGATGCCGACGCCGAGCTCCAGCTCGCCGGGCGGCAGATCAAAGGTCGGGCTGCCCTTGGCGGGGGTGGTGCAGGCGCTGAGCGCGACGCCGAAGCTGCGCGAGCTCGCGTTCACCCGGCGGGCGATGGCCTCGACCCGCTCCAGGGGCGCGCCCTCCTCGGCCGCCGCGCCCGCGATCTTCTCCACGAAGAGGGTGGCTCCGGTGCCGCGCCGCCCCGCGGTGTACAGGCTGTCGGTCACGGCGACATCGTCGTCGACGAGCACTTTGGCGATCTGTACGCCCTCGTCCTCGGCGAGCTCCACGGCCATGTCGAAGTTGAGGACGTCACCGGTGTAGTTCTTGACGACGAACAGCACCCCGGCCCCGCTGTCCACGGCGGCCGCGGCCCGCACCATCTGGTCCGGCACGGGCGAGGTGAACACCTCACCGGGACACGCGGCGGCGAGCATCCCGCGCCCCACGAACCCACCGTGCAGCGGCTCGTGCCCCGACCCGCCCCCGGACACCAGCCCGACCTTCCCGGCGAACGGCGCGTCCCGCCGCACGATCACCCGGTTCTCCACGTCGACGGTCAACTCCGGATGCGCGACCGCCATCCCGCGAAGGGCGTCGGCGACGACGGTTTCGGCCACGTTGATGAGCATCTTCATGGGGTGCCTCCGGGTGAGGTCAGCGGAAGTTGCGCCGGTCGCCGGTGAAGTGTTCACCGGCCCGCCGGGCAGTGCGTGCGTGGGCGGCGCAGGTCGGTGGTGAGGCGGGTCAGGACGTTGGGGTCGCCGGGTAGGGCGAAGTGGTCGACGCCCGGGTTGTCGGTGAGGCTGAAGTGGTGGCAGGGCATCGCGCGCCAGGCCAGGACCGCGTCGTTGGTGAGGTCTTCCTGGTTGCCGTCGCCGTCGCGGTGGAGGAACTCGGCCCCGCTCGCGAGCCGGCCCACCGTCAGGTCCGGCAGCCGCGCCCCCACGGTGGTGGGCAGGCCCGAGCCCTTCTCCGCGTACACGTCGACGTTCGGGAAGTCGCGCGGGTCGGTGAACCGTACGAAGCCGATGTAGTGGTCGGCCAGGGCGCGGGCCGCCGGTGGGAGTCCGGCGTCCGTCAGTAGTCGGCGGTAGCCGCGCGGGGTGTAACTGCGGCCGCTGGAGCGGTCGTTGAGTACCGTCTCCCGGTCGCCCATCACCCCGGGGTCGGACGCGCTCATGTACGTCGACGGGGCGCTCAGATACATACGGGCGCTGCTCTCGGCGTTCTCCTTGGTGGTGGGGTAGCCGAAGTCCTGGATGTTGAGCCCGGTGAACAGCGTGGGGTAGAGCAGGCCCTGGCCGGGGAAGTTGCCCGCGATCGGGGTGAAGCCGTGGATGTAGGTGTCCCGCCAGGCCTGTGAGGTGTGGGTGAGCAGGTACTGCGCGTACAGCGGCCCGTTGGAGTGGCCGATCAGGTGGACCGGGCGGTTGCCGTTGGCGCGGTAGGTGTTCTCGACGAGTTCGCGCGTACGGGAGAGGAAGCCGCCCAGGTCCGGAGTGAGCCGGGAGTCGTACCCGGCGACCCGGATGCCCCGGTCCCGCCGCAGGCCGGCGGCTTCGAGGGTGCGGTAGAGAGGCTCGTAGAAGGGGGCGCTGCGGGTGCTGCCGTACTCCTTGATCCGTACCGTCACGCCCTGCTGTTCCGAGAGGCGCGACGGCACCGGTCCGGTACGGTCCGCGTCGTAGCGCAGGGTCAGCAGCCGGTCCTGGCAGACCTGGCTGAAAACGGTGCTCGGACGGTCGTTGAGGTACCAGTCCTCGAAACTGCCGGAGCGGGGGCAGCCGGGCGCCGAGGTCTGGCCGCCGACGTTCACCGTGAGCTTGGTGAGGTGGAAGGCGGGGAAGAGGACGACGGGTGCGGGGCGGGGGCTCGCCGCACCGGCCGTGGCCGGAGCCGCGACGAGAAGGAGCAGCGTCGCGACGAGCACCCGGAGCCAGGACGTACCGCGCATACGGGAGTACTCCCTTCGGCGTTCGGCGGGGAACGCGGATCACCGTAGTCACTGCCGGGCTCCCCGGCGCGGGACGACCGCCGCGTGTCGGCCACACGGGGGCCTGCCGTGCGCGCGTCGGGCGGTTCCGGTGTGCCCCGTAGTGAGTATGGGCCGGGAGGGTGGAGGGAAGGGAGAGGGACAGGCCATGGAGAAGAAACTGCGGCTGCGGTGGTCGGTGCTGGCCGGGGCGACCGCGCTCGGGCTGGCCGTGAGCGTGCTGCCGGTGGCGGCGGTCGCCGGGCCGGGCCGCGTTGGCGTCGCGGGCGGGACCGAACAGAGTGGCATTGAACAGATCGGGGCCGATCAGAGCCGCAGCGAACAGAGCCAGGTCGACCCGAGTCAGGCCGGGCTGCGTCAGGTCGACCCGAGTCAGGCCGGGCTGCGTCAGGCCGACCCGAGCCAGTCCGACCCGGCCCGGGTCGACCCAGGCCAGGCCCACTCGCCCCGGGTCGACCTGAGCCAGGCCCACTCGCCCCAGGCCCACTCGCCCCAGGCCCACTCGCCCCAGGCCCACTCACCCCGGCCCGACCTGAGCCAGGCCCACCCGCACCAGGCCCAACCAATCCACCCCCAACATCACTTGGCGCCCGCCACCGGCACCCCCGCCTACCTCGCCCGCCTCCTACGGGACCTCCCCAAGGGTGGTGACCTGCATCATCACCTCGGCGGTGCCGTCCGCGCGGAGTCGCTCATCGGGTACGCCGCCCGTGACCGCAAGTGCGTGGACGCCACCACGTACGTCGTCACCCCCGGACCCCAGCCGTGCGGCCCCGGACAGCGGCCCGCCCAGGACGCCACACGTCCCGGGCCGTTCCGCCGCGAGGTCGTCCGGGCCTGGTCGATGCGCGGCTTCGTGCTGCCGCCCGACGGTGACCCGCAGCCCGGCCACGACCACTTCTTCGCCACCTTCGGGAAGTTCGCCGAGGCCGCGGCGGGCCACGACGCGGACATGCTGGCCGAGGTGGCCCGGGATGCCGCGCGGGAGCGGACCACGTACGTGGAGACGCTGGTGACCGTGGCGGCCGAGCCGCTCCGGCGGCTGGTCGACCGGGTGCATCCGGCGGACCCAGGGCCGTCCGGCCTGGCGGAGTTCCACGACGCCCTCACCCGGGACCCCCGGTTCCAGGAGATCGTTCAGCAGGCCGCGGCCGCCTACGACCAGAGCTTCACCGACTACCGCAAACTCCTCGGCTGCGACCGTGCGCCCGCGCCGCGCGGGTGCTCCGTCGTCATCCGCTTCGACTACCAGGTCGGCCGCGCCCAGGCCGCCCGCCATGTGTTCGCCCAGCAGATCCTCGGCTTCGAGCTCGCCCGCCGCCGGATCGGCCGGGTCGTCGGCGTCAACATGGTCCAGCCCGAGGACGCCCCGGTCGCCCTGCGGGACTACACCCTGCACATGAAGATGATCGGCTTCCTCAAGTCCCGGGCCCCGTCCGTGCACGTCAGCCTGCACGCCGGTGAGCTGGTCGAGGGCCTGAACGGGGTCAGTCGTCGCGATCTCGCCTTCCATATCGCCCAGGCCGTCGACGTGGCGGGCGCCGACCGCGTCGGACACGGTGTCGATCTCGTCCACGAGCGCGGCCACCAGGCCCTGGCGGCCCGGATGCGCAGGCGGCACGTCCTGGTCGAGGCACCCCTGATCAGCCATGCCCAGATCCTCCGGGTCGACGGCGACCGCCACCCCCTGCACACCTATCTCGATGCCGGGGTGCCCCTCGCGCTGGCCACCGACGACCCGGGCGTCAGCCGCAGCAGCCTCACCGATGTCTTCCAACTGGGCGTCACCGACCAGGGCCTGGGCATCGAGGAGCTGCGGACCTCCGCGCGTGCCTCGCTGGACCACGCCTTCGTCGAGGGGGCGAACCTGTGGCAGGAGCAGGACCGGTACGACAGCTTCGCCGCGCCCTGCCGGAGCGACACGCCCGACCCGGACCGGAGGCCCGGTGCCGTGTGCCGGACGTTCCTGGCCGCCAGCCCCAAGGCCGCCCTCCAGTGGCGGCTGGAGGCGGACTGGCGGGCGTTCGAGCGCCGCTGCGCACGCGACTGAGCACATCCGTTGAGCCTCAGGAGCACATGCGGATGATTCGGGCAGGATGTCGCTCATGAATCTTCTCCGACTGCGGCCAGGTTCCGGCTCCGGCCCAGGATCAGGGCTGGGCCTGAGCCTGGGCCTGAGCCTGGGGCTGCGGCTGGGGCTCAGCCTCACCGCCTCGGGGGCGCTCCTGCTGACAGGCGGGGCCCCTGCCGACGCGGCCCAGGCACCCGGCCCGGCGCCCGATGTGACGTCCCGTACGGGCGAGGGGGCCGCTCCCGGCGACGACGGCTGGTCGGACGCCGACGTCCTCGGCTTCTGGACCCCGGGGCGCATCTCCTCCGCCACCGACCCCGGACACCCCGACTCGGACGGCGCCCCGGCCGGTACGCCCGGGCCCCCGGCCTCCGTGCCCGGCATGCCGAGCGCCGAGCACATCCCCGGGATCGCCTCCGTCGGCGTGCTGTTCACCTCCGCGGGCCCGGACCCGACGACCGGCGAGATGCGCGCGCACAAGTGCTCGGCGAGCGTGGTGGAGAGCGGTGGCCACGACCTGATTCTGACTGCGGGCCACTGTGCGGGCGGGCGGGCCGTCTTCGTACCGCAGTACCGCTCGCGCAGTGGGCTGGCCGACCAGCCGTACGGGTTCTACCGGGTCACCGACTGGTTCGTGGACGACCAGTACGTCCGCAACAGCAAGGGGGCCGTCTCCGACCTGGACTACTCCTTCGCCCGGCTGGCGCCGTCGGCCGACGGCAGGGACGTACAGGACGTCGTGGGGGCCAACCACCTCGTCCGAACGCCCGGTTACCGTCAAAACGTGACGATGCTCGGCTATCCCCGGGTGGGGCGCAATCCGGCGGACCGGCCGGTGCGCTGCGCGGCGCGGTCGGGGCCGCTGTCCGGGTTCCGGCAGATGCGGGTCGTGTGCGCCGGGATGTGGGGCGGGGTCTCCGGCGGGCCGTGGTTCTCGGACGTCGACTGGGACGCCGGCACCGGCGTGATCATCGGGAACGTCGGCGGCTACCACGGCGGCGGTATGGACGTGCCGGAGTCCGATCCCCGGTACAACCAGATCACCTACAGCCCCGTCTACGGCGACCGCTTCTTCCGGCTCTACGCCGACGCCCAGAACGGCAGACGGCCGCACTACGGCTCGTACCGCCAACCCAAGTCGTAGAACGCCGGGGTGGGCGGACGGCGGGCGGATCCGGTGAACCGGTCCGCCCGCCGCCCTGACCGCGCCGCGGCCCGCTGCCATGGGTACCCTCCGGGCTGCCTGGCGGGGGCGCAGGAGCCAGCAGGGGGCGGGGTCGCGACACGGCCGTACCAGGGGCGGGCGGGGACGCCCCGGGAGGATTCCCGGAGTGCCCCCGCCGCTGGGTGACGGGCGTCGGACTCAGACGACTTCCATCGTCGCCATCATGCCCATCGCCGCGTGGTCGAACATGTGGCAGTGGTAGACGTACTTGCCGCGGTAGCCGGTGAAGGTGGCCTGCACCTTCACCTTCTCGCCCGGCATCAGCCGGACCGTGTCCTTGAGCCCGGACTCGGGCCCGGACGTCACCGGCACGCCGTTGCGCTCCAGCACCCGGAACTGGACCAGGTGGATGTGGAAGTTGTGCGGCACCCGCTGGTTGACGTTGCTGACCGTCCACACCTCGGTGTCGCCGTACTTGATGGTGTTGTCGACGCGGTTGCCGTCGTACACCTTCTCGTCGATGTACCCCATGCCGTCCGCGACGCCCTCGTCCACGCGCAGGACGACGTTGCGGTTGACCGTCGGCGTCGGCAGCGCGGGCAGGGTGCGCAGCTTCGCCGGGACGCGGCTGTAGTCCGCGGCCTTGCGGGTCACCCGGAACTGGAGCACCGGCGTGGGGGGCACGCCCACGGGCACGTTCTCCGTGTTGACGATCTGCAGGGTGGTGCCCACCGGGTACTTGGAGAAGTCGATGACGACGTCGGCGCGCTCGCCGGCGGTCAGCGAGATCGTGTCGGTGGTCACCGGGGCCTCCAGCAGGCCGCCGTCCCCACCGATCTGCTGGACGGTCGAGCCGTCCGACAGCTTCAGGGTGAAGAACCGCATGTTGGCCGTGTTGTACAGCCGGAAGCGGTACTTGCGCGCCGCGACCTCGAAGTACGGCCACGCCTTGCCGTTGGCGAGGATGACGTTGCGGCCCCGGAAGTCGTTCATCTGGTAGACGAGCTGCCCGTTGTCGTCGAAGCGGGCGTCGCGGATGGCGATCGGGACGTCGTACGCGCCCGAGGGCAGCCCAAGCGCCTTCTCCGGCAGGTCCATCAGCGTGTAGAAGCCGGTCAGACCGCGGAAGACGTTCTCCGACTCGACGTGGTGCGCGTGGTCGTGGAACCACAGGTTCGCGTTGGGCTGGCTGTTCGGGTACGTGTAGGTCTTCTCGCCGCCCGGCTGGATGAGGTCCATCGGCGTGCCGTCGCTGGACTCCGGGACGTGGCCGCCGTGCAGATGGATCGAGGTCGGCGTCGGCAGGTCGTTCTTCTGCGTCACCACCACGCGGTGGCCCGAACAGGCCTTGATCCACGGGCCGGGAAAGTGGCCGTCGAAGGTGCGGACGGTCGTCTGCCTGCCCGGGATGATCTCGGTCTGGACCTCTTTCATCTCAAAGCTGTAGTACGACGTCGTGCCCGATATGCGGTCCGGCTTCAGGGTCTCCGGGACCGGCATCTCCAGGGCGAACTTGGGGATGGTGGTCGGGTCGATGTCGGTGGCCTGAGCCTGCGCCTCGCTGCTCAGGGCCGGAATCAGCAGTCCCGCGCCCCCCACGGCACCGGTGAGCGCGACGCCGGCCTTCATCGCATTTCTGCGTGTGATCATCAAGAACTCTCCCAGCGAGACATGCTGAGGACGCCCCCGCGGCGTCCTGGCAGTGATCGTGCGGGCGGCGTGCAGGCACTCCCGCAGGCGCCGCCGGCCTGTCACGCGGTCCGGCGAGTGGATCGGCTCGCCGCCGCCTGACCGGCAGTCCCGGGGAACAGCCCCACCTGGTTCATGAAGCTCGGCCTCGGGGTGTCGCATGGTGCTTCGGCGCCCTTCCGGGGTGGGGCCCGGCGTGACGCAGTAGATCTTGTCTTCCAGTCTCCCGGTGGCACTCTGGCCGAACAAGACACTCTGGTTTCAGGGTTGTGTCAGATTTCGCAAATAACTTGCCGGTTGTGTAGGGGCTCTGGCATCCGAACGTCAGACTCCGTCAGGCACCCGAGATGGGCTGCCCGGGGGGCGGGGAGCTATCGTCAGAAGTCCGGATCGGTCGCGCGTCCGGAACATGTGGGCGGCCCCGGACCGTAGAGGGCCGGTTCCGCGGTGACAAGGGGGGCGGTCCAGCCATGGAGCAGGACGATGCCGTGATCGGCTGCACCGGCGAAGTGCTGATCGGAACCCGTGGTTCCGGCGGCCCCGGCGAGGTCCTGGTACGGGTCCGCGGTGGCTCGGAGACGTTCCTCGCCTGGTCCGAGGAGCCGTTGCCGCGCGGGGCGAGGGTCCTCGTCGTGGAGTCCCGTGGCACGCGTCAGGTCGACGTCATCGAGTGGGCCGACCCGCTGGACGAACTGGGCCTCGGCACCGGCTGAATCCGCCCGGCCCCTCGGGACCGCTCATCAGCACATCAGGCAACAGACAAGGGAGACCCAGATGTTCGGTTACCGCGTGCCCGCCCCGGACGAGGCGATGCTCATCTCGGGCGGCAGACGAGGCCTCGGGGGAGCGCCGTTCCGGGTCGTGACGGGGCACGGCAAGTTCGTGCTCCCCGTCTTCCGCAAGACGCGGTTCCTGACTCTCGCGATGTGCGAGGCCGAGGTCACCGAGACCTGTGTGACCAAGCAGGGCATCGCGCTCACCGTACGGGCCGTCATCGCCTTCAAGGTCGGCAACGACGACGAGAGCATCGTCAACGCCGGTCAGCGCTTCCTCTCCGACCAGGACCAGATGTCGGTGCTCACCGGCCGGATCTTCGCCGGTCATCTGCGGGCGATCATCGGCTCGATGACCGTCGAGGAGATCGTGACCGAGCGCCAGAAGCTGGCCGCCGAGGTCCTGGACACCTCCAAGTCGGAGATGGCGAAGATCGGCCTGATCGTCGACTCGCTCCAGATCCAGTCGATCGACGACGGCGACACCGGCTACATCGAGGCGATGTCGGCCCCGCACAAGGCGGCCATCCAGCGCCAGGCCCAGATCGCCCAGGCGCAGGCCACCCAGGCCTCGGTCGAGGCCGAGCAGGTGGCGGCGCGCAACCAGGCCGAATACGCCCGCCAGACCGCCGTCGTCAAGGCCGAGTACTCGGCCGAGGTCGACCGTGCCCAGGCCAAGGCCGCCCAGGCCGGCCCGCTCGCCCAGGCGCACGCCCAGCAGGAGGTGCTCGCGGCCCAGACCGAACTGGCGCTGCGCCAGGCCAAGCTGCGCCAGCAGCAGCTGGTGGCCGAGATCGTCAAGCCCGCCGAGGCGGAGGCCGAGCGGATCAGGGTGCTGGCCGTGGCCGAGGCCGAGCGGATGAAGATCCAGGCCGAGGCGGCCGCCTCGTACGACCGGGTCGCGCTCGACCGGATGCTGATCGACCAACTGCCGCAGATCGTCAAGGAGGCAGCGGGAGGTCTCGCGGGCGCCAACGTCAACGTGCTCAACGGGGCCGACGGCCTGGGCGAGATCGCGGCGGGCCTGGTCGGCCAGGGCCTGACGATCCTCGACTCCGTACGGCAGAACCTGAGCGGATCCGGCCAGGGCCAGGACCGGCGCCACGGCTCCGCCGAGGGAAGCGGTCTGCTGGAGCTGCAGAGTTACCTCGGTGCGCCCGGGAAGCCCGCGCGGGGAGAGGGAGAAGGGTCGGCCGAGGGCACCTCGCAGGCCAGGACCGGCGACGGTCCGGTCACCCTGGACTGAATCCGGCCATCGCGGTTCGGGCACGGATTGGTCAAGCGGCCCGGGAGAAGCGTGATAGGGGGTGTCCTGCGGGTGAATCGTGCGCGAGGATGGGGTTATGACCGCGGCCCATCGCGCCATGGCTCAGTTGGAGACATGGCCGAATCTGGTAAGTGGCCCGCCCCGGTGCGCCGTTGGGCAAGCCTTCCGCACGACGGAGTACGAGGTGGTGCACTTCCACTCCGACTACGCCGCCGATCTGCATCTCACCCACACGGCGATAGAGCGGCTGCTGCCCGAGCTCCGGCGCAGCACCGCGATCCGGGTGACGCCCGGATCCGCCTGGCTCACCGTGCTCCTCGACTGCGACGCGGACGTCGAACTGCTGCTCAGTCTGATCAGTGTGGCGCTGAAGGCGCAGGGCGACGCCCGTCAGTGCCAACCCGGGCCGCCGTGCGAGTGGTACGGCTCGGCCGCGCCCTCGCCGCGCGCCACGGTCGGGGTCGGGGCGGCGCCCGTAGCCACCCCCCACGGTCTGGTCCCCGCCGCCCGGCGGGCGATGGGCCGCCTCATCCCGCACGGCCACCGGCCGGGCTGACACCCCTGGGCTCCCCCCAGTAGTCGGCGCGAACAGGCACCGGGTTCCGGCGCGTTGGTGTGGGGTGGATCACGCATGTTTTCAGGGTGGAATCGGCGGATCAATGTGCGAACCCGCCGGTGAAATGCCTGGTGCGGATGCGAGGATGAGCGCGCCATGACTGCCGGAGACGCTTGCCGCACTGTGCGGGCCGCGATGTTCGCGGCCCTCTGCGTGCTGCTCACCGCGCTCGGGCACGCCCTCATGTCCCAGGCTCCGGTGCCCTGGTGGGCGCTGGGGTGCGGGTTCGTCGCGACCGGCGCCACGGCGTGGGCCCTGGCGGGGCGCGAGCGCGGGTTCGGGCCGGTCGTGGCCGTCGCCGTGGGGGCGCAGGCGGTGCTGCACGAGCTGTTCTCGTGGGCCCAGGCCACCGCGCGCCCGGCCGTGCCACCCATGGACATGCCGATGAGCGGGATGTCCACGGGTCATATGAGCCATATGGGTTCCATGGGCCACGACATGACCGGTACGCCCCTGGGGATGTCCTCCACCGGCATGCTCGCCGCCCACCTGCTCGCCGCGCTGCTGTGCGGCCTGTGGCTCGCGCACGGTGAGCGCGCAGCCTTCCGGGTCCTGCGGGCCTTCGCAGGCTGGCTCTTCGCCCCGCTGCGGCTGACCCCGCTCTCGGCCGCGCCGCCGCGGCCCCCGCGCCTGCGCGCCCGCCGCGATCGTACGGTCCGCTCGCCCCGGCAGCTCTTCCTCGTCCACGCGATCACCTCACGGGGTCCGCCCGCCGGGACCGCTGTCGTCTGACGACAGCAGGTTCCCCGCGGCGTCCCCGGAGTCCTCTCCGGCGCCCCGGGCATCGGCCGCACACCTTCGTGCCGCCGTACCCCTTCACCGGACCCGCCCGCCTCGCGGGCCGGTCCGGATCCCGGATTCCCGAGAAGGACATCAGGTGATCACTCCTGCCCTGCCCCGCTCGCGTGACGAGTCGACGGACCAGGCGATAACGGCCTGGGCGCTCGCCGCCCGCACGGGCGACCCCGAAGCCGTCGAGCACTTCGTCCGCGCGCTCCACCGTGACGTACGCCGTTACGTCACCTACCTCGGCGCCGACCCGCAGGCCGCCGAGGATCTGACCCAGGACACCTTCCTGCGGGCCCTCGGCAGCCTGCACCGCTTCGAAGGCCGCTCCTCCGCCCGCACCTGGCTGCTCTCGATCGCCCGCCGCGCAGTGATCGACAACCTGCGGTACACCGCCGCGCGGCCGCGGGTGTCCGACACCGACGACTGGCAGTCGGCCGCCGAGCGGGCCCAGCCCCGGGGGCTGCCCGGGTTCGACGACGGGGTGGCCCTCGCCGACCTCCTCGCGGCGCTCCCGGACGAGCGCCGGGAGGCCTTCGTCCTCACCCAGCTCCTCGGGCTGCCCTACGCGGACGCGGCCCATGTCAGCAACTGCCCCGTGGGGACGGTGCGCTCCCGGGTGGCCCGGGCCCGTCAGGCGCTGATCGAGCGGCTGCACGCCGCCGAGGGCGCCGAGCTCGCGGCCGTCCCGGCCTGAGCGACACGGAAGGCCCGGACCGTGTGCGGTCCGGGCCTTCCCGTTACGGGCGGTACGGTCACGCGCCCTCCGGCGCCCCCGGCTCCCCCTGGAACGCGCTCAGGATCCGCTCCGCCGCCAGCGTCGGTGTCAGCTCGCCGTCGCGGACGCGCCGCTCAAGGGCGGGGGCGAGGTCGCGTACCGCCGGATGGGAGCGCAGCCGGTCCAGCAGCTCGTCCTGGACCATCGTCCACGTCCAGTCGACCTGCTGGTCACGGCGTTTGGCGGCGAGGCGCCCGGTGGAGTCGAGGAGCGTGCGGTGCTGGTCGATGCGCTCCCAGACGGTGTCCAGGCCGCTGGACTCGCGGGCGCTGCAGCACAGCACCGGAGGGGTCCAGGCCGCGTCGACCGGGTGCATCAGGCGCAGCGCGCCCGCCAGTTCGCGCGCTGCCGACTTCGCGTCGCGCTCGTGCGGCCCGTCCGCCTTGTTCACGGCGATCACGTCCGCCAGCTCCAGGACGCCCTTCTTGATGCCCTGGAGCTGGTCGCCCGTACGCGCGAGGGTGAGCAGCAGGAACGAGTCGACCATGTCGGCGACCGTCGTCTCGGACTGGCCGACGCCGACGGTCTCCACCAGGACGACGTCATAGCCCGCCGCCTCCATCACCACCATGGACTCGCGGGTCGCCTTGGCGACGCCGCCCAGGGTGCCCGCGCTCGGCGAGGGCCGCACGAACGCCGCCGGGTCCACCGCGAGCCGCTCCATCCGCGTCTTGTCGCCGAGGATGGAGCCGCCGGTACGGGTGGAGGACGGGTCGACGGCGAGCACCGCCACCCGGTGGCCGAGGCCCGTCAGCATCGTGCCGAAGGCGTCGATGAAGGTGGACTTGCCCACCCCCGGCACCCCGCTGATGCCGATCCGCCGGGCGTTCCCGGCGTGCGGCAGCAGCTCGGTGAGGAGCTGCTGGGCGAGCGTGCGGTGGTCGGGGCGGGTGGACTCGACGAGGGTGATCGCGCGGGCGACGAACGCCCGCTTCCCGTCGAGCACACCCTTGACATAGCTGTCGAGATCGATGCGCACGGGCGGCTACAGCTCGTCGTGGCCCAGCGCCGCGCCGAGCCGCGTCACCAGGTCGTACGCCGCGTCCGGGATGACCGTCCCCGGCGGGAAGACCGCCGCGGCGCCCATCTCCAGGAGGGTCGGGACGTCCTGCGGCGGGATGACACCGCCGACGACGACCATGATGTCCTCCCGGCCCTCGGCGGCCAGCTCCTCGCGGAGCGCCGGTACGAGGGTGAGGTGACCGGCGGCCAGCGACGACACACCGACGATGTGCACGTCCGCCTCTACCGCCTGCCGGGCCACCTCGCCCGGCGTCTGGAACAGCGGGCCCACGTCGACGTCGAAGCCGAGGTCGGCGAAGGCGGTGGCGATCACCTTCTGGCCCCGGTCGTGCCCGTCCTGCCCCATCTTGGCGACCAGGATGCGCGGACGGCGGCCCTCCGCCTCGTCGAAGCGGTCCACGAGCGCCCGGGTGCGCTCCACGGAGGGGGACTCGCCTGCCTCGTTGCGGTACACGCCGGAGATCGTACGGGTCTGCGCCGCGTGCCGTCCGTACACCTTCTCCAGGGCGTCCGAGATCTCGCCGACCGTCGACATGGCGCGTGCCGCGTTCACGGCCAGCTCAAGGAGGTTGCCGGTGCCGGATGCGGCGGCGTTCGTCAGCGCGCGCAGGGCGTCCTGGCAGACCGCCTCGTCGCGCTCCTCGCGCAGCCGCCGCAGCTTGGCGATCTGCTGGGCGCGCACCGAGGAGTTGTCGACCTTGAGCACGTCGATCTGCTCGTCGGTGTCCACCCGGTACTTGTTGACGCCGATCACCGGCTGGCGCCCGGAGTCGATGCGCGCCTGGGTGCGGGCGGCCGCCTCCTCGACGCGCAGCTTGGGGATGCCCGCGTCGATGGCCTGCGCCATGCCGCCGGCCGCCTCGACCTCCTCGATGTGCTGCCAGGCCCGCCGCGCCAGGTCGTAGGTGAGCTTCTCCACGTACGCGCTGCCGCCCCAGGGGTCGATGACCCGGCAGGTGCCCGACTCCTGCTGGATGAGCAGCTGGGTGTTGCGGGCGATGCGCGCCGAGAAGTCGGTCGGCAGGGCCAGCGCCTCGTCCAGGGCGTTGGTGTGCAGCGACTGGGTGTGGCCCTGGGTGGCGGCCATCGCCTCCACACAGGTGCGCGTGACGTTGTTGAACACGTCCTGTGCGGTCAGCGACCAGCCAGAGGTCTGCGAATGGGTGCGCAGCGAGAGGGACTTGGTGTTCTTCGGGTCGAACTGCTTGACCAGGCGCGCCCACAGCAGCCGGGCCGCCCGCATCTTCGCGATCTCCATGAAGAAGTTCATGCCGATCGCCCAGAAGAAGGAGAGTCTGGGCGCGAACGCGTCGACGTCCAGGCCCACTTCGATCCCGGCCCGCAGATACTCCACACCGTCCGCGAGCGTGTACGCCAGCTCCAGGTCGGCCGTCGCACCCGCTTCCTGGATGTGGTAGCCGGAGATGGAGATCGAGTTGTAGCGCGGCATCTTCTGCGAGGTGTACGCGAAGATGTCGGAGATGATCCGCATCGAGGGCTTGGGCGGGTAGATGTAGGTGTTGCGGACCATGAACTCCTTGAGGATGTCGTTCTGGATGGTCCCGGCCAGCTTCTCGGGCGGTACGCCCTGCTCCTCGGCCGCCACGATGTAGAGCGCGAGAACCGGCAGCACCGCGCCGTTCATCGTCATCGACACCGTCATCTTGTCCAGCGGGATGCCGTCGAAGAGCTGACGCATGTCGTAGATCGAGTCGATGGCCACGCCCGCCATGCCGACGTCACCGGTGACCCGCGGGTGGTCGCTGTCGTAGCCGCGGTGGGTCGGCAGGTCGAAGGCGACCGACAGGCCCTTCTGCCCGGCGGCGAGGTTGCGCCGGTAGAACGCGTTGGACTCCTCGGCCGTGGAGAACCCGGCGTACTGCCGGATCGTCCAGGGCTGGTTGACGTACATCGTCGGGTACGGGCCGCGCAGATACGGCGCCACGCCCGGGTACGTACCGAGGAAGTCCAGGCCCTCCAGGTCGCGCTCGGTGTAGAGCGGCTTGACCGCGATGCCCTCCGGGGTCTCCCACAGCAGATCGCCGTCGGCCTTCCCGGTGGACTCCTTCACGGCGGTGCGCCACTGGTCTTCGGAACCGTCGGCGCCGGCGCCCGGAGCCAGCGGCAGCTCCGAGAAGTCGGGGATCGTCATGACGCCACTCCCATGCGGTCGAGGGCGGAGGAGAGCAGGGCCACCGCGTCGCAGCCGGCGAAGACGTAGCTGTCGACACCGGTGAACTCGCCGCGGCCGGCGAGGTAGACATGCGTCGCGCCGGCCGACCTGAGGGCGGCGGCGACCGCCTCGGCCTGCTCGTCGTAGAGCGCGTCGCTTGAGCACAGGCACGCGACGGTGGCGCCGCTGGCGGCGAACGCCTCGGCGGCCGTGGCCGCGTCCACCGACACCGGGTCGTGCACCGGCTCGATGCCGCCTGCCTGGAACAGGTTGGAGGCGAAGGTCGCCCGGCCCGTGTGCGCGGCGGCCGGGCCGAGCGCGGCGAGGAAGACCCGCGGGCGGGTCCCGGTCGCGGCCAGCTGGGCGTCCGAGCGGGCGCGCAGCTCCTCGAACGCCTCGTCGCGGCGCACCTTCGGCAGTCCGCCCGAGGGCTCGGCGGGGGCCGCCTCGCGCTCGACGGCGCGCTCGGCGAGATGCGGGAACTCGCTGACGCCGGTGACCGGTTCGCGCCTCCGCGCCAGCTTCGCGCTGCGCTCGGCCCAGGTCGCGGCGAGCCGCTCGCGGATCAGCCCGGAGCGCAGCGCGGCGGCCTGGCCGCCCGCGCGCTCGATCGCCTGGAAGAACCCCCAGGCGCTGTGGGCGAGTTCGTCGGTGAGCCGCTCCACGTACCAGGAGCCGCCGGCCGGGTCGATCACCCGGGCCAGGTGCGACTCCTCCAGGAGGATCGAGGAGGTGTTGCGCGCGATGCGGCGCGCGAAGCCGTCCGGCAGGCCGAGCGAGTGGTCGAAGGGCAGCACGGTGACGGCGTCCGCGCCGCCGACGCCCGCACCCAGACAGGCCACCGTGGTGCGCAGCATGTTCACCCACGGGTCGCGGCGCGTCATCATCACCGGCGAGGTCACCGCGTGCTGGCGCTGCGCTCCGGCGGCGGGGGCCCCGCTCGCCTCGGCGACCCGCGCCCACAGCCGCCGCGCGGCGCGCAGCTTGGCGATGGTCAGGAACTGGTCGGCGCTCGCCGCGTAGCGGAACTCCAGCTGGGCGCAGGCCGCCTCGACGGACAGGCCCGCCTCGGTGAGCGCGCGCAGATAGGCGACACCGGTGGCCAGCGACGCACCGAGCTCCTCGGCGGCCGAGCCGCCGGCCTCGTGGTACGGCAGCGCGTCCACCGTGAGCGCGCGCAGCCGCGGGAACCGCTCGTCGCAGAGCCGGGCGAGCCCGGCCGCGGGCGCCACGTCCAGCGCCTCGCCGGTACGGGCCTCGTGGCCGAGCGGGTCGGCGCCGAGGCAGCCGCGCGCGGAGTCGGCGGGGACGCCGCGCTCCTCGTACAGGCGGAGCAACTCCCGTGCGGCGGGCTCGAAGTCGGCGCCCGCGTCGAGGACCACGGGTGCGAGGTCGAGGTAGACGCCGTCGAGGGCGCGGGCGAGTCCGGAGACCGGCACGCCGCCCCGGCCTACGGCCAGCCAGAGCGAGGTGACGCCGTTCTCAAGATCGGCCAGCACGGCCTCGTTGACCCGGGCGGGGTCGGTTCCGGCGTGGCGCTGTCGTACGCCCCAGCCGTCCGCCGCGTTGCCCTCGGCCCGGCTTCCCCGGACAAAGGGGGCAAAGCCCGGGTAACCGGCATCGGGCGCGGAGTCTCGCGCGGTGTACAGGGGGCGGGTGGTGAGCCCGTCCTCGACCGGGGTGGACAGTGCCTCCTCGGCAGCCGTGCCCGAGACATCTTTACCCGATTTGCGCAGCACGCCTTCCACGAGGCGCTGCCACTGCTCATGGGTTGCATCAGGGAACTCGGCGGCCAGCGAAAGCCCGTCGTCAGGCAGGACCGTCATGCTCAGATGCTAGGGCAGTGGCGCAAAGGTGCAGCAGGGGGAAGGGCTGTGACCTTGCCCTCTCCGGAACGCTCTTGATCCTTTATGGGCGGTGCCGTATCCGGCGCGGACACGGGGGCGCGTTCATGGCCGCAACGGTCCGTATCGCCTTCTCCGGACGTATCGCCCCCTCTCGTCGCGCACCTCTTGACGGTGTCGCAGCGCCACTGGTTCAGTGGCTCAGCCACTGAGCCACGCCGCGACCTTCGGCACCACCCTGGGGAGGGACTACGTGGAGACGCTGCCCCGCGAGACCATCGTCGACGTCCTGGAGAACCGGCTGCGCGAGGACATCCTCACCGGCCGCCATCCGGCGGGCAGCTATCTGCCGCCCGAGCGCAGCCTCGCCGACGGCTACGGCGTCACCCGCACCACCCTCAAGCACGCCTTCGGCCGACTGGTCCAGGCGGGACTCCTGGAGACCCGCCACGGCGTCGGCACCCGCGTCCGCGACTACGCGCGCCTGGGCGGCGCCGACCTGCTGCCGATGCTGGTGCGCCACAGCCCGGACTGGATCGGCGAGATCTTCGAGGTGCGCCGCAGCATCGGCGCGCTGATCGCCGAACGCGCGGCGGCCCGCTCCGACGACAGGGCCGTTGCCGAGCTGCGTCAACTCCTCGACGCCGTACGGGAGTCGCAGGGCGGCGACGCGGTGCAGCTGGCCGACGCCGAAGTGCACCGGGCGCTGGCCCGCGCCACCGGCAACCGGGTCTATGCGCTCCTCACCAACACCCTCTTCAACGCCTACCTTCCCGTACGGGCCGCGCTGGTGGGGCCGTTCACCGACCCGGAGGCGGCGTACGCGCGGCTCGCCCCGGTCGTCGAGGCGGTGGCGGCGTGCGACCCCCGGGCCGCGCATACGGCGGCGGACGCCTACCTGACCGCCACCGAGCGGATCATGCTGGAAGGCCTGGCATGAGCGGGCGGGGCACGGAGTTCCGGGAGACGCTGCTCGGCACGTTCCGGCTCGACGGCGAGGGCCGTACCCGTGCGGGCCGCCTCGACCTGCGGGCATCGGCGGACACCGTCCTGCGCCCGGCCGGGACGACGGAGGCCCGCCTCACCGGCCGGATCCGGATCGCGGGCTGGGCCGACGACCCCCACGCGGTGGGGGAGTTGGAGATCTCCCCGCTGACTCGCCGCCGCATCCGCTACCGCCTCGCCTTCACCGCGGACGGGCGCCGGCTGACCCTGGACGGCTGGAAGTCCGTCACACCGCTGCGCCCGGTCCGCTCGATGACGGTCCTGCCCTGCACCTTGTACGAGGAGGGCGAGCGGGTCGGCGTGGGCACCCTGCGCTTTCCCCTGGGCACCGGCCTGGCCCCCTTCCTGGCGAGCTTCCGCTTCCCGCGCCGCGAGGGCGCCGACGCTCTGGCCGCACCACGCTGGAAGGGCGAGCCCGGCCGTACCGAGGTCTGGTACACCACCGCGACCGACCCGGCCACCGGCGACGGCCTCTGGCTCCACCACGAACTGGTCGCGCCCACCGACGGCTCGGGCGGCTACGCCCACGGCTGGGTCGCGGTCTTCCCCAAGGACGGCCCGGTCGAGCACGCCCGCTTCGGTCCCGAGCCGTGGCAGGGCGACGCGGACGGCTTCAGCGCGGAAGACGTCTCGGTCCGGCCGGGCCGGCTGACCGGAATGGCGGGCGCGTTCACCTGGGACCTGACCGAACAGCCGCAGGACGCCCCGCTGTTCACCTTCCCGCGCTGGTCCTGGCGGCGCCCCCTGCTGCCCGCCGCCCAGATCCTCCCGGCCGCCCGCGCCTCGTACGACGGCACGGTCAGCCACGGCGGGCGCACCCTGACGCTGAAGGGCGCGCCGGGCGCGTCGGCCCGTATATACGGACACGGCAACGCCCGCCGCTGGTCCTGGCTGCACGCGGACCTCGGCGGCGGTGACGTCCTGGAGGTCGTCGCGGCGGTCTCGACGCGGCCCGTCCTGCGCGGCCTGCCACCGCTGGTCTTCCTGCGGCTGCGGCAGCGCGGGCGCACCTGGCCCCGGCGGGCCGAACGGGCGGCCGTGGGATGGGCAGGCGCGCGCCGTTTCCGGGCGGAGATCGGGCTGCCGGTGTGGACGGTGACCGGATGCTCCGGCCTGCGACGCATCCGGGTCGAGGTCACCCAGCCGGAGGCGCGCACCCTCACCCTTTCCTACACGGACCCCGACGGGAGCGAGGCCGTCTGCCGCAACAGCGAGGCGGCGGACGCGGTCGTACGCCTGGAGCGCTGGTGGGGGAGGTGGCGGCCGGAGGCCGAGTGGACGCTGGAGGGCACCGCCCACGCGGAGGTGGGCGGGCGATGAGCAACGACGGCACGCGGACCGTGTCCGGCCTGGTGGCCGCTCTGCTCGCCGACGACGGCACCCGGCCTTGGACGGCGAAGGTGCCGCTCAGGCTCGACAGCGTGCTCGCCTCGATGCCCGCGCCCGCCCGGGCGGGGCTGCGGGGCGCGGCGGCGGCCGTGGACGCGTACGCGGTCGCCCGGACGGGACGGCGGCTCGCCGCGCTGGGCTCCGAGGAGCGCGAACAGGTCATGGCGGCGCTCGGCGCACGCCCCGCCCTCGCCCCGGTCCTCGACCTCCTCAAGGTGCCGGTGCTGCTCGCAGCCGGGACGGAACGGCTGCTCCACGAGGGCGGGCGCGGGCCCCTGTTGGCGCCGCAGGACGATCCGCCGCTCGACTGCGTACCGGCCGAGGAATGGCCCGCGCGGACGACGGCCGACGCGGTGGTCATCGGGTCCGGCGCCGGGGGAGCGATGGCGGCGCGCACCCTCGCTCGGGCCGGGCTGCGCACGGTCGTCCTGGAGGAGGGACACCACCACACCACCGCGTCGTTCGGGCGCCGGCCCCCGCTCGACCGGTTCGCCGAGCTCTACCGCGACGGCGGGGCGACCGTCGCGGCCGGCCGCCCGCCGCTGCTGCTCCCTACCGGGCGGGCCGTCGGCGGCACGACCCTGGTCAACTCCGGTACGTGCTACCGCACTCCGGACCACGTCCTCGACCGCTGGCGCACCTCCTTCGGCTTCAGCCTCGCGGAAGGCATGCCGGGCCGTCTCGACGAGGTCGAACGGACACTGCGCGTCGCCCCGCAGCCCCTCGACGTGCTGGGCAACAACGGCCTGCTGGCGCTCACCGGCGCCGAGCGGCTCGGCTGGCGGGCCGCGCCCCTGCGCCGCAACGCCCCCGGCTGCAAGGGCTCCTGCCAGTGCGTGGTCGGCTGCCCGGCCGGCGCCAAGCAGAGCGTGCAGCTCTCGGTGCTGCCGGACGCGTGCGCGGCGGGGGCCCGGATCGTGACGGGCGCGCGGGTGCGGCGCATCCTGGTGGACGCCGACCGGCCGGGCGGGCCTCGGGCCGCCGGGGTACGGGTGCGGCGGGTCGACGGCACCGAGCTGGAGATCCTCAGCCCGCTGGTGGTGGTCGCGGCGGGCGCCCTCCAGTCCCCGCCGCTGCTGCGCCGCTCGGGCCTCGGCTCCCACCCGGGCGTGGGCCGCAACCTCAGCGTCCACCCGGCGACGAGCGTGGCGGGCCGTTTCCCGGAGCCGGTCACGGCCTGGGAGGGCGTGCTGCAGAGCGTCGGGGTGGAGGAACTGCACGGACAGGGCGTCCTCATCGAGGCGACGGCGACCCCGCCCGGCATGGGCAGCTTCGTCCTGCCGGGCGTGGGCCGCGAGCTGCGCCGCGAACTGGACGGCGCGGGTCATCTGGCCACGCTCGGCGCGATGATCGCGGACCGCCCTTCGGGCAGCGTCCACGGCCGCGACCGCACCCTGATCCGCTACGACCTCGACCCCCGCGACGCGGCCCGTCTCATGACGGCGGTACGGGCGATGGCCCAACTGCTGTTCGCGGCGGGCGCGGAGGAGGTGCTTACGGGGATTCCGAAGGCACCGAGGGTGCGGGGTCTGCGTGAGCTGGACGGGGTGCTGGCGGGGGTGACCGCTCGTCAACTCCACCTCTCCGCCTTCCATCCCACGGGAACGGTGGCCGGGGGCGCCGACCCGGCCCGCTTCCCGGCGGACGGGGAGGGGCGCCTGCGGGGCGTGGAGGGTGTCTTGATCGCGGATGGGTCGCTGCTGCCGGGGTGTCCGGAGGTGAATCCTCAGGTGAGTGTGATGGCGGGGGCGTTGGGGGTGGCGGGGGGCTGATTCCCCGCCCCCGCCCCCCGCCCCTTCCCGAAAGCCCTCTGGCGGGCGGCCGGGTGGGCTGAGACCTGCTCGCCGGGGGCGCAGCCCCGCCCCGGGGTCCGCGGGCGCAGCCCCCGGGAAACCCATCTCAACCCCCATCCACCCCCGGAGGGTTCAGGGAAGGGGCGGGATGGGGCCGAATCACAGCAAGGCGCGCAGCGCGTCCCGCCCCACCAGCCCCACCCCGTGCCCATCCCGCACCGCCACCGCAAACTCCGCCCCCCGCTCCTCCAGCTCCGCGAGCACCACCTTCGCCCCCTCGCCCACCCCGAAGTGCGGGAGCGGTGCGCCGAGGTGGTCGCGTACCGGGGTGTCCGGCTTCAGGGTGCCGTCCTCCAGGGCGGCGGCCAGCACGTCCAGGGAGAGGGAGCCCGCCAGCTCCGGGACGGTCGGCGCGCGGTCCGGGCCCACCGGGCACGGCCCGGCCGGGACGACCGGCGGCAGGCCGAGGTCGTGCAGGGACCGGAGCACGGCCAGCGCCTCGGCGGCCGTGCTGAGCCGGTTCACATACGGCAGCGGGGAGTCCCGTACCGCGTCCCCGACCCGCGCTGCCCCCTCCTCCCCGTCGAGGAACCCCAGCCGCAGCAGCCACGCGTCGTTGAAGTACTTCGAGAGGTACTGGCGCCCCGAGTCCGGCAGGATCACCACGACCAGCGACTCGGGTCCGAGCCCGGCGGCCACCCGCTGTGCGGCCGCCACCGCGAGACCGGCCGAGGCGCCGACCATCAGGCCCTGCTCCCGGGCGAGTTGACGTACAGTCAGCAGCGAGTCCCGGTCGCTCACCGGGAGGAGCTCGTCGACCACGTCCTGGTGGTAGGAGGTGGGCCAGACGTCCTCCACAGTCTCCGGGTGGCGGACGTGCCCGGTCGCCTCGACGAAGTACGGGCGGCCGTCGCCGCCCGAGTAGACGGACGCCACCGGATCCGCCCCGGTCACGCGCACCGCGCCGCCGCTGACCTCCTTGAGGTAGCGGCCCGTACCGCTGATCGTCCCGCCGGTGCCGACGCACGCCACCAGATGCGTGACCCGGCCGTCCGTCTGGCGCCAGATCTCGGGGCCGGTCGTGGCGTAGTGCGCCCCCGGGTTGGCCGGGTTGTCGTACTGTCCGGCGAGCCAGCTGCCCGGAGTCTCCTCGGCGATCCGCGCCGCCGTGTTGAACACGTTGTCCGGGTCCTCGGCGGGCAGCCCGCTGCGCCGGACGACCACCTCCGCGCCGTACCCGCGCAGCGTGGCGATCTTCTCGGTGCTCGTCTTGTCGGGGACGACGAGGACGGCCCGGTACCCCTTGGCCGCCGCCACCATCGCGAGCCCGGCCCCGGTGTTGCCGGAGGTCGCCTCGACGACGGTGCCGCCGGGGCGCAGCAGCCCGTCCCGCTCCGCCTGCTCGATCATGTGCAGACCGATCCGGTCCTTCACGCTGCCGCCGGCGCTGAGGTATTCGAGCTTCGCGTACAGGGCGGCCGACCCGTCGCCCCCGGGTGTGCGCAGCCGTACCAGCGGGGTGCCGCCGACGAGTTCGAGCACTGATTCGTGAACGTCCATGGGGCCGAGCCTACGAGGCGCGCGCACCCGGACATGCCGGTGCGGCCCCGGCGGGGACCCGCCCGCCGCGGCCGCACCCGCGCGCACTACGCGGCGTCGAACGTGTAGAACTTCTTGTGGTCCAGCATGTCCGCCGGCGTCACGTTGTTCCACGGGCGCATGGTGTCGCGCAGGTCCACCACGTTCGCCGTCCCGGCCGCCGGGAGGTACGGCGAGGTGGGGTGGCGCTCCTGCCACTGCGCCCAGAGCCTGTCTATGAACGCGTGGTGCAGCCAGAACACCGGGTCGTTGGGGGAGACACCGGTGGCCATCTGGCCGCCGACCCAGACGTGCACCCGGTTGTGCAGATTGACCCCGCGCCACCCCTCCAGGTGGTTGCGGAAGCCGTCCGAGGCGCTGTTCCAGGGGGCCATGTCGTACGTGGACATGGCGAGGACGCCGTCGACCTCGGCCTTGGTGGGCAGCTGCGGGACGCTCGCGCCGAGCGCGCGGCGCAGGTAGTTGCGGCCGTCCACCCGGACGTTGATGGCCCACTTGCCGCCGCTGGAGGCGAACGGGCCGTCCATCACCTGGCCGTCACGGCTGCGGCCGGTGCCGCCCAGGAAGTCGGCGGCCCAGAGCGAGGAGGCCGTGGTGCGGTCGGCCGTCCAGTCCCAGTAGGGCAGGGCGACGGTGGAGTCCACCGACTGCAGGGCCTGCTCGAACTCCAGGAGGAATCTGCGGTGCCACGGCAGGAACGACGGCGAGCGGTGGCCGACGCGGTCGCTGTCGTCGGTGTCGCTCATGATGAACTCGTTGTGCGTGGTGACGAACGCGTCGTACTTTCCATTGCGCTTCAGCGTCAGGATCGCGTTGACGAAGCGCCGCTTCTCGTCAGCGGTGAGCGTCGCCTGGTTCTTGCGTACGGTCATGGAAATGCTCCAGATTGTGGTGCTGTGCGGGTGCGGTGCCGGGACGGGTCAGGCGAGCGGGACGAGCGTGGCGCCCTGCAGCTCCACCACGGCCGCGCGGGCCACGGCGCGCGGGTTCGCGAACGTCTCGTAGTGGTTGACCACGCTGATCCAGGTGCCGTCGGCGTTCCGCATCACATGCAGCTCCTTGCCGTCTATCTGCACCGCGTATCCCCCGTGGTGGCCGCCGTGGGCGCCGCCGTGCGCGGGCGCGCCCTGTATGCGGCGGCCCTGGTAGACCTCGTCGAACGGGGCGGGCGCGGTGTGCCCCGTGTGGTCCATGCCGTCCATACGACCGGTGCGGCCGTCGCCCGCGGCGGGGACGACGCCGTTGGCGGGTCCGCTCGCGGTCGTCGCGTACGCGGTACCGGCCAGGCCGAGGCCGGCCACCGCGGTCGCGGTGAGGCCCAGCGCGCTGCGGCGGGTGAGTCGGGACATGGGTAACCCCCAGTGGTTCGGCATTGCTCGGTAGTGGTCCAGCGGCGTCGAGGGCGCGGATGTGTGAAGTCGCGGCCTTGTCAACGCGCTTGACGGGTCGTTGACGGACCTTCGTCCGGCTTGGTCATGGCCGGGGGACGTCCGTCGGGGACCGTCCTGACAAATGCCTACAGCCCGGCAACGGAACGGCAAAGCGCCACCCAAGTGGTTGGGCTCAATGCGGACATGTCCAGATTCGAAGTGCAATGTTGAACAAGGATGATCTTGCTGTCCGCGCCTCCCCGGCTCACCGAAAGTGCAGATCCTTCATGGAATCTGTCGGTCCTGTGAAGATTCTGTTGTCCAGGCGGTGAAGGTGTGGTGGCCCTCACGTGAGAAACCTGGCCGGTTTCGCGCCTCGTTCTCGGCATGTGACGAGGTGGGGAACGCGCGCCGCCGCCCACGCCGGAGCGGCAGGCGTGGACGGCGGCCGGCGCCCCCGCGGGGACGGGGGATCGGGGGCCGCCGACGGCCGAGCGGGCCGGGGCGGCGGTGTGGGGAGGAGGCCGTGCGGGGTGCGGTGTCGGGGCAGGGTGGCTCGGGGGATGGGCCGGTCGGGGTCGGATGACGATCCGGAGTGCGCATGGCGGTCTCCTCGGTGCTCGGAAGCGCCCGGAGGCCCGGACGGGGTGTGGGCTCGGTGGGTGGCGGTTGGCGGGCGGGAGGCGGCGGGCGGTGGATCGGGCTGCTGAGCCGGTGTGCATGTTGTTGAGCGATGCTCAATAACGTTCTGCGACTGTTGTTGAGCGCTTGTCAACAGCGTTGTCCGTCCACCGCCCCGCCTCGGCGCGCGGCGCCCCGACCGCTCGTACACTGCGGGCATGTCCGGAAAGCGCATCACCCGCCTGACCTCCGACCAACGCAGGGCCCAGCTGGTCGACATCGGACTGGAGATGCTCGCCGACCGCTCGCTCGACGAGCTGTCCACGGACGAGGTCGCACGCCGGGCCGGGATCTCGCGGGGCCTGCTCTTCCACTACTTCGACTCCAAGCGCGACTTCTATCGCGCGGTGGTGGCCAAGGAGTGCGCACGCTTCATCGAGGCGGTGGAGCCGGACCCGGCCCTGCCGCCGGTCGCCTGGCTGCAAGCGTTCATCGACGGGTTCGTCGCCTACGTACTGGAGCACCGGCAGGTCTATCTCGCCATGGTCAGAGGCGCGTCCGGCAGCCATCCGGCGGTCGCGGACATCCTGGGCGAGACCCGTGAGGCGGTGGCCCGCCATGTCGTCGACGCCCAGCGGCGCACAGGCATGCCGGAGTCGCCCCGGCCCGACATCGCCTCCCGCGCCTGGATGGCGTTCGCCGAGGAGGCGGTGACCGGCTGGCCGGTGGGGGAGCCGGGCGCGCGTGAGGAGCTGACGGCGTTCCTGGAGTCCAGCTTCGTCAGCCTGCTGGGCACGCTGGACCGCCCCGTGGGCCTGGTGGAGGCGGTGGCCCGGCAGGCGGGCGCCTCAGCCGACGCACTCCAGTAGCCAACGGGCCCGCACGGCCGTCGGGCGAGACCGGACGGGTCTCTCAGCAGGGTCCCTCCGCAGGGTCGGCGTCGACCAGTCGGATCCGTACGGCCACGGCCGTCAGGCGAGGCCGAACAACTGCGTCCAGTACGTGCCCGCGCGGCCGCCGCCCGCGAAGCCGACGCCTATGTGGGTGAAGCCGGGCTTGAGGATGTTGGCGCGGTGGCCCGGGCTGTTCATCCAGCCCTCCACCACCTCGGCCGCCGTGCGCTGCCCGCACGCTATGTTCTCGCCGATGCCCCGGTGCGCGGCCCCGGCCGCCCGGGCCCGGTCCCACGGCTCCAGGCCCTCCGGCGAGGTGTGGGAGTAGAAGCCGCGGGTTGCCATGTCCGCGCTGTACGCCTGGGCCGCCGAGGCCAGACGGGTGTCGTCCGCCAGCGGGCGCAGCCCGGCCGTGGCGCGGCGGCCGTTGGTGAGCGCGACCACTTCGGACACCGTCCGGTGCAGCCCGTCCCCACTGAACGGCCTGGCCCACAGAGCCGTCCAGTACACCTCGCCCGTACGGTCGTCGGTGGCGCGGCCGATGCCCGCATCCGTGAAGGCGGCGTCACGCAGCGGGCGCCGGGTGTGGGCGTCCTCCAGGCAGTACGCCAGGAACTCGGCCGGGGTGCGCGGCCCCGACACCAGATGCTCGGCGATGCTCAGATACGCGTACCCCCCTGTGGTCACCCGCTGGAAGACCGACACACCGTCCGGGCTCTCCACGCTGAGGCGTCCCTGGGCGGCCATGGTCGCGGCGTGCGACTCGGCGGCCGAGGTCAGCCGTCCGTCGACCGTGACCGGCGGGGCCCCGGCCCGGACCCGCTCGGCGTTGACCAACCCGCCGAAGCCGTCGCCCTGTTCGGCTTCCGGCCGTCGCGCGGCGGGGACCGATATCGCCGCGGTGGGCAGCTGGACGGTGGGCGCGTGCGGCGGCGGGTCGTCGTCGGCCACGTCCACCCCGAAGTCGCGGGCCACCCCCGCGAGGCCGTCCGCGTACCCCTGCCCCAGCGCCCGCACCTTCCAGCCGGTGCCCCGGCGGTAGATCTCGGCCAGCAGCAGCACGGTCTCCCGCTCCGGCTTCGGCGGTGTGAACCGGGCCAGGACCTCGCCGCCGGGGCCGCTGAGCCGCAGGCTCGGCACCGGCAGCCGGCCGAGCGGAACGCCCGGCTCGGCGGGGCTGACGACCACGGTCAGCCGGCTCGCCCCGGCCCGCAGCCGGTTCGGGTCGACCGTGATGACGTCGTCGTCGAGACGGGTGCCGGGCGCGGACGGCTGGTTGTAGAAGACGAAGTCGGCGTCGCCGCCGACCTTTCCGGTGTCGTCGGTGATCAGCACCGACAGGTCGAAGGGCCCGGGGACGCCGATCGTCAGAACGCCGTCCGGAAGGGGCCGGTTGCCCCCGGGAACCAGCTCGCTCATCGACACCACCTGTCCACGGGCCCGCCGCGGTCCGCCACCGCGCCGCGCTCCTGCGTTGTGCTGCGTTGCTGTGAGGAGAACGCGGTGAGCGCGGCGGCTGGTTCCCGGCTCCGGCGTGTCGTACGGGTGACTTTCGCGGACGTGGCCGCGCGGCCCGCCGAGGGGCCCGCGGCGGGCCCCCGAAGGGCCGGGAATACGGTTCACCCGGTCCGCGAGCGTGCGCGGCGGCAGGGCCCGTAGGACGCCACCGGCCGGGCCGGGGACTGGCCCCGACGGGTGACGTTTCTGGGGCGGATGCGTTCTGCGGGACCGGGTACCAGAATGGAGCCACGCCGGACTAATGAGGAGGCGGCATGAACGCTCAGTCCGATCCCGCGCCGAAGCGGGAGGGGATCACCCCGGACGCACTGCTGCACACCGGTTCGGGCGGTGAGGTCACCGCCGAGGACCTGGTGCTCGCGTCGGGGCGCGACATCAACCCGAAGAGCATGGCGTGGGCAGAGCGCCGACTGGCGGAGGACGGTCGCGCGGCGATCGACAAGCTGCTGCCCTGACCCGCTCGCGGAGGCCCCGGCTCGGCGCTTCGGGCTCAGGCCTCCGCGTAGACGCTGCTCGCGAACGAGGCGAACTGGTCCGCAGGGAGGTGCCGGGCCAGATCCGCCTCGGTGATCACACCGACCGGCTCGCCGTCGTCCACGACGACGAGGCGGCGGATGCGCGCGTCGCTCATCACCCGCACGGCCTCGGCCGCGTCCGCGTCGGCGGAGACCGTACGCGGCTTGCCGTCGGCGAGGTCGCCCGCCGTCACGTCGGCCGCGTCCTTCCCGGCGGCGAGGACCTTCACCACGATGTCGCGGTCCGTGACGATGCCCGTCAGCGTGCCGTCGCTGCCCTTCACGGGCAGCGCGCCGATGTTGTGGTCCCGCATCAACTGGGCGGCGCGGTCGAGGGTCTGGCTCGCCGGGATGCAGCGGACGTCGACGGTCATCAGATCGCGGGCGCTGGTCATGGGGGGCCTCCGGGGTCCTGGGTGGGGGCGGCCCGTGGGATCTGGCGGGCGGCCTCGGGTACGCCCTCGTCATGCTGGCCGCGCCCCGGGCGCGGGGCGAGCGTATGGAGACGAACGGGTGACCAGCCGAGGGGACGGCCCCACTCCCCACCGCACCGCCCTTCCAGATTCTTGGAACACGTTCTACTGTGTGCCCGCTCGCACGACGTACAGCGACGGACAGCCACGCGCACAGCGACGGACCGTGACCAGCCTGGAGGGGCCCGTGCACCTCGAATACACGCCCGAGCAGCAGCGGCTCCGCGCCGAGCTGCGCGCCTATTTCGCCGAGCTGGTGCCCGACCACGCGTACGCCCGCCCCCATGGCCCTGAAGGCATGGGAGCTGCCCCCCTCACGGACCCCGCCACCCAGAAGCGCTTCTACCGCGACACCGTGCGCCGCCTCGGCGCGGACGGCTGGCTGGGGGTGGGCTGGCCCGAGGAGTACGGCGGGCGCGGGCTGAGCCCGATGGAGCAGTTCATCTTCTTCGACGAGGCCGCCCAGGCTGGGGTGCCGCTGCCGCTGATGACGCTGAACACGGTCGGCCCGACCCTCATGCGGTTCGGCACGGACGAGCAGAAGGCGTACTTCCTGCCGAAGATCCTCTCCGGCGAGATCGACTTCGCGATCGGCTACAGCGAACCCGACGCGGGCACGGACCTCGCCGCGCTCAAGACGAGGGCGGTGCGGGACGGCGACGAGGCCACCGGCCACTACACGGTCAACGGCCAGAAGATCTGGACCACCAACGGCGACACCGCCGACTGGGTCTGGCTGGCCGTGCGCACCGACCCCGGTGCGCCGCCGCACAAGGGCATCTCCATGCTGCTCGTGCCGACCTCCGACCCCGGCTACTCCTGCACCGTCATCAACACGCTCGCCTCGCACGACACCACCGCCAGCTACTACCAGAACGTCCGCGTCCCCGTCTCCCGCCGCGTGGGCGAGGAGAACAACGGCTGGCGGCTGATCACCAACCAGCTCAACCACGAGCGCGTCACGCTCGCCGCGCACGGCACCATGGCGATCCGCGCCCTGCACGACGTCCAGCGCTGGGCCGCCGGCACCAAGCTCGCCGACGGCCGCCGCGTCATCGACCTCGGCTGGGTACGCGGCCGCCTGGCCCGCACCCACACCAGGCTCGACGCGATGAAACTCCTCAACTGGCAGATGGTGAACGCCGTCCAGGAGGGCACCCTCACCCCGCAGGACGCCTCGGCCGTCAAGGTGTACGGCTCGGAGGCCCGCCGCGACGCGTACGCCTGGCTGATGGAGATCGTCGGCGCCGCGGGCCCCATGAAGGAGGGCTCGGCGGGCGCGGTGCTCCACGGCGAACTGGAGCGCGGCTACCGCTCGGCCGTGATCTTCACCTTCGGCGGAGGCAACAACGAGATCCAGCGCGAAATCATCTCCTGGATCGGTCTGGGGATGCCGCGAGTACGCCGTTAGCCTGGCCCTACAGGAGGTGGCGCCGCATGCCCGAACCCAGCCCCCAGCCCGGCACACCCGACCCCGGCTACTTCGGCCCCGAGTCGGTGACCTGGCAGATGCACGGTGACCCGATCATGTGGGTCGCCGGGGTGCGGGCGCTGTACCTCCAGGCGCTGCATCCGCGCGCTGTGCGCGGGGTCATGCAGAACAGTGACATCCGCACGGACACCTGGGGGCGGCTGCTGCGCACCGCCCGGTTCGTGGCGACCATCTCGTACGGGACGAAGGACGACGCGGAGCGTGCGGGGGCCCGGGTGCGGCGCATCCACGGGTTTCTGAAAGCCGACGATCCAGTGACCGGTGAGCGGTTCCGGATAGACGAGCCCGCGCTGCTGCTGTGGGTGCACTGCGCGGAGGTCGACAGTTATCTGCACGTGGCGCGCCGCTCCGGGTATCCGCTCAGCGACGCGCAGGCCGAGCGCTATGTGGACGAGCAGCGCGAGGCCGCCCGGCTCATCGGGCTCGACCCGGCCGCCGTCCCGGCGTCCACCGCGCAGCTCGCCGCCTACTTCGCGGACGTACGGCCCCAGCTCGCCGCCGGTGGCGACGCGCGCGACGTGGACGCCTTTCTGCGGCGGCCGCCCGTCCACCCGCTGCTGGCACCGGCGCGCGCGGTGCTGTGGCGGCGCGTGGCGGGACTCGCCTACGACGCGCTGCCCCCGTACGCCCACGAGTTGTACGGGCGGCCCGCGCCCGCTCCGCACGAGGTCACCCGGCGGCTCGTCGCCACCGGGCGCCTGCTGCGCCGCATCCCGCCGACCGTGCGCTGGCAGCTGCCGCCGAAGCACATCCTGCGCGCGGTCGACCGGATGGGGCCGGGAACGCGCCCGTCGCCGTACACACTCCGCAGACAGGCGGCCATACTGGAGGGAGCCGGGGAGGGCGCAGCGGAGTGACGTGACGGGGGCGACATCGCGCGATGGCGGACACCAGGCTGATCCACGGCCGGTACCGGCTGCTGGAGCTGATCGGGCGCGGCGGCATGGGCGAGGTGTGGGCGGCCCGCGACGAGTCACTGGGGCGGCGGGTCGCCGTCAAGTGCCTCAAGCCGCTGGGGCCGCTGCACGACCAGTCGTTCGCCCGCGTGCACCGCGAGCGCTTCCGGCGCGAGGCGCGGGTCGCGGCCGTGCTCCAGCACCGCGGCGTCACGGTCATCCATGACTTCGGGGAGTACGAGGGCGGGCTCTATCTCGTCATGGAGCTGCTCGACGGCCGCAATCTGAGCCAGCTCCTCCAGGACGGCAGGGGCCATCCGCTGCCGGTGCCGGACGTCGTGGACATCGCCGAGCAGCTGTCCTCGGCCCTCGCCTACACCCATCAACAGGGCATCGTCCACCGGGACTTGAAGCCGGCCAACATCATGCGGCTGCCGGACGGCACGGTGAAGCTCCTGGACTTCGGGATCGCCCGCCTCGGCGCCGACATCGGGTTCACCTCCCGGCTCACCGGCACCGGCATCGCCATGGGGACCCCGCACTACATGTCACCCGAGCAGATCGGCGGTGCCCCCGTCGACCACCGCAGCGACCTGTACTCGCTGGGGTGCGTGCTCTACGAACTGGCCACCGGGGCACCGCCGTTCGACCTCGACGACGCCTGGGCGATCCTCGTCGGCCACCGCGACACCGCGCCCGAGCCCCCGCGCGCCACACGCGCCGAACTCCCCGTGTTCTTCGAGGAGATCGTGCTCGACCTCCTCGCCAAGGAGCCCGGCTCGCGACCCCAGGACGCGAGGGAGGTGGTGCGGCGGCTGGCCGCCGGGCGCGGGCTCGTCCCGGCCCCGGCCGCCCCGTCCACGCTGGCGCCGCCGCCCGTGCGGCTGCGCGGGCTGCCGTCCTGGGCGCGCGGGATGACCACCGGCCACAAGGCGACCGGCTCCGCGCCGCCGGATCCCGCCCCGCCCGACCCCGACGCCAGCCTCACCGGTGCGTGGACGACCGCCCTGCCACCGGTCCCGCCCGCACCCGACCGGCCGCCGCCGCCCCCGCCCGAGCTCCTGGCCGAGCTCGACGACCGGCACCGCGAAGGCCTGGGCCTGGGCCGCGCCGGCCGCTGGGCGGAGGCGGGTGAGGTGCACCGCGCGGTCGCCGCCGAACGCGCCCAGACGCTGGGCCCCGACCACCCCGACACCCTGGTCAGCCAGTACGAGGTGGCCTTCGCCCTGAGCCGGACCGGGCGCGAGGCCGACGCGCTGCGCGAGTTCGGCCTGGTCGCCCAGGCCCGGGCCCGCGCGCTCGGACCCGACGACCCGGGCACGCTCGACGCCCGCCAGGAGACCGCGTACGTCCTGGGCCGCCTCGGTCGCCACTTCGAGGCCCACCAGGTGTACACGTCGGTGCTCGCCGCCCGGGAGCGCGTCATCGGAGCCGACCACCCGGCCACCCTGCGCTGCCGCCACAACCTCGCCTTCAACCTGGGCCGCCTCGGCCGTCTGGAGGACGCGCACCGCATGGCGCGCGACGTGGCCGCCGACCGCGCGCGCGTGCTCGGCGCGGGCCACCCCGACACCCTGGTTTCCCGGTCCGAAGTCGCCTATGTGCTCGGTCAGTTGGGGCGCTGGATCGAGGCGTTGCAGCTCTACCGCGAGGTCGCCTCCACGCGCGCGACCGTGCTGGGGGCCGACCATCGCGACACGCTCGCCACCCGGTACGAGGTCGGCATCGCCCTCGGCCGCCTCGGCCGCAGCGCCGAGGCGCTGGAGCTGTTCCGGGTCCTCGTCGACGACCGCACCCGCGTCGACGGCCCCGAGGACCCCGAGACCCTGCGCGCCCGCCACGGCCTGGGCGTCAACCTCGGGCGCCTCGCCCGCTGGGAGGAGGCCCTGGCCGAGGCGCGCGACGTGGGCGCACTGCGCGAGCGCGTGCTCGGCCCCGACCACCCCGACACCCTGGTCAGCCGGCGCGAGATCGCCGTCGGGCTCGGCTGGCTCGGGCGGTGGGCGGCGGCCCTGACGGTCTACCGGCAGGTCGCGGACGCCCGCGAGCGGGTCCTCGGCGCCGCCCACTCCGACGCCCTGGCCAGCCGGAACGACGAGGCCCACTGCCTGGAGCGGCTGGGGCGCGGCGCCGAGGCGGCGGCCCTGTACCGGCGGGTCGCGGTGCTGAGGCAGGAGAGCGGGCGGCCGGGGCGGTAGCGGGCGGCGCGGGCAGCGGAGCACCGGCGCCACCCTGGCCGCCGGTGATCGGCGCGTGCTAGGAAGGGCCATGCCCGCACACCAGGTGTACGACACCGTGATCGTCGGCGGAGGCCACAACGGCCTGGTGGCCGCCGCCTACCTCGCCCGCGCCGGCAAGTCGGTGCTGGTCCTGGAGCGCCTCGGCCACACCGGCGGCGCGGCCGTCTCGACCCGCCCCTTCGCGGGCGTCGACGCCCGGCTCTCGCGCTACTCCTACCTCGTCTCGCTGCTGCCGCAGAAGATCGTGGACGACCTGGGGCTGCGCTTCGCCGTCCGCAAGCGGACCGTCTCCTCGTACACGCCGGTGGTACGCGACGGACGCCCCACCGGGCTGCTCGTCGGCGGCGGCGAGGAGCGCACCCGGGCCTCGTTCCGCCGCCTCACCGGCTCCGACGCCGCGTACACGGCCTGGGAGGCGTTCTACGGGATGACCCGGCGGGCCGCCGAGCGGATCTTCCCCACGCTGACCGAGCCGCTGCCCACCCGCGCGGCCCTGCGCGAGCGCCTGGGGGACGACACGGCGTGGCGGGTGCTCTTCGAGGAGCCGATCGGCGTCGCCGTGGAGGAGCGGTTCGGCGACGACCTGGTGCGTGGCGTCGTCCTCACCGACGCCCTGATCGGCACCTTCGCCGACGCCCACGACCCCTCCCTCGCCCAGAACCGCTGCTTCCTCTACCACGTGATCGGCGGCGGTACCGGTGACTGGGACGTGCCGGTGGGCGGGATGGGCGCCTTCACCGACGCGCTCGCGGGCGCAGCGCGGGCGGCCGGAGCGGAGATCGTCACCGGGTACGAGGCGACCGCGCTGCGCACCGACGGCCGCGCGGCCGAGGTCGACTTCCGTACGGCCTCGGGCGAGGGCACGGTCGCGGCCCGCCACGTCCTGGTCAACGCGTCGCCCGAGGCCCTGGCCGCGCTCACCGGCACCACGGCCCCGGAGCGCGCCGAGGGCGCCCAACTCAAGGTCAACATGCTGCTCACCCGGCTGCCCCGGCTGAGGGACACGTCGGTCGACCCGCGCGAGGCGTTCGCCGGGACCTTCCACATCGGCGAGGGGTACGGGGCGCTGGCGGCCGCGTACGCCCAGGCCGCGGCGGGCGAGCTGCCGACGGCGCCGCCCTCCGAGATCTACTGCCACTCGCTGACCGACCCCTCGATCCTCGGCCCGGACCTGGCGCGGCGGGGCTACCAGACGCTGACCCTGTTCGGGCTGCACACCCCGGCGCGGCTGTTCGCGGGCACCGCCAAAGACCACGACAGGACGCGCGAGGTGCTGCTGGAGGCGACGCTGGCCCAGTTGGACGCGCACCTGGCCGAGCCGCTCGCGGACTGCCTGGCCACCGACGCCGACGGGCGGCCCTGCATCGAGGCGAAGACCCCGCTCGACCTGGAGCGGGAGCTGCGGCTGCCCGGCGGCAACATCTTCCACCGCCCGCTCGCCTTCCCGTACGCGCAGGAGTCCGTCGGCCGCTGGGGCGTGGAGACCGCGCACCCGAACGTCCTGCTGTGCGGGGCGGGCGCGGTCCGGGGCGGTGGGGTCAGCGGCATCCCGGGCCACAACGCGGCGATGGCGGTGCTGGGAAGGTAGGACCGGCCCGTCAGAGCGGGATCGCCCGGGCCAGGGCGTCGGCCAGGGCCACGCGCGGCGCCGAGCCGGAGCGCCAACTCCGCACCGGATGAACGGAGTTGGCGAGGACCACCAGGAACGTGTCGGTGTCCGGGGCGATGATGAGGCTGGTGCCGGTGAAGCCCGTGTGGCCCGCCGTGCGCGGGGAGGCGAGCGCGCCCATGTACCAGCGCTGGTCGAGCTCGAAGCCGAGGCCGTGCGCGTCGCCGGGGAAGGCGGTGTTGAAGTCGGTGAAGAGGAGCTCGACGGAGGCGGGGCGGAGGATGCGGGCGGGGCCGTACGCGCCGCCGTTCAGGAGCGTGCGGGCGAGGACCGCGAGGTCCCAGGCGGTCGAGAACACCCCGGCGTGCCCGGCGACCCCGCCGAGCGCGGACGCGTTCTCGTCGTGCACCTCGCCCCACACCAGCCCCCGCTCAAGCCCCGACCAGGGCTTTCGGGCGTCCTCGGTCGCGGCGATCCGGGATCGCCAGGAGGCGGGCGGGTTGTAGCGAGTGCGGTGCATCCCGAGTGGAGCAGTGATCTCGTCGTGGAGCAGGTCGTCCAGAGTGCGAGCGGTGATCCGTTCCAAGAGCAGCTGAAGCGCGAGGAGATTGAGGTCGGAGTAGCGGTAGGCGCTCCCCGGAGGCCGCTCGGGCCTCTCGTCCCACAGCAGCCGCAGCTTCCCCTCGTACGTCGGTTCGTCGTACAGCGGGAGCCAGGCGCGCAGCCCCGAGGTGTGGGTGAGCAACTGGCGCACGGTGACGGCCCCCTTGCCCGCCGCCGCGAACTCCGGCAGATACGTGGCCGCCTCGGCCTCCAGCTCCAGCGCGCCCCGCTCGATCTGCCGCACCACGAGCAGCGAGGTGAACAGCTTGGAGGCGGAGGCGAGGTCGAAGACCGTGTCCCGAGCCATCGGGGTCCGCCGCCCGGGCGGGAGTTCGACGCCGGCGTCCGTCCGCTCGTCGTACGCCGAGTAGCGCACGGCCGTGCCGACGGCGTGGTGCAGTGCCACCGTCGGGCCGCGCCCGGCGAGCACCACCGCGCCCGCGTACCAGGGGTGGACCGGCGAAGGCCCCAGGAACCGCTCGGCCACGGCGACCAGCTTGCCCAGCGGCCCCGGCAGCAGCCCGGCCTCCTCGGCAGTGCCGTACCGCAGCACGGGCCCCGTCTCGTCGCTCCGGATCATGGCCGCCACCTTAGGGGTCTGTCCGGTGGATCTGGTCGGCACGCGGGGGTCTGGCACGCCCATCTGCCGCGTTGTCGTCGGTTGCCATGGCTCCGCCATGTCGCTCTCCTCCGCCTTGCAGCTGGACGCACCAGACCCCCGCTCACCAGCACCGAAAAGGCGTCCCGGGCCGAAGCCGACCAGATCCACCGGACAGGCCCCAACCGGCTCGGGTGCGCCGCCCACGTAAAGAATCTGACGAAGCATCAGAAAATCTCTTCCCTCGTCGCCCGGGCTGCGGCATCCTGCGCCCCATGCAGACGGAGCTGAGCAGAAGACTGGGAGTGGAGCACGCCATCTTCGGCTTCACGCCGTTCCCGGCGGTGGCCGCCGCCATCACCCGGGCCGGCGGGTTCGGCGTGCTCGGCGCGGTCCGCTACACCGCCCCCGACGACCTCGCGCGCGACCTCGACTGGATGCAGGACCACACGGACGGGCTGCCCTACGGCCTCGACGTGGTCATGCCCGCGAGGAAGGTGGAGGGCGTCACCGAGGCCGACGTCGAGGCGATGATCCCCGAGGGGCACCGGCAGTTCGTGCGCGAGACGCTCACCAAACACGGCGTCCCCGAGCTCGCCGAAGGCGAGGCGTCCGGCTGGCGGATCACGGGATGGATGGAGCAGGTCGCCCGCAACCAGCTCGACGTCGCCTTCACCTACCCGATCAAGCTGCTCGCCAACGCGCTCGGCTCCCCGCCCGCCGACATCGTCGACCGGGCGCACACCAACGAGGTCCTGGTCGCCGCGCTGGCCGGCAGCGCCAAGCACGCCCGCCACCACGCCGAGGCGGGCATCGACATCGTCGTCGCCCAGGGCTACGAAGCCGGCGGCCACACCGGCGAGATCGCCTCCATGGTGCTCGTGCCCGAAGTCGTCGACGCGGTCGGGCCGCTGCCCGTGCTCGCCGCCGGAGGCATCGGCAGCGGCGCCCAGGTGGCCGCCGGACTCGCCCTCGGCGCCCAGGGCGTCTGGCTCGGCTCCCTCTGGCTCACCACCACCGAGGCCGATCTGCACTCACGCGCGCTCACCCGCAAACTCCTCGCGGCGGGCTCCGGCGACACCGTCCGCTCGCGCGCCCTCACCGGCAAGCCCGCCCGCCAGCTGCGCACCGAGTGGACCGAGGCCTGGGACGACCCGAGCGGCCCGGGCACCTTACCGATGCCCCTGCAGGGGCTGCTGGTCGCCGAGGCGCTGTCGCGGATCCAGAAGTACGAGATCGCGCCACTGCTCGGCACGCCGGTCGGCCAGATCGTCGGCCGGATGAACTCCGAGCGCAGCGTCCAGGAGGTCTTCGACGACCTCACCCGCGGCTTCGAGCAGGCCGTCGACCGTATCAGCCGCATCGCCCGAAGGAGTGGGGCATGACCGACTCCCAGCAGCCGCCCAACGGGTTCTGGGCGCAGGCCGCAGCCGATCCCGACCAGGTGGTGCTCACCGCGCCCGACGGCGAGCGCTGGACGGCGGGACGGCTGCACGCCGCCGTCAACCAGCTGGTGCACGGGCTGCGCGCGGCCGGACTCGAACAGGGCGACGCGTTCGCCGTCCTCCTGCCCAACGGGGTCGAGTTCTTCACCGCGTATCTGGCCGCCTCCCAGGCCGGGTTCTATCTCGTCCCCGTCAACCACCATCTGGTCGGGCCCGAGATCGCGTGGATCGTCGCGGACTCCGGCGCCAAGGTCCTCATCGCCCACGAGCGGTTCGCAGACGCGGCGACCGCCGCCGCCGACGAGGCGAAGCTGCCGGGCAGCCACCGGTACGCGGTGGGCGAGGTGGCGGGATTCCGCCCGTACGGCCAACTCCTCGACGGGCAGCCCGAGTCCGTGCCCGAGGACCGCACCCTCGGCTGGGTCATGAACTACACCTCGGGCACCACCGGCCGCCCGCGCGGCATCCGGCGCCCGCTCTCCGGCAAGCTCCCCGAGGAGTCCTACCTCGGCGGGTTCCTCGGCATCTTCGGCATCAAGCCGTTCGACGACAACGTCCATCTGGTCTGCTCGCCGCTCTACCACACGGCCGTGCTCCAGTTCGCGGGCGCGTCCCTGCACATCGGGCATCCGCTGGTCCTGATGGACAAGTGGACGCCCGAGGAGATGCTGCGCCTGATCGACGCGTACCGCTGCACCCATACGCACATGGTGCCGACCCAGTTCCACCGGCTCCTCTCGCTGCCCGAGGGGGTCAGGGCGCGCTACGACGTGGGCTCGCTGCGGCACGCCATCCACGGCGCGGCCCCCTGCCCCGACCATGTGAAGCGGGCGATGATCGAGTGGTGGGGGAGCTGCGTGGAGGAGTACTACGCGGCGAGCGAGGGCGGCGGGGCGTTCGCCACGGCCGAGGACTGGCTCAAGAAGCCGGGCACGGTCGGCAGGGCATGGCCCATCAGCGAACTCGCGGTCTTCGACGACGACGGCGACCGGCTGCCCCCCGGCCAGCTCGGCACCGTCTACATGAAGATGTCGACGGGCGGCTTCAGTTACCACAAGGACGAGACCAAGACGCGGAAGAACCGCATCGGGGACTTCTTCACCGTGGGCGACCTCGGCTACCTCGACGAGGACGGCTACCTCTTCCTGCGCGACCGCAAGATCGACATGATCATCTCGGGCGGGGTCAACATCTACCCGGCCGAGATCGAGGCCGCGCTCCTCACCCACCCGGCCGTCGCCGACGCCGCCGCGTTCGGCATCCCGCACGCGGACTGGGGCGAGGAGGTCAAGGCGGTCGTCGAAGCGGCGCCCGGGCACGAGCCGGGGGACGCGCTCGCCACGGAGATCCTCGCCCACTGCGAGGAACGGCTCGCGGGCTACAAGCGCCCCAAGTCCGTCGACTTCATCGCGGCCATGCCGCGCGACCCCAACGGCAAGCTCTACAAGCGACGGCTGCGCGAGCCGTACTGGGAGGGCCACGAGCGGGCGATGTGAGCCGCCTGCCCCAGGGGGCGCCGTACGGTGCCCGACGGGGCAGGCGGCGACCGTCAACGCACGGCGGGTCTCACCCGCCCTGATGCCGAACCTCTTCCGGGGCCGTGCACGGGTCCGGAGAGCCGACCTCAGAAGGAACCCCGTGCGTGTACTCGTCGCCGGAGCAACCGGAGTCATCGGGCGGGCCCTGGTCCCGCTGCTTGCCCCCCCGACAAGCTCGGCCACGTCCCGGCGCAACCTCCGGCGCGGCCCGCCCGGGCGGACCGCGTGGACGTCAGCGGTGCTCGCGCACCCGGACGACCCGCAGGGCGGGTGAGGAGAGGATGTCCCGCTCGCAGAAGCGCGAGCTGACCCAGCGCTGCTGTGAGTAGAGCTTCGTCTGGTCGCTGTAGTGCGGGGAGAGGACGTTCTCCGACTGGGAGTACGTCAGGAGGGTGCGGGCGACGGGGCACTTGCCGCCGTCCCAGCCGACCGCCTGGATGTGGCTGGATCCGGTGGACACCTCGGAGTAGCCGCGGGCCGGGTCCCATATCCCCTCGACCTTGTTCCAGATGCCGAGGGCCTCCGTCCCGCCGGAGACGGGCAGGCGCCTGCCGTCGCGCACCACGTACTGGTGGTCGCCCAGCGCCGAGTCGAGCGGGATGCCGGCCGCGCGCAGCTCGCCCACCGCGTCGGCGAGTGCCCGGGCGACGCCGGGCGAGGCGGTGTTGAGGGTGTTCGGCGTGTGCACCGGGTCGGCGGCCGAGAACGGCACCTTCCACAGCTCAGCTGCCGGAACCGTCGCCGTGAGCTTGCGCCAGTAGCGGTCGAAGAGCAGTGCGCCCCGGCTCCTGGCATCCACCGTACGGTCCCAGCCGGCCAGGACCGCGCATGCCCCGGACACGTCGACCACCTTGCCGGTGCTGTCCGTCGCGGTGCCGCCCGGAAGCGCGGCGCAGGCCCCGGCCGTGTCGGCCGCCGCCAGGTTCCCGGCGGGCGCCCGGTCGGCGAACTCCTGGCGCTGGAGGTCGGCGACGGTGAGCCGTCCCTTCGCGGCCATGGCGGAGACGTCCTCGACGGCGCCGCGCGTACGCAGCGAGCGCGGGGTCGCGACGGTGCCGAAGATCCGCTCGTAACCGGTCAGCGGGTGGTCGGCGTTGGTCAGCCAGGCGCTGTCGTTGGAGTTCTCCGCGTACACGGCGTCCTTGAGCGCCGGCATCCGGGCGGGCCCGAAGACCCCGGCCTGGACCGCGTCCGGGTCCGATCCGAGGGCGCAGTCGCCGCGCGAACCGTCGAGGACGGCCACGCCCGACGCCGGGTAGAGCGCCTTGCCCAGCGGGGTCGAGCAGCGCGCGGCCAGCTCGTCGGTGATCCGGGGGAGCACCTGCGACTGCGTGAAAAGGGAGTGCCCGTGCGCGTCGGCGGCCACGGTGTTCACCCAGGGCAGGCCCTGGGTGCGGCGCAGCGCCTTGAGGACGTCGTCGGTGCTCCCCGCCTTGGAGAAGCCCAGGCCGGTGTCGGCGGCGCGCAGATTGACGGCGTTGGGGTCGTTCAGCGCGAACGCCGTGGTCCTGGTCCAGGCCAGTGGCACCGTCGGGCCGAGTGCGGTGACCACCGGCCCGTACCGCGTCCACCACTGGGTGCGCGTCACCGGCGCGCCGCCCTTCACCGGGACCGTCACCGTGCGCCGGGCCATGCGCTCGCGGGTGCCGTCCACGAGGTACGCGGTCGGGTCGGCCGGGTCGAGGGTCAGCTGGTGGAGGTTGAGCGTGACGCCGGTGGCGACGGTGTGGCTCCAGGCGACCTTGTCGTTGAAGCCGATGCTCATGGTCGGGGTGCCGAGCAGGGCCGCGCCGGAGACGTTGAGCTCGCCGGGGATGGTCTGCTGCATCTGCCAGAAGCGCCGGCCGCCGTGCCAGGGGTAGTGCGGGTTGCCGAGCAGCAGACCGCGCCCGCCGGCCGTGGCGGCGCCGCTGAAGGCGACGGCGTTGGAGCCCATGTCGGCCTGGTCGGCGGCGAACAGCCGCTGGGCGGCCCGCGCGCTGTCGTCGGGGTCGGGCGCCGTGGGCGTGGCCGCGGCGGCCGGCGGCTGTGCGGCGGTGATGCCGTCGGTGACGCGCCCCTGCCCGCCGAGCACGGATATCGCGAAGCCGCGCGCGGCCACGTCGGTGAGGGTCACCGGGCGCACCCAGGCCGCGCCCTTGCACGCGGGGTCGGTGCTGCGGTGCTGCTTCAGCCAGGCGTTGTAGCCCGCCGCCCAGCCGCGCATCAGCTCCTTGGACCGGCGGCTCGGCCCGGCGGGCGCGGGGGTGGCCAGCAGTTTCTCGACGGTGCCGGAGCCGCGTACCGAGGTGAAGTACAGGTCGCTGGAGAGGTTCTTGGTGGCGGCGGAGAGCGAGCCGTCGGGAGCCGCGTCCGGGCCGAACCACTTCGACCGCTCCCCGCGCAGCGTGACGAACCCGTCGGCGAGGGTGCACACCTGGTCGGCCGCCTGGGCGTAGCCGGTGCCGAAGCCGAGGTCGGCGTAATCCTTGGCGAGGATGTGCGGAATGCCGTACTCGGTGTACCGGATGACGGCGGAGAGGCCGCCGCCGGAGGGGTGGTGCTCGCGGTCGCCGGACGCGGCCGAGGCCGTGGGGGACAGCGACGCCGAGGCGGTCAGCATGGCGATGCCGACCAGCGCGAGGCGCCTGATCCGGGTGTGGGCGTGGGTATGGGCGCGGGTGGCGGTGCGGGCGCGGAGAGCCAACGTTCCTCCCAACTCAGGGGGTGACACAGGTGGTTGCGCGTGACACATGAAGTGCCGCCAGCCACTCAGTCAGCCCGGGCGCACGCCTGTCAACACTCATGCCCCACCCGCAGGGCCCTGGCGCAGATCCACGATCCGTTTGAACTTGCCCACCGACCGCTCGATGGTGTCGGGGTCGACGACCTCCACCGCCACCGAGACCCCGATGCCGTCCTTCACCGCCGAGACGATCGACCGCGCGGCCGTGTCACGCTGCTCGGACGAGGTACCGGCGCGCGCCTCCACCCGTACCGCCAGCGCGTCCAGTCTGCCCTCCTTGGTGAGCCGCAGCTGGAAGTGCGGGGCCAGGCCGGGCGTGCGCAGCACGATCTCCTCGATCTGGGTGGGGAAGAGGTTCACCCCGCGCAGGATCACCAGGTCGTCGCTGCGGCCCGTCACCTTCTCCATCCGCCGGAAGACCCGCGCCGTGCCCGGCAGCAGCCGGGTCAGGTCCCGCGTCCGGTAACGGATCACGGGCATGGCCTCCTTGGTGAGCGAGGTGAAGACCAGCTCGCCCCGCTCGCCCTCGGGCAGCACCTCGCCGGTGAGTGGATCGACGACTTCCGGGTAGAAGTGGTCCTCCCAGATGTGCAGCCCGTCCTTGGTCTCCACACACTCCTGCGCCACACCGGGCCCGATCACTTCCGAGAGCCCGTAGATGTCGACCGCGTCGATGGCGAAGCGCTCCTCGATCTCGCGGCGCATCTCCTCCGTCCACGGCTCGGCGCCGAAGATCCCGACCTTGAGCGAGGTCGCCCGGGGATCGACGCCCTGCCGCTCGAACTCGTCCAGGATGGTCAGCATGTACGAGGGGGTCACCATGATGATCTCGGGCCGGAAGTCCTGGATCAGCTGGACCTGGCGGGCCGTCATGCCGCCGGACGCGGGGATCACCGTGCAGCCGAGCCGCTCCGCCCCGTAGTGCGCGCCCAGGCCGCCCGTGAACAGCCCGTATCCGTACGCCACATGTACCTTGTGGCCGGGTCTGGCGCCCGCCGCGCGCAGCGAGCGGGCCACCACGTCCGCCCAGATGTCCAGGTCGCGCTCGGTGTAGCCGACCACCGTCGGGCGGCCGGTGGTGCCGCTGGAGGCGTGGATGCGGCGGACCTCGGAGTCGGGGACCGCGAACATCCCGAACGGGTAGTGGTCGCGCAGATCCGCCTTGGTGGTGAAGGGGAAGCGCGCGAGGTCCGGGAGCGAACGGCAGTCCTCGGGCCGTATCCCCGCCTTGTCGAACGCCTCCCGGTAGAAGCCCACGTGGTCGTACGCATGGCGCAGCGAAGCCCTCAGCCGGTCGAGCTGAAGCGCCTCCAGCTCGGCCCGGTTCAGCCGCTCCGCCGCGTCCAGCAGGGGTTCCATGGGCCCGCTCCTTTCCTCGCCGGTCGTCACTCCGCCCGAAATCGGACGACCGATCATTCGGTAGATCTGCTCGGGTTCAGTAATCCAGCCACCGAACCGCACCGTCAAGGCCTGTGGACAACGCGCTTCACCGCGCCGGCCGTGCCGCCGTTCGCGCTCTCCGCGAAATCCCCTTGGCCCGATCGCCACCGGCTGTGAGGATCACGATCATGCCGAAGTTCACCGCGTACGACGGGACCGAGCTCGCCTACCACCTGGTGGGGGCGGGGAAGCCGCTGATCTGTCTGCCCGGCGGGCCCGCGTGGGCCTCCGCCTACCTGGGCGACCTGGGCGGCCTCGACATCCACCGCCAACTGGTCCTGCTCGACCAGCGGGGCACGGGTGACTCGGCGGTGCCGGACGACATGTCCTCGTACCGCTGCGACCGGATGGTCGACGACGTGGAGGCGCTGCGCGAGCACCTCGGTCTGGCGGAGGTCGACCTCCTCGGGCACTCGGCCGCCGGCAACCTCGCCACGCTCTACGCGGCCGCCCACCCGCACCGGATCAGCTCGCTCGTCCTGGTCACGCCCGGCACCCGGGCCGTCGGCCTGCCCGTCACCGAGGACGACTGGCGCGGCGCCGTGGCGCTGCGCGAGGGCGAGAGCTGGTATCCGCAGGGACGGGCCGCCTTCGAGGAGATCTGGGGCGGGCGCGACTTCGGCGAGGTGAGGTCCGCCATCGAGCCTTTCATGTACGGGCGTTGGGACGCGGCCGCCCGGGCGCACGCGGCCGCCGCCGGCTCCCGGGCCAACCGGGAAGCGGCTGCCGTCTACTACGAGGACGGTGTCTTCGACCCGGCCGCCACCACCGAGGCGCTCGCGGCCGTGGAAGCGCCCGTGCTGGTCCTGGCCGGGGAGTACGACGGCGGCCCCACGCCCGGGCTCGCATCCCGGCTCGCCGCGCTCTTCCCGCACGGCGAGGCCGCCGTGCTGCCGGGCGCCGGGCACTTCCCGTGGGTGGACGCGCCCGGCGACTTCGCCCGTACGGTCGCGGCGTTCCTGGAACCCGGTGTCCACAGCGTGCGGACCAACTCCGGCATCCGGCTCGCCTACCGGACCTGGGGCGACGCCTCCGCACCGCCCGTCGTGCTCGCGCACGGGCGCGGCGGATCGGGCGCGCACTGGACGGAGGTGGCCGAACGGCTCGCCGCGACACGCCGGGTGTACGCGCTCGACCTGCGCGGGCACGGCCTCAGTGACTGGCCCGGCCGCTACTCGTTCGAGGGGTTCCGCGACGACCTGCGCGGCTTCATTGACGCGCTCGGCCTGGCCGGCGCCGACGTGGTCGGCCACTCCATGGGCGGCGCGGCCGCGCTGCTGCTCGCCCAGGACGCGCCCGAACTGGTCGGGCGGCTGGTCCTGGAGGAGGCGCCCACGTTCGTGCCGCTGGATCCGCCGCGCGGGTTCGTGGCGCGGCCCGACGAGGAGCTCGCGTTCGACTGGCCGGTGGTCGCCGACACCAACGCCCAGCTGAACGCGCCCGACCCGGCCTGGCGCGAGCGGCTCGCCGAGCTCGCCGTGCCGACCCTGCTGGTCGCGGGCGGCGAGTCCGGCGGCATCGAGATCCAGGACCGGATCGCCGGGATGGCCGCCCGCATCCCCGGCGGCCGCCTCGTCACGATCGACGCCGGCCACTCGGTCCACACGGCCCGACCGGACGAATTCGTCGCGGAACTAAGGGAGTTCGGGATCTGAGGTCACCCGGCCGTGGACTCCGCCACGGCCACCGACCGCGCCCAGCGGTAGTCCGCCTTGCCGCTGGGCGAGCGCTGGATGCTCGGGGCGATCACCAGCTGGCGCGGCACCTTGTACCCCGCGAGCCGGGTGCGGCAGTGGCTCTGGATGTCGTCGAGGGTCGGTTCCTCGGCGCCCTCGCGCAGCTGCACCACGGCAGCGACATGGTTGCCCCACGTAGTGTCCGGCACCCCGGCGACCAGCGCGTCGTACACGTCCGGATGGGACTTGAGCGCCTGCTCGACCTCCTCCGGATACACCTTCTCGCCGCCGGTGTTGATGCACTGCGAGCCCCGCCCGAGGACCGTGACGATGCCCTCCTCGTCGACCGTGGCCATGTCGCCGAGCAGCACCCAGCGCTCGTCGCCCCGCTGGAAGAACGTCTCGGCGGTCTTCGCCGGATCGTTGTAGTAGCCGAGCGGCACATGGCCGCGCTGGGCGATCCGGCCGGGCTCGCCGGGCTTCACCGGCTCGTGGGTGGCCGGGTCGACCACCGCCGTACGGGAGTTGACGCGCAGCCGGAAGCCCTTGTCGGGGCCGGAGTCGTCGGTGGCGGTGCCGTTGAAGCCGGACTCCGACGAGCCGAAGTTGTTGAGCAGCATCGCGGTCGGGACCAGCGCGCTGAACTGGGCGCGGACCGTCTCCGACATGATCGCGCCGGACGACGAGACGCTGAACATGGACGAGCAGTCGGTGCCCTTCATCGGGCCGCTCAGCGCGTCGATGAGCGGGCGCAGCATCGCGTCCCCGACCAGCGACATGCTGGTGACCTTCTCCTTCTCCACCGTCCGCAGGACTTCCTCGGGCACGAACTTGCGGTGGATGACGACGCGCTGGCCGAAGTTGAAGCCGATGAACGCGGTGAGCGTGGAGGTGCCGTGCATCAGCGGGGGAGTGGGGAAGAAGGTGATGCCCCCGCCGCCCGCCGCGACCCGCTCGGCCAGCTCCTCGGGGCGCGCGACCGGCTCGCCCGTCGGGGCGCCGCCGCCGAGCCCCGAGAAGAACAGGTCCTCCTGGCGCCACATCACGCCTTTGGGCATGCCGGTGGTGCCGCCGGTGTAGATGATGAAGAGGTCGTCGGGCGAGCGGGGTGCGAACCCGCGCCCGTCGGACCCGGCCGCCTCGGCCTCGGCGAACGGCACCGCGTCCAGCGCGGGCGCACCCCGGGGCGGTTCCCCCACCCGTACGAGGTGGCGCAGCTTCTCGGTGTGCGGCAGCGCGCCCGCCACGCGCTCGGTGAACTCCGCGTCGAAGACCAGCGCCGCCAGATCGGCGTCCCGGTAGAGGTAGACCAACTCGTCTTCCACGTAACGGTAGTTGACGTTGACCGGGACGATCCTGGCCTTGAGGCAGCCGAGCACGGTCTGCAGGTATTCGACGCCGTTGTACAGATGGAGCCCCAGGTGCTCGCCCGGCCCGATGCCGATGTCGATCAGGTGGTGGGCGATCCGGTTGGCGGCCGAGTCCAGCCGCGCGTAGGTCAGCCGGCGTTCCGCGCCCGTGCCGGGGTGGTCGAGGTAGACCAGTGCCTCGCGGTCGGGGACCACGTCGACGACCGACTCGAACAGGTCGGCAAGGTTGTACTCCACCGCTCCTCCTGACCCCGGCGCCATCCGTGTGGCCGTCATCAGAGCAGAGCCGACCACAACTGGGAAGGGGCTCCACCCAAAGAATCTGACTGTCTGTCAGAAAACTATTGAACTGCGCCCCCCGCTCCTGCAACCTGTTCCAGTCCGACGACGGGAGGCATACGCATGGGTGGCACCGAACACCTCACCGTGCGGCGCGAGGGCGCCACACTCGTACTCACGCTCAACCGGCCGGAGGCCAGGAACGCGCTCTCGCTGTCGATGCTGGTCGGCCTCTACGACGGGTGGCTGGAGGCCGATGACGACGACGCGGTCCGCTCGGTCGTCCTCACCGGCGCCGGCGGCGCGTTCTGCGCGGGCATGGACCTCAAGGCCCTGGCGGGCAAGGGGATGGAGGGCGACGGGTACCGGGACCGGCTCAAGGCCGACCCGGATCTGCACTGGAAGGCGATGCTGCGCCACCACCGCCCCCGCAAACCAGTGATCGCGGCCGTCGAGGGGCCGTGTGTGGCGGGCGGCACCGAGATCCTCCAGGGCACCGACATCCGCGTGGCGGGCGAGAGCGCCACCTTCGGGCTCTTCGAGGTCAAGCGCGGGCTCTTCCCGATCGGCGGCTCGACCGTCCGGCTCCAGCGCCAGATCCCGCGCACCCACGCCCTGGAGATGCTGCTCACCGGCCGGGCCTATAGCGCGGCCGAGGCGCGGGACATCGGGCTCGTCGGGCGCGTCGTGGCCGACGGCACCGCGCTGGAGGAGGCGCTCGCCCTCGCCGAGCAGATCAACGCCTGCGGGCCACTCGCCGTCGAGGCGGTCAAGGCCTCGGTGTACGAGACCGCCGAGATGACCGAGACCGACGGGCTCGCCGCTGAACTGGGGCGTGGCTGGCCGGTCTTCGACACCGCCGACGCCAAGGAAGGCGCCCGCGCCTTCGCCGAGAAGCGCCCGCCCGTCTACCGGCGCGCCTGAGCGCGTCCACTCCCGCCGCGCGCCCGAGAAGGAGACCCCCGATGCCCGAAGTCCTCAGCGCCCCGCTGGTGGTCGAGTTCCCGTTCACCCGCTCGCTGGGCCCCGTGCAGAGCGCATTCCTCACCGGGCTGCGCGAGCGGACCGTCCTCGGTGTGCGGACCTGCGACGGCAGGACGCTCGTACCGCCCGTCGAGTACGACCCGGCCACCGCCGAAGAGCTCCGCGACCTCGTCGAGGTCGCCGCCACCGGCACCGTCACCACCTGGGCCTGGAACCCGTCCCCGCGCCGGGGCCAGCCGCTGGAGCGCCCCTTCGCCTGGGTCCTGGTGCGGCTCGACGGCGCCGACACCGCGCTGCTGCACGCCCTGGACGCACCGGGCCCCGACGCCGTGCGGACCGGGATGCGGGTACGCGTGCGATGGGCGCGGGAACGAAGTGGCGCCATCACCGACATCGCGTGCTTCGAACCGTACGAGAGCGAGGCGGCGGGCCAACCGAGCCCGCACAGCGGCGAGTTCGCGGACCCGGTCACCGGGATCGTCGCCCCGGCCCGGCTCGACTACACCTACAGTCCGGGCCGCGCCCAGACCGGGTACATCGAGGCACTGGCGGAGCGCCGGACCGTCGGTGAGCGCTGCCCGTCGTGCCGCAAGGTGTACGTGCCGCCGCGCGGGGCCTGCCCCACATGCGGGGTCGCCACCGACGAGCGGGTGGAGGTCGGCCCGGCCGGCACGGTCACCACGTATTGCATCGTCAACATCAAGGCGAAGAACCTCGATATCGAGGTGCCGTACGTCTACGCGCACATCGCCCTCGACGGCGCCGACCTCGCCCTGCACGGCCGGATCGGCGGCATCCCCTACGACCAGGTGCGGATGGGGCTGCGGGTCGAGCCGGTGTGGACCGAGGACAGCCGCCACCCCGACCACTACCGGCCCACCGGGGAGCCCGACGCCGACTACGACACGTACAAGGAGCTGATCTGATGGGCCCCGCACGGGATGTGGCCGTCGTCGCCTTCGCACAGACCGACCACCGGCGCCGTACCGACGAGCTCTCCGAGGTCGAGATGCTGATGCCGGTGCTGCACGAGGTGCTCGACCGGACCGGGCTGAGGACCAGCGACATCGGCTTCACCTGCTCGGGCTCCTCGGACTACCTCGCGGGCCGCGCCTTCTCCTTCACCATGGCCCTCGACGGTGTGGGCGCCTGGCCGCCGATCGCCGAGTCGCACGTCGAGATGGACGGCGCCTGGGCGCTCTACGAGGCCTGGGTGAAGATCCTCACCGGCGAGGCCGACACCGCGCTCGTCTACTCCTACGGCAAGTCCTCGCCCGGCGAGGTCCGGGACGTACTGACCCGTCAGCTCGACCCGTACTACCTGGCGCCCCTGTGGCCCGACTCCGTCGCGCTGGCCGCGCTCCAGGCGCAGGCCCTGATCGACGCGGGCGACACCGACGAGCCCGCGCTCGCCGCGATCGCGGCCCGCAGCCGGAACTCCGCCACCGCCAACACCCACGCCCAGGTGCGCGGTTCACGGCCCCAGGGCGACTACCTGGTACGCCCGCTGCGCACCGGCGACTGCCCGCCGGTCGGGGACGGTGCCGCGGCCGTGATCCTCGCCGCCGGGGACACCGCGCGCGGGCTGTGCGAGCGGCCCGCCTGGATCCGGGGCATGGACCACCGCATCGAGGCGCACGGCCTGGGTGTGCGCGACCTGACCGACTCGCCGTCGGCCCGGCTCGCGGCCGAACGCGCCGGGGCCTTCGAACTCCCCGATGGCCTGAAGGGCATGGGAGGTGCCCCCACCGTCGACACCGCCGAGCTGCACGCCCCCTTCAGCTCGCAGGAGGTCGTCCTGCGCAAGGCGCTGCGGCTGGACGACGGGGTACGGGTCAACCCGTCCGGGGGAGCGCTGGCCGCCAACCCCGTGATGGCCGCCGGTCTGATCCGGATCGGGGAGGCGGCCGCCGCGATCCACCGGGGCGAGTCCGACCGGGCGCTGGCCCACGCCACCTCGGGGCCGTGCCTCCAGCAGAACCTCGTCGCCGTCCTGGAGGGGGAGCCGTCGTGAGCAGGGAACCCGTGGCCGTCGTAGGAATCGGCCAGACCAAGCACGTCGCCGCCCGGCACGACGTCTCGATCGCGGGACTGGTCCGCGAGGCGGCCCAACGCGCCCTGGAGGACGCCCAGTTGGTATGGGCGGACATCGACGCGGTCGTCATCGGCAAGGCCCCCGACTTCTTCGAGGGGCTGATGATGCCGGAGCTGTACCTCGCCGACGCGCTCGGCGCGGTCGGCAAGCCCATGCTGCGGGTGCACACGGCGGGCTCGGTCGGCGGCTCGACCGCGCTGGTCGCCGCGAACCTGGTGGCCGCCCGGGTCCACGGCACGGTCCTGACCCTGGCTTTCGAGAAGCAGTCCGACTCCAACGCCATGTGGGGACTGTCGCTGCCCATACCCTTCCAGCAGCCGCTGCTCGCCGGGGCGGGCGGCTTCTTCGCGCCGCATGTGCGCGCGTACATGCGGCGCACCGGCGCCCCCGAGACGGTGGGCTCGCTCGTCGCGTACAAGGACCGGCGCAACGCGCTCCTGAACCCGTACGCGCATCTGCACGAGCGGGACATCACCCTGGAGAAGGTGCAGGCGTCCCCGATGCTCTGGGACCCGATCCGCTACTCGGAGACGTGTCCGTCCTCGGACGGGGCGTGCGCGATGGTCCTCACCGACCGTACGGGGGCGGCCCGTTCGCCCCATCCGCCCGCCTGGGTGCACGGCGGCGCGATGCGCAGCGAGCCCACGCTCTTCGCGGGCAAGGACTTCGTCTCCCCGCAGGCGGGCAAGGACTGCGCCGCCGACGTCTACCGGCAGGCGGGGATCGCCGACCCGCGCCGCGAGATCGACGCCGTCGAGATGTACGTGCCGTTCTCCTGGTACGAGCCCATGTGGCTGGAGAACCTGGGGTTCGCGGCGGAGGGCGAGGGCTGGAAGCTCACCGAGTCGGGCGTCACCGAGCTCGACGGGGATCTCCCGGTGAACCCGTCGGGCGGGGTGCTCTCCACCAACCCCATCGGCGCCTCCGGCATGATCCGCTTCGCCGAGGCGGCCCTACAGGTGCGGGGCCGGGCCGGGGAGCACCAGGTGGAGGGGGCCCGCAAGGCACTGGGGCACGCCTACGGCGGCGGCTCGCAGTTCTTCTCGATGTGGCTGGTCGGGTCCGAGCCGCCGAGCCGGTAGGGGTGCGGGCGGCCGGTCGGCGGGGCCGTGCGGCCGTCGTCGCGGGTGGGCCGCGGTACTCCTTCCGTGGCCTGTCCGGGACCGGACGCGATCGCTAGTCTGGCCCCGGACGACAGGGAACCGGGAGGAGCAGGGACGTGGCCGAGAGCATCACCCAGCAGACCCTTGTGGGCTGGGACAAGCCGGATCTCGATCTCAGCAAGGCCGACTGGAGGTCGAGCAGTCAAGGGACGGGAGACGTCCAGATCGCGTTCGTCGAGGGGTTCATCGCGATGCGCAACGGGGGCCGCCCCGGCAGCCCCTCGCTGATCTTCAGCCCGGGTGAGTGGCGTGCCTTCGTGCTGAACGCGCGCGACGGGGAGTTCGACCTCACCTGAGCGGCGGGACGGACGGGGTCGCCCCGTCCGGTCGCGAGCGTCCGCGCACCCGCCCGGCCCGTGGGCCGGGCGGGGCCGGAGCGCGGCGAGCGCCCGCGCCCCGGGGGCCCCGGATGCCATCTCCGTCTAACGCTTGCCGCCGTGGTTACCATTAGCCGCATGGCCGACCACTCCCTCGTTCTCGATCTCGCCCTCACCGTCCGCCACGACGGTCACGGCGGGGTCGCCGACGACCTGAGCGGGCCGGAGGGGCTGACCACGTGGGTGCGCGAGCACGCGGCGGCGCTGGATACGGATACGGATGGCTTCACCGCCGGTGCCTTCGCGGCCGACGACGACGCCCTCGCGGCGGTGCGCGCGCTGCGGGCCGCCGTGCGCGCCCTGTTCGCCCGGGCGGTACGGCCGGACCCGCCGAGCCCCGCCGACGCCGAGCGGCTGCTCCCCGCCGGAATGGCCCTGGAGCTGCTGAACTCGGCCGCGGCCGCGGTACCCACAGCGCCCCGCCTGGAATGGCCCGAGGACCGCGACCCGTACGCCGTCCACCGCGCCATCGGCACCCCCGACGCCGTCACGGCGCTCTGCACCTCACTCGCCCGCGCCGCCGTCGACTTCCTGGCCGGGCCCGACCGGGCGAGGCTGCGGGCCTGCCACGCGCCCCGGTGCGTGCGGTACTTCCTCAAGGAGCACCCGCGCCAGGAGTGGTGCAGGCCCTCCTGCGGCAACCGCGCCCGCGTCGCCCGCCACCAGCGGCGCCAGCAGCTCCACGCCGAGCCGTAGCCGCCGGGGGCGTCAGGCTTCCAGTGCGTCCTCCTCCTCGAACAGATGGGCCCACGGCCGCTGGCCCCGGCCCGCGGCCTCGATGCCCGTCTTGCCGTACCGGGCCGTCGTGCGCGACCACGCCAGATTGCCGCTCATCAGCGCCCGCATGCCCGCCGCATAGTCGTCGACCTGGGCGCGCAGCTTGGCAGAGACCCCGGAGACCGCGAGCGCCTCGGACAGCTCCACCGCGAGCGTCTGGAAGCGCTCCACCCGGGAGTTGGCCAGCCGGGCGACCTCGCGGGCGGCCCGGTCCACCGAGAGCCCCGACCCCTTGTGCAGGATGATGACGCTGTTGTTGACGTCCCCGGCGGCCAACTCCTTGTCCGCGGACACGATGTCGTTGACGAAGATCACCACATCGGCGGTGATCCAGCGCATCTCGGCCAGCGGGCTGCCCCGGTGCAGCTCGTCGGGGAGCGTGTAGCGGCCGCACCGCTCGACGAGATCCAGACAGGGCTGTACGCCGATGGAGTCGCGGCGGCCGCGCAGGAACCCCGGCAGCGACGGCGGTCCGGTGCGGGTGCGGTTGAGGGCCTCCCAGTGATAGGCCGTCAGATACTCCCGCCAGTGCCCGCGGAAGCGCTCCTGCCACAGCCGCGGAGTGCCTTCGCCCAGCCGCTTCCACAACTCCGCGAGCGTGCCCGCGAGATGGTTGGTCGGGTCGCCCGGAGCCGGGCCCCGGTCGCTCATCGTGCGCAGCATGACGTCGATCTGCCGGGCCACCGCGTCCGGCTGCCGGCCGATCGGGCCGTCGAACTGGTCGTCGAACACGAAGAACCAGGCGTTGAGGTCGGTCGCCAGCGCGAGATCCGAGTCCGTGGCGTCCGGATAGAAGTACGCCATCAGACGTTCGAGCCCCATCGCGTCGTACTCATTGGTCGCGCACTCGCCCGAGAGCATCCCGAACCGGTGAAGCCAGTCGAGCGTGTGCTGACGCGCGACGGCGTGGCGCGGATGACAGCGAGCGGGGAACGGGATGTCGACGAGCCTCGTGCGGTCCTCCGACAGCTGTGAGCCTGCTGGGGACGACATCGCTCCGCCTCCTGTGCGCCGAAGGGTGAGCAGCCTTGGGCGGAGCTGCTGTCCGAAAAGCTCATAGTGCGCCCGTGGCCGGAACTGCACAAGCGGCGTGTGCACCGGTGCTTCGCGCCCCCCTGGAGCCGCGTCAACCCCCCAGCAGATCCTGGCGAGTCAGTCAAGCCGGGTTTGCGAGACGGTCACATCGGTGTCACGGTGCGTGTCCGAAAGCGTAGGCTCGGCCCTACTGCCAAAAGGGGACGGTCGTGGCGGACATGAAAGGCCGGCGGACCAGTGGTGCGCGCAGGCGGCTGTTCGAACGGGAGAATGAACTCCTGCTTCTCGAAGGCATGTTGGACGACCTGTGCGGCACGGGAGCAGAGGGGGTCACGGGCGCGTCGAGCGGCGGGCTGCTCGCGGTCTCGGGAGCGTCCGGGCTCGGCAAGACGAGTCTGCTCGCCGAGGTCCGCAGGGAGGCCGCCGCCCGGGGCTGCACCCTGCTGACGGCCCGCGGCGGCGAGCAGGAGAACCGCGTGGCCTTCCACGTGGTGCGCCAGCTGGTGCAGCCCGTGCTGGCCGCGGCCGGCGAGAGCGAACACCGGCGGATACTCGGGACCTGGTACGACATCGTGGCTCCCGCGGTCGGCCTGGTCTCCGTCCCGGGCGGCGCGCCCGACCCGCAGGGCGTGCGCGACGGCCTCGACTGGCTGGTGACCCGGTTCGCCGTCGAGCACACGCCCGTCGTGCTCATCGTCGACGACGCGCACTGGGCGGACGAGGAGTCCCTCACCTGGCTGAGCTCGTTCGCGCTGCGCGCCGCCGAGCTGCCGATCCTGATCGTGGCCGCCTACCGGCCCGAGGAACTACCCGTGCAGGCGAGCGAGTTCCGCAGGCTCGCCGAGCGGCACGGCTCGCGGCCGGTGACCCTGGCGCCGCTCTCCCCGCACGCCGTGGGCAGGCTCGTCCACGACGTGCTGCAGAACGGCGCCGACGACCTGTTCTCGCGCGAGTGCTGGGCGCTGACGGGAGGCAACCCGTTCGAGGCGGTCGAGCTGATCGCCAAGATCCGTGAGCGGAACATCAAACCGCAGTACACCAACGCCGCCGAGCTGCGCGAACTCGCGTCCTCGGCACGCGGCAGCGGACTCGTCGAGCGCCTGGAGCGGCTCGGCCCCTCGCCGGTCAGGCTGGCGTGGGCCGTCGCCATCCTGGGCACCGCGGTCGACCCGCACATGGCGGGCAGCGTGGGCAACCTCGGCGCCGAGGAGTCGGTCGACGCGATCCAGCGGCTGCGCGAGGCCCGCATCCTGGCCGGCCGCACGGGCGACCCCGACCGGCTGGACTTCTTCCACCCGCTGGTCGGTACGGCGGTCTACCGCGCCATTCCGCCCGCCATGCGGGTGGCGATGCACGGCCAGGCCGCGGTCTGCGTCACCGAGGCGGGCCTCGGCCCCACGGTCGCTGCCCGCCACCTCCTGGAGATGCATCCCGAGAACGACCGCTGGGCGGTGCAGCAGCTCAGGGCCGCCGCGCGCGAGTGCATGCGGGCCGGTGCTCCCGAGGCCGCCCGGCGCTGTCTGGCCCGGGCCCTGCGCGAGCCGCCCGCCCTTGAGGAGCGGGCAGAGGTGCTGTTCGAGCTCGGCTGCTCGGCGCTCCTGAACGAACCGGCCACCACGGTCAACCACCTCCAGGCCGCCCTGGAGGAGCCGGAGCTCGACCCCACCCTGCGCGAGGCGATCACCTACCGGCTCGCCCAGGCGCTGGCCCACATCGACCGGATGGGCGAGGCGGCCGAGCTGGTCGCCGTCGAGGGCAGGAGCTCCACCAACCCCCGCACCCGGCTGCGCATGCAGGCCGAGGCCTTCAAGTGGAACGCGTTCCGGGCCGACGAGGAGGACTCGGCCGCCCGCTCGCGCAGGCTGGCGCGCCTCTCCGGCCACCTCACCACCCGGGGCATGGCCGAGCGCTACATCCTCGGGCTGCGCGCCTGGGACGCCATGGTCCGCGGCGAGCCCGCCGCCGTAGCGCTCGCCCACGCGGAGGAGGCACTGGGCGACGGGCTCTCCTGGACCGACGAGGAATGGGGCTTCGAGGTCCCCGTCATGGTCGCGCTCACCTTCATGTACTGCGACCGGCCGGGCCGCGCGGACGAGCTGTTCAGCAGGGGCATCGCGGAGTGCGAGAACCGCGGCTGGCGCGGCGCCCACCTCTCGTTCGGCCTCACCCTGCTCGGGTACATCCGGTTCTGCCGCGGCCGCCTCGCCGAGGCCGAGGACCTGGTCCACGGCGGGCTGCGGATCGCCGACCGGGTCGGCCAGCGCATCCCGGCCCAGTGGTTCGCCCTCGGCATCCTGATCGAGATCCTGCTGGCCCGGGGCCGGGTGGACGAGGCGCAGGACCTGTCCGACCGGTACAACTACGGCCAGGTCGTCCCCAACGCCGTCGTCTACCCCGACTCCGAGACGGTCTACAGCGAGCTGCTGCTCGCCCGGGGTCTGCGCAGCGACGCCGAGCAGCGGCTGCGCGCGGTCGGCCGGCGCCTGGACCGCAGGGGCATGCGCAACCCGGCATGGTGCTCCTGGCGGCCGCTGCTCGCCGAGGCGCTGGCCCAGGGGGACCCGGCGGAGGCCCAGAAGGTGGCCGACGAGGCAGTCGAGCTGGCCCGCCGGTTCGGCACCGCGGGCGCCATCGGCCGGGCCATGCACTCCGCCGCCAAGGTGGCCACCGGCGCGAAGCGCCTCAAGCTCCTCGCGGAGGCGGTGCAGCACCTGGAGCGCTCGCCGTCCGCGTACGAGCTGGCGTGCGCGCTGGTCGACCACGGCACGGCGCTCAGCCGGGCCGGGCTGCCCCAGGACGCCTCGGAACTGCTCGTCCGGGGCATGGAGAACGCGGTGGTCTGTGGCGCCGACGCACTGGCGGCCCGGGCGCGCGACGAGCTGGCCGCGTCGGGGCTGCGCCCGCTGCGGCTGCGTGCGGTGGGCACGGACTCGCTCACCGCTCAGGAGAAGACGGCGGCCGACCGGGCGGCGCGGGGCTGGGAGAACACCCGTATCGCCGAGGAGCTGGGCATCCGGGAGCGGGCCGTCGAGCTGCTGCTCTCGGGCGTCTTCCGAAAGATCGGCACCGACCGGGCCGGGCTGCCCGAGTTCCTGCGGCACACCGAGAGCCGCCCGGCGCCGGGCACGCCGCTCCGCTGAACCGCCGGACGCGGGCCGGGGCCCGTCGAGGTGCCCCGGCCACGTACCATGGGCGACATGTCGTTCCTCCGCCGCCGCAGCTCCGCCACTCCCGCGGGCCCGGACTTCGATGTCCTGGCCATGGACCCGGGCGACTGGCCCGGAAACCTCGGTGCCGGGCTGCTGCCCGCGCCCGACGGAAGCTGCCAGGGCGTCTTCCTGCGCTACGACCTGTTCGGCGGCCGCGGCCCCGCGATGGTCATCGGCAATCTGCCCGAGGGCTCCCCGGCCAGGGAGCTCGACGAGGGCCAGGTGCCGTTCGAGGTCTCCCAGCTCCTACTGGCGCTGGAGAACGACGAGCCCGTCGAGGTCGTCGGCGCCGAGGACATCCCCGTGATGCAGGGCGACAACCTGCTGATCGTGCGGCGCCTCAAGCTCTCCGAGAGCCGCGTCTCCTGTGTGCAGTTCGACCGCAGCGACAAGGTGCTGGTCACCATCGCCAGCTGGGACCGGCCGATCACCGACGACCTGTACGCGCTCCTGAAGCCGCTGCCCGCGGAGCTCTTCCAGCAGGGCTGACGGCGTCACCGGCAGGTCAGCGGCCTGCCACTGGTCTGATCCACTGATACAACTCACCTTTCTGGCGGCGCTCTTGACGCGCCCTCACCTGGGGTCACACAGTGTGCGCGCACCGCACCCGAGGTGAACTCCCGGCAGGAAGGGTTGTCATGACATCCCATCAGAGGACCAGGCTCGCACTCGCGCTGACCGCCACCGGGGCCTTCGGCCTCACCCTGCTCGCCCCCGCGTCCCCGGCCGGCGCTCAGGACCGCGCCACCGAGTGCCCGCGCGTGCTGAAGTGCGACTGGATCCCGGCGGCCTACCAGCAGAACGGCGATCCGGCCAACAAACAGGCGTACGGGAACTACGACATCGCCGACCGGCCGTCCACCAACCGGATCAAGTACATCGTCCTGCACGACACGGAAGAGGACTACGACGGTACGATCCGGATCTTCCAGGACCCCAAGAGAGCCGTCTCCGCCCACTACGTCGTGCGCTCCTCGGACGGCCATGTGGCGCAGATGGTGAAGACCAAGAACGTGGCCTGGCAGGCCGGGAACTGGTACATCAACACGCACTCCATCGGCATCGAGCAGGAGGGCGTCGCCGTCGAGGGCGCCAAGTGGTACACGCCCGAGATGTACCGCTCCACGGCCGCGCTGGTGCGCCACCTCGCCGCCAAGTACGACATCCCCCTGGACCGCCAGCACATCATCGGCCACGAGAACGTGCCCCCGACGACGGCAGGGGGCACCCAGAAGATGCACTGGGACCCGGGTCCGTACTGGGACTGGAACCGGTTCATGGCCGTGCTCGGCGCACCCACCCGTCCCACCGCGCGGCCGGGCAGCCAACTGGTCACCATCAGCCCCAAGTTCGACTCCAACCAGCAGGTGTTCCGGGACTGCGAGAAGAACACCGACCTGCCCGTCCAGGGCAGCAGCGCCGTCCCGCTGCACACCGAACCCTCGGCCACGGCCCCGCTGTTCGCGGACCCCGGCCTGCACGCGCCCGGTGAGCCCGGCACCAACTGCGCCAACGACTGGGGCAGCAAGATCAGCGCCACCCAGCAGGCCGTGGTGGCCGAGCGCAGGCCGGGCTGGACGGCGATCTGGTGGTACGGCCAGAAGGCCTGGCTCCAGACGCCCGAGCACACCCGCACGACCACACCGACCGCCGGCTACGTCGTACGGCCGAGGGCGGGCCTGACGGAAGTGCCGGTGTACGGCGTCGCCTACCCCGAGAAGGCCGACTACCCGGCCGACTTCACCGCCGTGCGCGTCGGCACCCCGCTCGCGTACACCATCAAGGCGGGCCAGTCCTACCCCGGCGGCGGCGAGGCCCCCACCGGCTACTTCTACGCGCCGACGATCGACTCGTCCCTCCCGTACGACCACACGTACTTCCCCGGGGCGGCGAAGTACGTCACCGTGCAGATCGGCCACCGCATCGCCGTGGTGAGGGCCGCCGACGTCGACGTCGTACGGGTGCGCTGAGCGCGGCGCGCACACAGCGGCGCGCCGCGCGTCCGGTGTGTCGGCACCGGGCGCGCGGCGCGCACCTTTCCCCGGGGCCCCTCCGGCGGAGCAGGTAGCCGGAACGGGCCCTTCACACGGCGGTCAGCGGGTCCCGACCGCCGCACGCACGGCCCGACGCGCCAGCGCGCAGTCGTCGTGCAGCCTGCGCAGCAGCAGCCGCTGCTGCTCCCCGGCCGAAGGCACACCCGGCTGCTGCGACGAGGCCGCGCCCGAGGGCGCAGACTCGCGCATGGTGCGCTGCACGGCCGTCTCGTACGTCCGGATCTCCCGCGTCAGTACGAGCATCAGGTTCACCAGGAAGGCGTCCCGCGCGGCCGGCCCGGCCGCCTGGGCCGCCTGGCTGATCTGCCGCCGGGCCACCGGAGCGTCCCCGAGCACCGCCCACAGCGTCGCCAGGTCGTACCCTGGCAGGTACCAGCCGGCGTGCTCCCAGTCGACGAGCACCGGGCCCGCGGGCGACAGCAGGATGTTCGTCAGCAGCGCCTCGCCGTGCGAGAACTGCCACGTGACCGGGCGGCCCGAGTGGGCCAGACCGTGCAGCAGCTTCTGGAGGTCGCTCAGATCCCGGTCGGTGAAGAGCCCGAGCTCGTGGTAGCGGGTGATCCGCGGCGCGTACTCCAGCGGCCGGGTGAACATCTCGGCCGGCGGCCGCCAGGCGTTGACCCGGCTGATCGCCCCGAGGGCCGCCCGGACATCGGCCCGGGGCGGGGCCTCGACCGGGTGCCGGGACAGGGCCGCCGCACGTCCGGGCATCCGCTCGATCACCAGGGTGCAGTTGTCGGGGTCCGCGGCGATCAGCCGCGGCACCCGCACCGGTGGGCGGTGCCGGACGAACGCGCGGTAGACCGCTATTTCGTGCCTGAACCGCTCGGCCCAGACGGGCGAGTGGTCCAGGAGGCACTTGGCGACGGCCGTGGCGCGCCCGGTGGATCCGACGAGCAGCACGGACCGGCCGCTGCGCCGCAGCACCTGCACCGGATTGAACTCAGGACAGATGCGGTGCACCGAAGCGATGGCCATCCGCAGCTGCGCGCCCTGCGGGCCGGACAAGTCGATCCTCCCGCTGGGCGGTTGGACGCCCGACCCGGGCCGGCGCGCGGTCCGGCCGACGCCGAGCGCCGCCGGAGCGGCGTGCGAGGGGTCGAGGTACGGTCCGCCGCCCGCCACCAGGTGACGGTGCGGCCGGGGCGGGGCTGACACGGAGGACGATGCTGTGTACATGGGCGAGACAGATCCCTTCGTGCGCCGACGAGTTGCTGGCCAGCCCGGCCCGGTGGCCCTGATCCCACCCTGGGGAATGGGGTCCGCCTGCCGGGACGGGGTGGCGCCTTCTTACCTGACACCCGACTGCGGGTGGCACACCATCTGGCGCACCCTGGCGAACCGTGGCGAATAGTCCCACCGCTTCTGACAGGGGGTTACTGTCAACTCAGCCGAGAACCTGGGGGCTTGAAGTGAACGGACAACCCAACACCCGCCTGAACGACCTCTTCGGCCTCGCCGGCTGGTCCAAGGGCGAACTCGCGAGGCTGGTGAACCGGCAGGCGGCGGCAATGGGCCACCCCCAACTGGCCACCGACACCTCACGGGTGCGGCGTTGGATCGACATGGGGGAGTCCCCGCGCGATCCGGTGCCGAGAGTGCTGGCGGCTCTGTTCACCGAGCGGCTCGGCCGTGTCGTGACCATCGAGGACCTCGGTTTCGACCGGCAAGGGCGCGCCGGGAAGCGGCGGGACGTCGGACCCAAGCAGAATCCCGACGGCCTGCCGTGGGCGCCTGAACGGACGGCGGCGGTCCTCACCGAATTCACGGGAATGGACCTCATGCTCAACCGACGCGGTTTGGTGGGCGCGGGCGCCGCGCTCGCCGCAGGCTCCGCACTCAGCAGCGCCATGCACGACTGGCTGCACACCGACCCCGTACTCTCGGCCGACGCCCCCCACCTCGACGATCCCCTGTACGCGGACCCCGCCGGGTACGACCGCTATGAGGCCGCCCCCATCGGGTCGCAGGAGATCGGGGCGCTGGAGCGCTCGGTCGAGGTCTTCCGTGCCTGGGACGCGTCCCGGGGCGGCGGACTTCAGCGCAAGGCCGTGGTGGGTCAGCTCAACGAGGTGGGCGGCATGCTCGCCTACCGTCACCCCGACCATCTCCAGCGGCGCCTGTGGGGCGTCGCCGCCAACCTGGCCGTCCTGGCCGGCTGGATGTCCCACGACATCGGCCTCGAACCGACCGCCCAGAAGTACTTCGTCATCGCCGCGCACGCGGCCCGCGAGGGCGGCGACCGCCCGCGCGCCGGCGAAGCACTCTCCCGCGCCGCCCGGCAGATGGTCCATCTGGGCCGTCCCGACGAAGCGCTCGACCTCATGAAGCTCGCCAAGTCAGGTTCCGGCGAGGAGACCCTGCCGCGCACGCGGGCCATGCTGCACACCATCGAGGCCTGGGCGCAGGCGTCGATGGGGCAGGGCCAGGCGATGCGGCGCACCCTCGGCGAGGCCGAGGAGCTCTTCGTCTCGGACCGGGGCGACGTGCCCGCGCCGAGCTGGATGCAGATGTTCGACGAGGCGGATCTCCACGGCATGCAGGCCCTGGCGTTCCGTACGTTCGCCGAGCACGACGCGAGCGCGGCGGGCATCGCGGCCCGCCATGCGAAACAGGCGCTCGAACTACGGGTCAACGGGCGCCAGCGCTCGAAGATCTTCGACTACATCTCGCTCGCCTCGGCCTGCTTCATCGCCGACGACCCAGAACAGGCGGACCGCTACGCCCGGCTGGCCCTGGTGTCGATGGGGGAGACCTCCTCCCACCGCACCTGGGACCGGCTGCGCGAGATGTACCGGCTGACCGGGCAGTACTCCGGCTACCAGAAGATCCAGGACCTGCGCGAGGAGATCCAGCTGGCCCTGCCGAAGGCACCGACGCGCCGGGGCAGGAGCATGGACCTGTAGCGGGCCCGGTCAACCGGGCCCGCTCACAACCGAATTCCGCTCAACCGATCCGTACCGCTGTCAACCGATCCCTGCCGCCGGGGGGTTCACGACCCGATGCGTGCCACCAGCACGCACGCGTCGTCCTCGCGGTCCGTCTCGCCGAACTCCTCGACCACCGTACGCACCCCGTCCTGGGCCGTACGGACCGTTTCGAGGCGGGCGGCGAGCTCCAGCAGCCTGCGGCACCCCGGCTCATTGGAGGTGCCCCGGCGGGTCAGCCCGTCGGTGTGCAGGACCAGCAGATCGCCGGGGATCAGCTGTACCTCGGCCTGTCCGTACCCGGCTCCTGACGTCGCTCCGAGCAGCACCCCGTCCGGCGGCGTCAGGGCGCACCCCGTCCCGCCGCGGAACAGCAGCGGGGCGGGGTGTCCTGCTTGTGCCCAGGAGAGGATGCGGGTGGCCGGGTCGTACTGGCAGCAGACCGCGCTGCCGAGCGCGGGCTGGACCGAGTGGTCGAGCAGCTGGTTGAGGTGGCCCATCAGGTCGCCGGGGCGGATGCCGGCGACGGCCATGCCGCGCAGCGCGCCGAGCAGCATGGCCATGGCACCGGTGGCGGTGACGCCGTGGCCGGTGAGGTCTCCGACGGTCAGTAAAGACCTGCCGTCGGGCAGTTCGAGCGCGTCGTACCAGTCGCCGCCGATGAGCGCGCTGGTGGCCGACGGCAGATAGTGCGCCGCCACGTCGAGCGCCGCCGGGCTGCCCTGGGGCAGCTGCAGCGAGCCGCGCCACGGCGGTAGCACGGCCTCTTGCAGCTCGACCGCGAGCCGGTGTTCGGTCTGGGCGATGTGCTGCTCGCGCCGCAGCGAGTCGCGCGACTCCCGTACGGCACGCTGGCTGCGGCGCAGCTCGCTGACGTCGCGCAGCACAGCCCACATCGACGCGGTGCAGCCGTCGGCGTCGAGCACGGGCTCACCCATCATGTGCAGCGTCCGCACGCGCCCGTCGGTCCGGACGATCCGGAACTCGCCGTCGATCGGCTTCCCGTCGACCAGACAGCCCGTCACCATGGCGGTGAGCAGCGCCTGGTCGTCGGCGAACACCATCGAAGGCAGTTCGTCGAGCGACATGGCTCCGCTCTCGGGCGCCCGTCCGAATATCTGGAAGAGCTCCTCGGACCAGTCCACCGCGTCCGTGAGCAGGTTCCACTCGGCGCTGCCGACCCGGCTGAGCAGGGATCCGGGCAGCGGGTCGAGCGCGAGCTCGGGCTGCGGCTCCGCTTCGTCGGTCGCCTCGGGGGCGGGCTCGGGGTGGAGTCCCTCCTTCAGCTGGTCCAAGTGCGTGCCGAGGTCGTCGAGGTGATGGACCGCCAGGTCGCACAGGGCGCGCTGCCAGCGGCCCTGCGGGTCGTCGTCCACGAGCGCGTCCCGCCGTACGGCGTCCACTCCGCCGCGCAGCCGACGGGTCTGTGTGATCAGCGCGTCGACCGTTTCCCGCTCCGGCGGTTGCGGGCTGGGACGGTCCGCGAACAGATGGGACGGCATGACGTACTCCGATACAGGCGCAGCACTGCAAGTCGGAAGGATGGACCGGTAACGACTGTTGCACAGGGAGCGAGGCCCCGTAAGGGATTTGGCAACACTCGATACGGTGGTGCTTCTGGCATATGCCTGCGGCCGACCGGAGGCATTCAGTGCATCCGCCGCCGAACAGGGAAACCATGGGTGCGTGCGGTCCAAACCACCAGTACAGCACCGATTACGAGCGGCAGGGCCGTCCAGGGCAGCGCCCCCGCGCCCGCGTTGTCCAGAACCACGCCTCCGGTGAGCGATCCGGCGGCGATCCCGACGTTGTAGACGGTCGCCTGGAGCGAGGTGGCCACATCGGCGTGCTCCGGTCCCGAGACGTCGACCAGAGCGGTCTGGATCAGCGTCGGGGCGCCGCCGAAGGCCGCGCCCCACAGCGCGACCGCGACCACCAGGACGGCGGGCACCCGACCCAGGGCGCCAAGTGCCGCCATCACCAGGGCGATCAGGGCCAGGGCCCCCAGCAGGGCGGCCCGCAGCCTGCGGTCGGCCAGCGCGCCCGCGAGCCAGATGCCTCCGACGGTCGCGGCCCCGAAGACGAAGAGGACCAGGCCCGCGCGCCCGAACCCGGCGTGCTCGGCGAACGGCATCAGGAACGTGTACACCGCCTGGTGGCCGAGGAGCAGCAGCAGGGTGACGGACAGGACGGTCCGGATGCCCGGCAGGACCGCGATGCGCCGCAGCGGGGTCCGCCCGGCGCTCGGCTCGCCGGGGAAGTCCGGCACGTACCGCAGCGCACACAGGATGAGGAGTGCGGCCAGGACGGCAAGGCCGGCGAAGCCCGCGCGCCAGCCCACGGTGTCCGCCAGCGCGGTGCCCAGCGGCACACCGAGCGAGAGCGCGGCCGTGATGCCCGCGAGGACGATCGCGATGGCGCGGCCCCGGCGTTCGGCGGGGACCATCCGGGCGCCGTACCCCGCGAGCATCGCCCACAGGGTGCCGCCCACCGCCCCGGCGAGCAGCCGGGCCGCACATGTCAGGAGGTAGGAGGAGGAGAGCGCGGTGACGGCGTCGGCGAGCGCGAGGCCGGTGAGCGCGCCGGTCAGGACCGTGCGCCGGGGCAGCCCGCGCAGCAGCGCGGTGAGCGGTATCGCGGAGAGGAAGGAGGCGGCCGCGTACAGGGTCACCAGGAATCCCACCCGGCTCTCCGACACCCCCAGGCCGCCGCCCATGCCCGGGAGCAGGCCCGCGGGCAGCAGCTCGGTCAGCGCGGCGGTGAACGCCGTGGCGGCGAGCGTGAGCAGGCCGCCCAGCGGCAGTGCGGCGGGTCCGGTGGCGGTCGGCGCGGCGGTGCGCGCCACAGGTGCGGTCGACATACGCCCATGATCGAACCCTCACATTAGTGTGAAGGGCAAGTCCCTTTTCCCCGGGGACCGGGCTGACCTGCGTCGGAACCGGTCCCGGGGCGGGGAGCGAGGTTCCCGGCTGTTCATGACATCCTGTGTCGTCACAGCTCGCCGGACAGATCGGCGGACGTCCGGGGGGTTACAGGGGAAGGTCGATGAGGCTCTGCTTTCTGGTGGAGGAGCACTACCGCCACGACGGCATGCCGGTGGAGGTGATCCGCCAACTCGTCGACTGGGGTCATCGAGTGGACGTGCTGCGCCCCGGCGGCTCCCTGCTGCGGATGTCCGAGGCGGTCAGCGCGGGCAGCCATGACGCCTGGGTGCTCAAGACGGTGTCCGGCGGCCCGGGCCTCACGCTCCTGGAGGCCGCCGCCGCGGTCGGCCTGACCACCGTCAACGACGCCCGGTCGATACGGGGCGTACGGGACAAGGCGCTCGCGGCGGCCATCGGCCGCAGCCGGGGCCTGCCGATGCCGACGACGTATGCGGCGGCCGTCCCCGAGCTGCTCGCGGAGATACCCGAGTCCGAGTTCCCGCTGGTGGTCAAGCCCGCAGACGGCAGCGCCGGGCGCGGGGTGTGCCTGGTTCCCTCGCCGGACCGGCTTGCCGCCATGACGGGGCAACTGGCGGGCCAGGGGATGCTGGTGGCTCAGCCGTATGTGCCCAATTCGGGCGTGGACCTCAAGGTGTACTGCGTGGGCGGCGAGCTGTACGCCACCGAGCGCTGCTCCCCGCTCCACCCCGACCACGCGGTGCGCGAGCGGCAGGTGGCGCTGCCCGCAGAGGTGGCCGCGACCGTCGCGCAGGTCGGCGCGGTCTACGGCCTGGACCTGTACGGCGTCGATGTGCTGCTCGGCCCCGACGGGCCGGTGGTGGTCGACGTGAACGACTTCCCGAGCTTCCGTCAGGTCCCCCAGGCGGCGGCGCGGGTGGCGCGCGCGGTGCTCGAACTGGCCCGCACGGGCCGGGGGAGCGGTCCGGACGCCTTCCCCGCCGCCCGCATCCCGGAGCAGCAGCCGGGGGCGGCGGTATGAGGATCGGGCTGATCACGCCGGAGCCCGGCCATCCGCTCCTCGCCGCTGCCACCGCCCTGCTCGTCCGCGAGCACACGGTGGAGCCGGTGGACCCGGCTTCGGCGCCCCCGGACCGCATCGCCGACGTCTACCTGCTCAAGTCCCGTACGCCCCGCGCCCTCGCGCTCGCCCGGGAGCTGGAGCTGCGGGGCGCCGCCGTGCTGAACTCCGCGTCCGCGACGGCCCTCTGCCAGGACCGCACGGCGATGGCGGAGCTGGCCGACCGGGCCGGGCTGCCGTTCGCGGCCACCCGCGCCTTCGCCGCGCTCGCCCAGCTGCCGGACGACCCGGACCTCACGTATCCACTGGTGGTGAAGAGCCGCCACAGCCGCCGCCACGACCTGGTCGCCCGCGCCGACGACGCCGCCGGGCTGCGGGCGCTGGCCGGGGTGTGGGCGCAGGAGCCGGTGGTGGTGCAGGAGTTCACCGCCAACAGCGGCTGGGACCACAAACTGTGGGTGATCGGCGACCGGGTCTTCGCCGCCCTGCGCCGCTCCGAGCTCGCGCCCGGGGGCCGTGGCCCCACCCGCTCGCTCTGCCTCGACGTGCTGCCGCCCGGCTGGGCCGAGCTGGCGCTCCGGGTGGGGGAGGTCTTCGCCCTGGACGTGTACGGGGTGGACCTCATCGACGCGGGCGGTGGGAGCCCGCTCGTGGTGGACGTCAACGCCTTTCCCGGGATACGGGGTCAGCGGGGCGCCCCCGAGGCGCTCGCGGAGCTCGCCCTGGCGGCAGGCGGCGGCCGCCTCATCCCACGGGCGCGGGCACGTCCTGCGAAAGCGTGTTCCACGCCGTGAGCACGGGCCGGCCGTGCTCGGTCCCCAGCCGCGACACGGCCCCGGTGCCGAGCAGGAACAGCGACCCGGCCGAGGCGGGCAGCCCCGGATAGCGGGCCGTCAGGACGCGCAGGAAGTGCGAGTGGGCGACGAGGACGACGTCGCCCTCGGAATCCTCCGGCGAGGCGAGCGCGGCCCGTGCCTCCGCGAGCACCCGGTCGGCCCGTTCGCCGACCTGCTCGGCGCTCTCGCCCGGGTGCGCGGCGGGCGCGTCACCAGGCGCGAGGTGGGGAGGGCGCGGTGGGCGCGCAGGGCGCCCTCGTAGCGGGTGGCAGGGTCGCGTACGGAGTTGAGCATCAGGACGGGCGGCAGGCCCTTGCCGGTGACCTCGACGTGCGGCGGCTTCGAGCGCGGCCAGGACGCGCAGATCGACGCGAACGTCAACTCCAGGGCGCCGGCGAGCGGGTAGGCGCGAGCCGCCTCGGCGCTCTCGCGGACCCAGTGGCCGCTGTCCCGGTTCCACGGAGTGTCGCCGCAGGGTCACGGTGGAGAAGTGGGCGAAGAAGTCCGCGCCCATGGCGTGCTGGAGGCGCCGGGCGAGGGCCTTGCGGTCGGCGGGCGCGGCCGTGTCGGGGTGTTCCAGGACGCCGAGGGGAGACGAATACCCGCTCCCGCCGACCGGTCGGCGAGGAAGGCGAAGGCGCGCAGATCGGAGCCGATGACGTGGTGCTGCTCCAGCGCCGGCGCGGCCAGCGAGGGCACCGTGGTCGAGCCGTCCGCGATCCACGGCACCAGCCGGTTGGCGTCCTTCGCGGGAGCCGGCTCCGCCGTGACCCTCTCCACCAGTTCCCGGGCCGTGCCTGCCATGCGGGACCCCTCCTCCGCCTGAGCTCGTGGTGCTGGGAGCCCCGGGCTCTCATGCGCACACGGGGCGAGACGGCCCAATGCGGCAGAAATCAGCCGGATTGTGCGGCACGGGTGATTCGGCCGAACTCTGCGTAGACTACTTAGCTGCCTTGGGCATGTAGTGGAGATCGGCAAGACGGACTCTTCGCTTGCGAGGTTCACCCATGACCGGATCTGTCTCCTTCCCCCAGGACCGCACCTGCCCCTATCGGCCGCCCACCGCGTACGAGCCGCTGCGGGAAGCGAGCCCGCTGTCGCGCGTGACGCTCTTCGACGGCCGCACCGCGTGGTTCGTGACCGGCCACGCCGAGGCACGGGCGCTGCTCGTCGACCCGAGGCTCTCCTCCGACCGGCTCCACCCGGCCTTCCCGGCGACCACCGAGCGGTTCGCGGCGCTGAACGAACGCCGCACCGAACTCCTCGGCGTGGACGACCCCGAACACAACACCCAGCGTCGCAAGGTCATCCCCGGCTTCACCCTGAAACGCACCGCCGCCCTGCGGCCGATGATCCGGCGGACCGTCGACGGCCTGCTGGACGCCATGGTCGAGAAGGGACCGCCGGTCGACCTGGTCTCCGCGTTCGCGCTGCCGGTGCCGTCCATGGTGATCTGCGCGCTGCTCGGCATCCCCTACGACGACCACGACTTCTTCGAGGAGCAGTCCCGGCGGCTGCTGCGCGGTCCGGCCCCGTCCGACACCCAGGACGCCCGCGACCGACTCGACGGGTATCTCGGCAAGTTGATCGGCCGAAAGGTCCGCGAGCCGGGTGACGGGCTGCTCGACGAGCTCATCGAGGACCAGCTGCACACCGGCGGCATGGACCGGGCCCAGCTGGTCAGGATGGCGGTGCTGCTGCTCGTCGCCGGGCACGAGACCACCGCGAACATGCTGTCGCTGGGGACCTTCACGCTCCTGGAACACCCCGAGCGGCTCGCGGAGCTGCGGGCGGACGCGTCGCTGATGCCGGTGGCGGTCGAGGAACTGATGCGGTTCCTCTCCATCGCCGACGGCATTCTGCGGGTGGCGACCGAGGACATCGAGGTGGCCGGGACCGTGATCCGCGCCGAGGAGGGCGTGGTGCTCTCCACCTCCCTGATCAACCGGGACGGCTCGGTCTATCCGGACGCCGACGCGCTCGACTGGCACCGGTCGGCCCGCCACCACGTGGGCTTCGGGTTCGGCATCCACCAGTGCCTGGGGCAGAACCTGGCGCGGGCCGAGATGGAGATCGCCCTGGGCGGCCTCTTCGCGCGGCTGCCGGGGCTGCGGCTTGCGGCGCCCGCCGACCGGATTCCGTTCAAACCGGGCGACACCCTCCAGGGAATGCTGGAACTCCCCGTCACTTGGTAGTGGAGTGGGCTCATGAAGATCAGCATCAATGGTGACGTCTGTATCGGCTCGGGGCAGTGCGCCCTGACGGCGCCGGGTGTGTTCACCCAGGACGACGACGGCTTCAGCGAGTTGCTGCCGGGGCGCGCGGACGGCGGGGGAGACCCCATGGTCCGCGAGGCGGCCCGCGCCTGCCCTGTACAGGCCATCTCGCTCGCGGACTGAGACCGCGCCGGTGGTACGGCACCGGTTCGTGTGCCGTACCACCGGTGGCCGCGCCGTCAGCGGTCCGTGCGCCGCAGCCGTACGACGGGGATGTCCCGCTCGGTCTTGTTCTGGTACTCCGCGTACGGCGGGAACACCTCCACCAAGTGCGGCCACACCCGGGTCTTCTCCTCCGGGGAGAGGGTCTCGGCGCGGGCCGGGAACCGCTCGGTGCCGACCCGGACGCTGACGTCCGGCTCGTCCACGAGGTTGAGGTACCAGAGCGGGTGGTCGTCGGATCCGCCCTTGGAGGCCACGATCAGATGGTCGTCGCCGTCGCGCCCGTAGATCAGCACGGTGCGCCGTACGGTGCCGGTGCGACGGCCGACGTAGTCCAGGAGCAGACAGGGCGCGCCGTGCAGGGTCGTTCCTTGGGTGCCGCCCGACTCCTCGTACAGCTGGGCCTGTTTGGCCACCCAGCCGGTCGGGCTGATCTCCACCGCGCCGCCTTCTCCGGGTTTCGGAGCCACTGCGTCCTCCCTTGCCGAGGGTGATTCGCCTTCCAGCCTGCCCCACTCGGCGGGGGCGAGTCGTCGGGGCGCACCCGGGCGGCCGGAAACGTTTCCGCGCGGAAGCCCGGCCGCCCGGCCGTCAGCCTCCGGTGGTGGAGCCGGGCCGCAGGATCATGAGGACGGTCACCGCCGCCCACAGGAGGTTGAACACCCCGGTGAACATGGCCAGTCGGACGGTCCGGCGTACGTCGACGGCGGTTACCGGCCCGGTCGGCGCGCCCGTGGAGGCCGCGTCGAGCTCGGTGAGTATCGCGTCCTGGCGGGGCAGGACGAGCGCGATCAGCGCGCCCGCCGCGAGCGTCGTCAGCACGATGGAGACGATCAGCCAGGTGTCGCCGAGGATGTGCATGTTGTTCGCCGTGGCGAACCCGAAGACGGGCACCGCGACACCCACGGCGGCGTAGACCCGGCAGATCCGGTACAGCAGCCGCACCGACGCCAGCGCCTGCGCGTCGTCGGGCGCGGCCAGTGCCCGCCGGGCGGTGGGCGGGAACATGCTGGCGGCCACGGCGACCGGTCCGACGGCGAGGATCGCGGCCAGGATGTGCACGGTGAGGAGGAACTTCGTCACGAGCTGGGCACTTTCGTACGGGTGCGAGGCTCCCGGACGGGGGCCCCGGCCGACGTTATGGCGTGCGCGTGTGCCGGAGAAGTGGCGGGAGTGCCAGCATCCAACGGATTCCCGCCAACTCGCTCGGGCGGGTGCGCCGCCGTCCGTACACAGGGCTCCCGGGGCGTTGTCAGTGCCGGAACCTACGATGGTGGAAGATCACTTCCATTCGGAGTGGTCGCCCGCTCGGCGCCGGAGGTTCGTTGTGGAGCAGAAGTCCGTCACCGTCGTCACCGGCGGCAGCCGCGGTATCGGCGCCGCGGTCTGCGCCCGTCTGGCCGCCGACGGCCACGACGTGGTCGTGGGCTACCGCTCGGACGCCGCGGCCGCCGAAGCCGTCGCCGAGGAGGTGCGCGCGGCGGGTCGCAAGAGCCTGGCGGTGGCGGTCGACACGGCGGACGAGGCCTCCGTGGACCGGCTCTTCGACGCCGCTGCCACGCTCGGCCCGGTCACCGGGCTCGTCAACAACGCGGGGGTCAGCGGCCCCAACGGCCGTCTCGCCGACGCCGACGCGGAGGGGATGCGCCGGGCCATCGACGTCAATGTGCTGGGCTATCTGCTCTGCGCCCGCCGGGCCGTGCGCGACATGGCGGCGCGGGGCGGCGGGGCCATAGTCAACATCTCCTCGGCCGCGGCCACCCTGGGCAGCCCCGGGCAGTACGTGCACTACGCCGCCACCAAGGCGGCCGTCGACGCCATGACGGTCGGGCTTTCCAAGGAGGTCGCGGCCGACGGCATCCGGGTCAACTGTGTGGCGCCGGGCATCATCTGGACCGGCTTCCACGAGGACCCCGAGCGCCCCGCGAAGCTCGCCGACGCCATCCCGATGGGCCGGGCCGGGCGGCCGGACGAGATCGCCGGAGCGGTCGCGTGGCTGCTCTCCGACGACGCCTCGTACGCGACGGGGACCGTCATGCGGGTGGCGGGCGGGATGTAGCCGGGAGCTGCCCCGGCGTCAGGTCAGCGGACCCGGCGAGGGCATCGGTTCCGGTACGGGGTCGGGCCCCGGCGGGTTGGGTACGGGATCCGGCTCCGGCACGGGCAGGGGCCCCGGCAGCGGTCCCGGCCCCGGCGCGGGCGGGCCGGGCGTCGGCCCCGGAGTGGGCGTCGGCGGCGCGGGATCGGGCGGGCCGGGGGTCGGACCGGGGCCCGGGGTGGGCCCCGGCGTCGGCGGGTTGGGATCGGGGTACGGGGGCTGGGTCATCGGGACCTCCTGGCTGCTCCGGCCCTGCTCCGGGCCGATGGGCGGGGCGTCGGCTCCGCGCCCGGGACCTGGCCCGTGCGGGCCGACGCCGTCTCCACTGTCTCCTCCAGCGCGTGCCCACGCCCGTCGGCCGTACTCCATCCGTCGTCTAGCACGGCCCCTTCCGGGCGGTCCGGGGGCCGGGTCAGTCGACGCCGTCCCCGAGGGATTCGAGGAGTTCGCGCAGGGTCCCCGCGAGTGCGTCCCGCCGGTCCGCGCCGAGGGCGGCGAGCAGCCGTTCCTCCGTGGCGAGGTGGTCGGGCAGCGCCCGGTCGATGAGCGCGCGGCCCTCGGCGGTGAGGGCGACCTCGACGACCCGGCCGTCGGTCGCACTCGGGGAGCGGGTCACCAGGCCGCGCGCCTCCAGCCGGTCGAGGCGCTGCGAGACGGCGCCCGAGGTCACCATCGCGGAGCGCATCAGCTCGGCGGGGGTGAGCAGATGGGGCGGCGGGCTGCGGCGCAGGGTCGCGAGCACGTCGAAGGAGGCGGGGTCGAGGCCGTGCTCGGCGAAGGTGCGGCGCAGCTCGGTCTCGATGAGCCGGGAGAGGCGTTTCAGCCGCCCGATCACCGCCATCGGCGATACATCGAGGTCGGGGCGGCGCTCGCCCCACTGCGCGAGCAGGAGGTCCACATGGTCGGTCACGGACCCACACTAGCCAATCTCTTAGTGGTGAGGTACTTTTCCCTTAGCGCTAAGAGAAACCTTCCAGCGCGACCGGACGAACCAGAAGGAGCGGACACTCATGCGTATCACCGTCTTCGGAGCCGCGGGGAACGTCGGCAGCCGTGTCGTGGCCGAGGCCGTCGCCCGGGGGCACGAGGTCACCGCCGTCGTGCGTGACCGGGCCCGCTTCCCCGACCTCCACCCGGCCGCCGTCGCCCGTACCGGCGACGCGCAGAACGTCGACGACATAGCCGAGCTGAGCGCCGGACAGGATCTGGTCATCAGCGCCACCCGGCCCGCCCCGGGCAGCGAGGGCGACCTCGTCACGGTGACCAAGGCGCTCCTGGCCGGGCTCGCCGGAACCGGAGTGCGGGTACTGGTCGTCGGCGGCGCCGCCACCCTGACGCTGCCCGGCGCCGGCGGCGCCACCGTCGTCGACGACCCCGACTTCCCGGCCGACTGGCGGCCCATCGCGCAGGCGTGCACCGAGCAGCTCGCCGTCTGGCGCGCCGAGACCGAGGTCGACTGGGCCTACCTCAGCCCGGCCGCCCTCCTGGAGCCGGGCGAGCGCACCGGCACCTACCGGCTCGGCGCCGACGAGCTCCTGGTGGACGACCGGGGCGAGTCCGCGATCTCCATGGAGGACCTCGCGGTGGCACTCCTCGACGAGGCCGAGGAGCCCCGCCACCACCGGACGAGGTTCACCGTGGCGTACTGAGGCGCCGCCCTCAGTGCCCGAGCAGCACCCTCAACTCGGGCTGGAGCAGCTCCCCGTGGGCCTGGACGAGATCGTCGCACAGGTCCCAGATCCGCTCCACCGGCAGCGTGGCGGCGGTCGCCGCGTCGGTCATCGCGGCGTGCCGCACATGTCGGGGCTCGCCCTCGGTGGCGGCCCGGACCACCAGATCGGTGACGCTCGCGTACGTACGGTTCAGTGCCGCGCACTGCGGCGGGAGCGCGCCGACGTGGGTCGGCTGCACGCCCGACGCGTCCACCAGACACGGGACTTCGACCACCGCATCGGTCGGCAGATTGCTGATCAGACCGTCGTTGGGGACGTTGCCGTAGATCGTGCGGACCGTGCCCGTCACCATGCTGTGGACGATCTGCGGGGCGTACTCCATGGTGCCCTCGACCGGCAGCGGCCGCCCCGCCGCCAGGGCGCTGCGGGTGCGCTCGTAGCTGACCGTGTTGTCCTCGATGATGTCGAGGTACGCGCCGATCGGCAGCCGCAGCCGCTCCACCTCGCTGTCGTGGTGCAGGTACCACGGCACGTATTCGGAGGAGTGCTCGCTGGTCTCGGTGGGGTAGTGGCCGAGCCTGCGGTACATGTCCACGCGGACGCGGCGCAGCAGTTCGCGGTCCTTCTCGATGGCGGCGTCCAGGAGCGGGTGCAGATCCCGGCCGTCGCGCTCGAAGCGCAGCACCCACGCCTGGTGGTTCATCCCGGCGGCCAGGTACGACACCTCGGAGAAGTCCACGCCGACCAGCTCGGCCAGGTCGTGCATCGTCCAGTACACCGAGTGGCACAGGCCCACCGCCTTCAGCCGGGGGGCGATCCGGTGCAGATAGAGGAGGTTCATCGCCATCGGGTTGGTGTAGTTCAACAGCCACGCGTCCGGGCAGAGTTCGGCCATGTCCTCGGCGATCGACCGCAGCACCGGGAAGGTGCGCAGGGCCCGGAAGATGCCGCCGACGCCGAGCGTGTCCCCGATGGTCTGGCGCAGCCCGTAGCGGGCGGGGACGGCGAAGTCGGTGCGGGTCGCCGCGTTCATGCCGACCTGGACGGTGTTGATGACGAAGTGCGCGCCGTCGAGCGCGCCGCGCCGGTCGGGGTGCGCGGTGATGACGGGCGCGACCTTCAGCGCCCCCGCGATGTGCCGGGCCGCCGCCTCGCTGGTCGCCAGCCGCTCGGGGTCGATGTCGTGCAGCGCGATCCGCAGCCGGGTGAACTCGGGGAAGGCGAACAGGTCGGCCAGCAGCCCCTGGGTGAACACCACGCTGCCCGCGCCCATGAAGGCGATCTTCACTTCGGCCGGTTCGGCCATCTCGGTGACTCCAGTCGTCTCGGTCGTCGTCTCGGTCATGCGGAAACTCCGGTAACTCTCGTGACTCCGGTGACTCCCGTGCTCGGAACGCGGGCGACGGCCTCGTCCCAGGTGGGCTGGGCCGCGGTGCCGCCGCGGCCGCGGGTGGACAGCGAGCCGCAGGCCGCTGCGAAGGCCAGCGCGTCCGCGAGGCCGAGCCCGCGCAGTACGGCGGCGACGAATCCGGCGTCGAAGCTGTCCCCCGCCCCGACCGTGTCGAGCGGCTCGACGGCCAGGGCGGGAGCCGTGGTGACCCGCGTTCCGTCGTGCGCGAGCGCCCCCTCGGCGCCGTTCTTGACCACGACGAGCGGGCCGCGCCGGGCCAGTGCGGCCGCCGCCTCGGCCACGCCCTTGGCGACCCCGGTCATGGCGCGCGCCTCGGCCGCGTTGGGCAGTACCTGGTCCGTCACCTTCAGGACCGGGTCGAGCAGTTCCGGGTCCCAGCGGCCGGACGGGTCGTCGTTGGTGTCGAGCGAGGTGGTCGCGCCGAGCTCGCGCGCCCGCGCGAACATCTCGGCAAGCGCCCCGGCGAGCCGCGGCATCAGGAAGAACGAGGCCGCGTGGACGTGCCGGGTCCCGGCGAGCAGCGCCTCGGGGACGTCCCCGGGTCCGGTCGCGGTCAGACACCCCGGCGCGGTGAGGATCGCCCGGTCGGCGCCCCGGGTGAGGACCGCGGTGAGCGGGGTGGCCCGTTCGGGGTCGGTGGTCAGGGCCGAGGTGTCGACTCCGCGTGCGGCCAGGGCCGTACGGACGAAGGCGCCCGCCGGGTCGTCGCCGACGCGGCCCGCGAACGCCACGCGCAGCCCGAGCCGGGCCGCGCCGCACGCCATGATCGCGGCGGAGCCGCCGAGGACGAGGTCGGCCCGCTCGACGAGGTGTTCGCGCTGGCCGTACGCGAGGTCGCGCGGCACCGGGCCGAGGACCACGTCCGGGTTGGCGTCGCCCACGACGAGCAGGTCGAAGGGGCGCGCGGAAGGCGGGGGCGCCGGTGGTGGGGGCGCGGGTGGTGAAGGCATGGCGAAGGGCTTTCTGGTCCGGGGGAGTCGAGTGACGGGATGCAAGGGGAGCGGCGGCTCCGGGTGGCGTCGGCCGGGCGGACGCCCGGCCCGCGTCAGCCCTTCAGCCCGCTCGACGTCAACGACTGGATGAAGGTCCGCTGGGCGAACAGGAAGGCGAGCAGCACCGGCAGCACCGTGATGACGTTGCCCGCCATCACCGCCGCCCACTGGGTGTGGTGCTGCCCCTGGAAGGTGGTCAGCCCCAGCTGGAGGGTGTACTGGGTGTCGTGGTTGATGGCGATCAGCGGCCAGGACAGGTCGTTCCAGGTGGCGAGGAAGGTCAGTACCGCGACCGTGGCCAGCGCGGGCCGGGCCAGCGGCGCCACGATCGAGAAGAGCACCCGCAGCCGTGAGCAGCCGTCGATCCAGGCGGCCTCCTCCATCTCCCTGGGCAGCCCGAGGAAGAACTGCCGGAAGAGGAACACCGCGAACGGCGTGACCAGCGAGGGCACGATCAGCGCGCCCAGCGTGTCGATCAGCCCCAGCCACTTCATCACCAGGAACGTGGGGATCATCGTCAGCTGGAAGGGGATCACCATCGTCGCCAGCATCAGCGCGAGCAGCGCCCGCGAACCCCGGAACCGCATCCGGGCGAACGCGTATCCGCCGAGCGCCCCGAGCACCAGGTTCGAGCCGACGGCGACGACCGAGACGATGCACGAGTTGGCGAACCAGCGCGGGAACATCGCGTTGCCCAGCACATAGCGGTACCCGCCGAAGTCGATCCCCTTGGGCCACAGCGCCGGCGGGAACCGGTTGATCTCGGCGTTGGTCATGAACGAGCTGAGCACCAGCCACACCAGCGGCAGCGCGAAGCAGAGCGAGAGCGGCGCGAGCAGCAAGTGCCAGGCGCTGAACGGCAGTCGGCGTCGCCGAGTGGTGCGCGCCGCCGGGGCGGCCGCGGGTGCGGCGCCCTCGGTGACCACGGTGGAGGCGGTCATCGGGCCACTCCTTCCGCGCGCCGCAGTCCGGGTGCGGCACCGGTGGTGCGCTCCCGGTGGCGGCGGTAGAGGGTCACGGCTGTGCCCGCGAGGAGCAGGGCGACGGCGAGTACGTATGCGGCGGCGGCGCCGTAGCCCGCGGTGAAGGTGCGGAACGCCTGCTGCCAGACGAAGTACACGATGACCGTGGTCGACTCCAGCGGACCGCCCTTGGTCGTCACGTACACCAGGTCGAACACCTGGAGCGCGGTGATGAGCTGCCACAGCACCAGGAACGCGGTGACCGGGGCGAGCGTCGGCAGCGTGACATACCGCAGGACCTGCGCCCGGCTCGCCCCGTCCAGGCGTGCCGACTCGACGAGTTCGGCGGGTACGTCCTGGAGCGCGGCGAGGAAGACGACGACGCAGAAGCCGATCCCGCTCCACAGCGAGATCGCCAGCAGGACGTACAGCGACTGGCCGGGGTCGGTCAGGAAGCCCTGCGGCGAGACGCCCAGCTTGTGCAGGATCGAGTTGGCCGCGCCGAACTGCGGGTCGAAGATGAAGGAGAACAGCACGCCCTGCACGGCGGCCGAGACGACGAACGGTATGAAGACGAGGGTGCGGTAGACGCCGACGAACCGGATCCGCCGGTTCAGCGCGAGGGCCAGCGCGAGCCCGCCGGCCAGGCTCAGCGGCACATACAGGCCCGCGTACGTCAGGGTGTTCTCGACGGCCTTGCGGAATCCGGGGTCCTTCGACAGGGCCCGGTAGTTGTCGAAGCCGACCCAGCGGCCGGGGGTGACCAGGTCGTCGGCGCGGAACGACAGCAGCAGCGACCAGACGACCGGCACCACGCTCAGCCCCAGGATGACCAGGACCGACGGGGTGATGAACGCCCAGGCGGTGGCCTGCTCGCCGCGCGCCCGCCGACGCCGGGCGCGGCGCCGTTCGGCGGGCTCCCGGTCGCCTGGCGCCAGGGTGAGCGGGCGGGGTGCGCCCGTACGGGATCCTCGGTCCACGACGACCCTCCTCATCGGGGAATCAGCAGGGCGGCGTCCGCCTTGTCGGCGCACCGGCGCACCGCCTTGGCGGGGGAGGCGCGGCCGAGCAGCACGGATACCACGGCCTCACCGGTGGCCTGCGAGATCTGCGGATAGGCGGGGTGGATGGGCCGCACCCTGGCGGTCTCCAGGGCCTTGGTGAACACCGGGAGGCCGACGGTGTCGGCGGAGTGCCGCTGCCAGGCGCTCTCGGCCTCGGTCTGTCTGCTCAGCGGCAGACTGCCGCCCCCTACGTCCCAGCGCACGTCCTGCGCGGGAGTGATCAGCCAGCGGACGAACTCCACGGCCGCCCGGGCACGCGCCTTGCCGTTGTCGAAGACGGTCCAGGTGTCGGGCCCGGAGATGGTCAGCGGCTTTCCGCTGTAGGTGGGCATGGGCACCACGTCGTACGGCAGCTTGGACTCCACGATGTTGGGCAGCTGCCACGGTCCGGTGATCACCATGCCCATCCGGCCGGAGGTGAACACCTGGTACATCTGCTCGCTGCCGGGCTTGGGGTCGATGTAGACGCTCTTGTCGGCGACCAGTTGGGCGACGGTCTCCAGGGCCCGCCGTCCGGCGTCGGCGAAGCCGATGCTCTTGCCGTCGGGGCCGATCACATCGCCGCCGAGGTCCCACACCATCGGCCACAGCCGCCACACGGTGTCCTCGTCGCCCGCGCCGGGCCAGCCGGTGCCGAAGACGCCGTGTCCGGCGTCGGTGAGCTTCCTGGCGGTGGCCACGAACTCGGGCCAGGTCCAGCCGGGTTTGGGCAGCGGGATTCCGGCGCGCCGGAAGAGTGTGGTGTTGCAGGCGACGGCCAGCGAGTCGAGCAGCGAGGGCGCGGCCCGTACCTTGCCGTGCAGGGTGACCGCCTCCCTGACGGAGGGCCAGAAGTCGTTCCACGGCGGCGAGCCGTCGTGCAGCGCGCCGGTCAGATCGACGACTTTCGGGCTGCGGGCGATGCTCGCGAGGTCCGAGCCGAAGATGTACGCGATGTCGGGATAGGCACCGGCCGCCAGCGCGGCCGTCACCTTCTGGAGCATCGCGTCCGCGACCACGCCGCCGCCGCTCGCCTTCACCCGGATGCGGGACTGCGAGCGGTTGAAGTCGGCGGCCAGCCCTTCGACCGCCTTGGCACCGATCTCGTTCTGGCCGTGCCACATCTCGATGTTGACGCGGCCGTCGGCGCCGACGCCGTCGGAGGTGGTCGAGGCGCAGGCGTCGAGCAGGGGAAGGGTCGCGGCCCCGGCGACGACGCCTGCTCCGGTGCGCAGCACCCGGCGGCGCGGGAGACCCGGGGCGGGGTGGGGCTTGCTGGTGCGGTCCTGACCGGCGGGCATGGTCGTCCATCCCTTCGCGGATGCGCCCCGCCTCGGACGCGGGACACACGTCCTGGCGACTCGGGCCGGACTCCGGATCGGGTCGGGATCCGCTACCGGCTGGGCGCACCTCTCGAAGCGCCGGGCCGCGTGGGCCCTGCACTGGCTGGATGAAAGCGCCTCGGGGGTCACGCGTCAAGTACCCGAGAGCGGTGCCGCTCCGCGTGCCGTCCGTCACTACACGTCACTCCACGGCACAATGGTGCGCTTCCGGCCCGGGTGGTGATCTTTCGGCCTAATTGCGCGGAGGAGATCTCCAAGTGTCGCCACCACCGCTGGATGTGAGGGCCCATCACGTTGCTCGTCCGCGTTGGCCGTCCCCCTGGCCATCACCTTTCAGGAGGTTCATCGGTGAATCCGTTCCGCAGGCTGCGTGTCCTCATGGGCATCGGCGCGTCCACCGCCGCGCTCGCCGCGACCGGGCTGATCGGCGCCGCCCCGGCGCAGGCGGCCGCGCCCGCCGAGGGCACGGCCGCTAGCGCCAGGACCGCGTCGCCACCGGTTGCCCCGGCGGCCTGCTCGGGCATGTACGAGGGTGACGAGCGCCTCGGCCCGCAGTACCTGCCGAAGCCCTGGCAGGACCCGGTCGGCCCGCTGCTCTTCGGCTACCACCGCACCGGCCGCCTCAGCCCGACGGCGTTCCTCGCCACCTACTGGGACACCACGGCGGGCAGTTGGAAGTACCCGCCCAACGACGGCTTCGCCAACCGCCCCGACGGCAGCCTCGACAAGCGGGTGGTACGGCTGCACGTGGGTGAGGACCTGGACCGCTTCGGCTCCGAGTACGGCGCGTTCCTCGCGCCGGCCGGGGCGGGTTACGGCCGCCGGGCGCTGCCGCCGCAGAGCCTGATCACGCGTGAGGCGGCTTACCCGTGTGCGTACCACGCGTACGAGGTGACCAAGAGCTTCACCGTCTGGGAGGGCCGGATCGCGCCCTGGTTCGAGCAGCGTGGTGGCGGCGAACAGGTGAAGCTGGACCCGACGTTCGTCGACCCGGGCGAGGGCCAGAAGCTCAATGTGAAGTGGCTGCTGGACCACGGGTATCTGAAGGCGGAGACGAATGTGGGGGCGGAGAGGAGTGCGCTGGCGGGGGTGGCGACCGGCTGAGCGCGGGTTCCGGTTCCGGTTCTGGCTTTGGTCCGCTTCCCGCTAGGGGGCGGTGAACACCAGCTCCGACCACCGCACCCCGGGGCGGCCGTGCAGATCGGCGCGGCTGCCCCGGTGGGCGACTCGCAGCCCCGCCGCCTCGGCGAGCGTGAGGGTCTCGGCCTCCGGCACGTCGAACATGCGCCGCCCGGACGGCACCGGGCCGCTGCGTACGGTCATCGCCAGCGTGCCGCCGGGCGCGAGCAGCGCGGCGACGGCCCGCATGCCCCGGGCGCGCTCGGCGGCGTCCAGGTGCATCCACACCGCCGTGAGCAGGATCAGGTCGAACCGCTCGCCGAGCTCGGTGAGCACCGGCACGTCCGGCAGCGCGTCGTCGAGCCAGGTCAGAGCGGGTTCCGGATGCAACCGCTCGCCGTGGAGGCGGAGTTCGGCGGTCGGCTCGACGGCCGTGGCCGTGTGGCCGAGGCGGGCCAGTGCGGCCGCGTCCCGACCGGTCCCGGCGCCGAGGTCCAGGGTCCGTACGGGCGGGGCCGGGTAGAGGTGCAGCAGACCGCCGTGGACCTCCTCGAAGGTCACGCTCTCGTACAGCTCGGCCAACGCGTCGGCGTCAGCGCCGTACCCCTGCGTCCCCGCGACGGTGTCGTTCACACGGTCAGGCTAAACGATCAGTGGCCGGGCATGACCAGCGAGGTAATCGCCAACGGGCCCCGCTCCCCGCACGATTGATCACACAAGCACCGCCGCGCGAGGCGGTCACCCACGGGGAAGGACCCAGCGCCATGCCGTACTTCGAGACCAGCACCGACGGCACCCGCCTGCACTACGTCGACGACGGGCCGCGCGAGGGCCGGACGATCGTCTTCGTCAACAGCTCCTACTTCGGTACGGAGATGTGGGAGTTCCAGATGCTCCCGCTGGCCGCCGACGGCTACCGGTGCGTCGGGCTCGACCGGCGCGGGCACGGGCGGTCCGACGACGTGTGGGACGGCTTCGACCTCGACACCCTGGCCGGGGACGTCGGCGCGCTCCTCGACCATCTCGACCTCACCGACATCACCTTGGTCGGACACTCGATCGGCACCGCCGAGGTCGTCCGCTACCTGACCCTGCACGGCAGCGGGCGGGTGGCGCGGGTCGCCCTGGTGGCCGGGATGGCGCCCGGCCCGGCCCGCTCGGCCGACCACCCCGAGGGCGTGGACCCCGCCCTCATCGCCGCCGGGAACGCGGTCTTCCGCAAGGACCGCCCGGGCTTCTTCGCCGACGGCGCCGCCGCGTTCTTCGCCCTGGACCGCCCGGGCAACGACGTCTCGCCCGCCCACGTCCAGTACTGGGAGAACCGCTGCGCCGGCGCCACGGCCCGCGCCGCCAACGCCCTCGGCGACCTCGTCGTGACCCTGAACGTCGCCCCCGAACTCGCCAAGATCGACATCCCGGTCCTGGTCGTCCACGGCACGCACGACGCGTCCGCGCCGATCGCGCTGACGGGGGAGCGGGCCGCCCGCCTGATCCCGGGCAGCACTTACCACGTGTACGAGGACGCCGGTCACGGCCTGTTCGTCACCCACGCGGACCGGCTCACGGCGGACCTGCGGGAGCTAACGGGCCGCTGACCCCGCCATGGGATGAGCCCGGCCGGCCGACGAAGAGCTCCGCCGGCGCTCAGCCCCCGCCGATGCCCAGCGCCCCCCGCACCTCCCGGAAGAGCCGCTTGTCCAGCCCGTTCACGCTCATCCGGTTCTTCGTCACGGCGAAGGAGAAGCGGTGGGCCGGGTCGGCGGAGGCGGCGCTGCCGCCTGAGCCGTTTGTGCCGAAGCCGCCGTCGGGGGAGCGCACCACCGAGCCCGCGCCGCCCAGCATGAAGCCGTAGCCCTTCAACAACGGGAAGCCCAGGGAGCGGTCCTCGCCGCTCGTCCTCGGGGTCGTCGCCTCCTTCAGGGTGGCTTCCGACATCAGGCGTACGCCGTCCAGCTCGCCGCAGGCCAGCGCCGCGTACACCCGGGCCGCCGCCCGGGCCGTCATCGTCCCGTTGGCCGGGAGCGCCGCCCGGCGGAAGTCGGCGCGGTTGGCCAGCGCGGCCACCGGCAGCACCGGACGAGGGGCGAAGGTGAAGAAGGGGGAGCCCGACGGCATACGGTCCAAGTACGCCGACCAGCCGCCGTCATAGCACGTGGCCACCCGGTCCACCAAGTGGTCAGGGACCGAGAACAGCAGCGAGTCCGCCACCCCGAGCGGCGCCGCCAGCTCCTCCCGCAGCAGCTCGTCGCACGTACGGCCGGTGGCCCGGCGCAGGGCCTCCGCCAGCAGTACGCCGTACGTCCAGCCGTGGTAGCCGCTCGCCGTGCCCGGCTCCCACAGCGGTGCCTGCCCGGCCAGCCAGTCCCCGACCGCCGCCACGTCGAACAGTTCCTCCGGGGTCACGTCGGGGGGCAGCTGCGGCAGCCCCGCCGAGTGCGACAGGACGTGGCCAAGGGTGATCCCCGATTTGCCCCGCGCCCCGAACTCCGGCCAGTGTTCGGCGATCGGGGTGTCGTAGCCCACCCTTCCCCGGTCCACCAGGACCGCCACCAGCGCCGCCGCGACCCCCTTCCCCGTCGACCACGAAGGCACCAGCGTCTCCGCCTCCATCGGACGGCCGCCCTCCACATCGGCCAGGCCCGCCCACGCGTCCACGACGAGTTCGCCGTCGAGATGGGCCGCCACCTGGACGCCGGTCTCCTCGCCGGACGCCGTCACCTCGTCCAGGATCTCCTCGGCCCGGCTCTGGGCGGCATTACGCGGTCGTGCCTCGGTCATCCCACTGCTCCCCACTCGCGCGGACGGCCGCCCGCCGCGCAGAGCGACGGACGGCCACCACATTCGTACCCGCAGGCTACATAGCTACATAGCTACATGCGTCCGAACTCCGTACCCGTGGTCACCTGGAACGGCAGCCACGTCGAAGTCGCCGTCCCCGGCAGGCTGTTCTGCGTGCGCAGCGTCGTCAGCTCGTCCCCCGACAGCGCCTTGCGGATGATCCGGAACTCGTCCAGCGAGCCGGTCAGAGGGTTGGTCCCGTCCGGCTTCGCGCCCAGGCGGAAGCCGTCCACGGCGTACGTGTCACCCGTGGTCACCGAGCCCGCCGGGGCCGCCGCACTGCCCAGCGTCACCCCGTCGACGATCAGCCGGAGCTGTCCGTCCGCCCGTTGCAGGGCCACGTGATGCCAGGCACCGTCGCCGAAACCGGCCGCCCCCGAGTCGTCCACCGCCGCCACCACCGTGGTCGCCGTGTCCGTCTCGAACGCGGCGTACAGCCGGTCCTGCGCGGGCTGCGCCCGCAGCCAGATCTGCCGCTCCGAGGCGCCCGTCCCGTACGCCCACACCAGCACCTGGTCCGGACTGGCGGTGGTGGCCGAGTACTTGAGCCAGGTGCTGACGGTGAAGTCGGCCGAGCCGAGCGCGGTGGCCGCGCCGTACGGCAGGTCGACGGCGTCGTTCGACCCGTCGAAGGCAAGCGCGTTACCGAACCTCCCCGGCACGGTCGCCGCGCCGCCGCGCACGAAACCGTGGCCGCAGTGGACCGTCGAGTCCGGGGTCGCCGGACCCGCCGCGGGCCGCACCACGTCCTTGGCGCCCGTGTACTGGTTCTCGAACGACCACCACAGCGCCGGAAGATCGGCCGGGTAGGAACCGGAGGAGCCCGCCGTGGAACCCGCCACCGTCGAGATCTCCGCCGTCGCCAGCGCCCGGTGGTAGATCCTGAACTCGTCCACGTCACCGTCGAACACACTCGTGTTGTCGAGCTTCGAGCCGACCCGCACCCCCTGCTGGCCGCTGCCCTGCGCGGGCGTCAGCGAGCCGGTCAGACCGCTCACCGTGACCGGCGTACGGGCGTCCACGCCGAGCGAGACCTTGTCGGCCGACCGGGTCAGCGTCATCAGATGCCAGGCCCCGTCCCCGAACGACCTCGTCGACGTGGTGTCCGGCAGCGCGACGGCCGCCGTGCCCGTGTCCGTCTGCACCCAGGCGTAGAGCCGGTCCTGCGACGGCTGGGCGCGCACCCACAGCTGCGGGCTGCTGCTCCCCGTCCCGTACGCCCACACCAGCGCCTGGTCCGGCGTGGTCGAACCCGCCGCGTACCGGAACCACAGGCTGTACGTGAAGTCGCCCGCGCCGACGTCCAGCGTCGGCGAGAACCCGGTCTCCGTGCCCGGGTGGGTGCTGTCGACGGTCGCCGCCAACGACCCGATCCGGCCCGCCGGCAGGGTCGGCACACCGCCGAGCAGGGTGCCGCTGGCGCAGTGGCCGGAGACGTCGTCCTCGATGGTGATGCGGCGCCGGTCCGGGACGACCGCGGTGTCGATCACCTGGAAGGGCAGCCGCGCCCCCATCGAACGGGTGGCCGCGTCCGTGTCCAGCTCCGTCGCGTTGGCACGCACCTGAGCGAGCCCTGCATCCGTCAACGCCGAGCGGTAGACGCGGAATTCGTCGATCGCGCCGCCGAACGCGTCGCTCACCCCCGTGTCCGACTTGGCGCCGATACGGATCCCCTCGACGCCGTTCTGCGGCGCGTCCGTGACCGAGCCGGACACGCCGGTCGCCGTTTCGGTCACCGTGCCGTCGACGGTCAGCCGGATCTGCGCGCCCGAGCGGATCAGCGCCGCGTGGTGCCACTGGTCGTCGCCGAACGCCACGGCCGACGAGTCGTCGGGCAGCGCGAGCCAGGCGCCGCCGCCCGCGCCCTGCACCCAGGCGTAGAGCCGGTCGTCGGCGGGCTGGGAGCGCAGCCACACCTGCGGCTTGGTGCTGCCCTGCCCGTACGCCCAGAACAGCGCCTGCTGCTTGCTCGCGGTCGTCGCCGCGTACTTGAACCACAGGGAGTACGTGAAGTCGCCCGCGCCCGGGTCGATCGTCTTGGCGTACGGCACGTCGGCGTAGTCGCCCGTGCCGTCCAGGACCAGGCCCTGCCCGAACCGGCCGCCGCCGAGGGCCGCGTTGCCCTGGAGGTAGGCGTCGTTGGCGTCAGGACCGGCGTCGGGGCTGGTGCGGCCGGCCGTCGGGCTCTTCTGCGGGGAGCCCTTGCCGGTGAACGTGCCCGGTATCCCGAGTGCGCCCGGCGTGGTCACGTTGAAGCGGATCTCGTCGGCGGAGTTGCTCGGGCCGCCCTCGTAGAGCAGGCCGAGCTCACCCGTGTCCAGCTCGGCGAGGTCGGAGTAGGAAGCCCGGTCGTTGCTGATCAGACCGTTGGAAGCCGCCGTCCACGTGGTGCCCTGGTCGGTGGAGTAACGGATCTTCATCAGCTTGCGGTCGGAAGGGTCCGACGGCGCCGAGAAGACCATGGTGTCGCCGGGCGTGCGCTGATACGTCTGGCGCAGGGTGAGCGCCGAGCCTTGCACCTCCGGGGTGATCAGACCCGGGATGACCGTGGAGGCGGGGACCGTGGTGCCGCCGTCGGTGCTCACCGCGCGGGTGCGGTGGTTGGCGCTGCCGCCGATCTCGTTGCGGGCCGCCAGATACACGCTGCCGCCGGGAAGCTCGGTCACGGAGACCTCGCCGGGCTTGACCGCGCCCGCCACATACGAGTTGGCGGTGGAGCTCGCCTGCCAGGTGGTGCCGTGGTCGTCGCTGTAGAGGACCCCCGCGTAACGGGTCGTCGCGTCGGGGTTCTGGTGGGCGCCGACCACCAGGCGTCCGGCGTGCGCGCCTTCGGTCAGCTGGACGCCGTGCGAGGGGCCGGTGGCGAACCAGCCGGCGTTGGCGCCGGTGAAGGTGGGCAGCGCCTTGGGTGCGCCCCAGCTCACCCCGTCGTCGTCGCTCCGCTGCACCCAGGGGAGCCGCAGGCCGGTCGGCGTCTGCTCGTTGGAGGTGGTCAGGAGGAACACCGAGCCGGTCTCGCGGTCCACCACGGGCGCCGGATTGCCCCGGGTGAAGGGCGCCGTACCGTCGGCCGGGCTGCCCTCCAGAACCACATGCGCCGGGCCCCAGGTGCGGCCGTCATTGGTGGAGCGGCGCATCACCAGATCGATGTCGCCGCGATCGGCGCAGGTGGGAGACTTGCGCCCCTCCGCGAACGCGAGCAGGCTGCCCGCCTTCGTCTTCACCAGGGCCGGAATGCGATAGCAGCCGTAACCGCCCACACCGGAGCGGAACAGCACCTGCTCGGCGCCGACGAGAGCGCGCGTGGACGCCAGCGGGCCGCTCGCGTACGACGAGGGCGCGGCGAGAAGGAGGGAGACGGCCGCGACGGCGAGGGCGAGCAGCCCTGCGAGGGCCCTGGCGGGCGACGGTCTGCACCGTGGGAAGGAAGCGCCACCTGGTGCCGGTGAGTTGTACGGGGTGAACGACATGGAGATCATGGTGGTGATCGTCCCGTACCGGATTCGACCAACACCTGGTGACCAGCTGTTGAACGCCGCGTGAAGGTCTGTTCACTTCCGGGCGAGAGCCGCCCGGAACCGGAGGTGACCGGTCCCGGACAGCCTCGCGTACGACCGTTTCAGTCTCCTGCGCGACCGCTTCTGCGCGTAACGGTCTACGTATGCGGCCGGTGGCTTCTCTCCTGGCGCGGGAACGACTGGTCGGCGCCGGGCAGCGTCGCCACCTCCTTGGGCAGAGGCCTCAGGCCCGCGCCGCCGCCAGCAGCGCGGCCGCCGCTTCGCGGGCCTGGAGCGCGGGGTCCGGGCTGTGGAAGATGCCGGCGGTCACCATCGCGCCCTCGGCGAGGAGCGCCAGATGGTCGGCGAGACGCTCGGGCAGCCCCGCGTCCGCGACGAGCGAGCCAATGTAGTCCCGGAACGCGCTCTTGTGGGCGCGTGCCTGGGCGGCGACGCGCGCCGAGGAGGCGCCGAGTTCGCCGTACGCGTTGATCCATGCGCAACCGCGGAAGCCGGGCTCGCCGAACCAGCCGCGCAGATGGTCGAAGACCGCCAGAATCCGCTCCTCCGGCTCCGCGCGCTGCTCGACGTACTCCGCCAGGCGCCCGCGCCACACCGTGTCCCGGCGCTCCAGATACGCCTCCACCAGCTGGTCCTTGGCGGGGAAGAGGGCATAGAGGCGCTTGAGCGAGACACCGGAGGCGCTGCGGATCTCGTCCATGCCGACGCTCTGGATGCCCCGCCCGTAGAAGAGCGTCCCGGCGGCGTCGAGCACCCGCTCCCGTGCGACTGCGCTGTCCATGGCCTCATCACTCCTTGAACTGAGAACGTTCGTTCTCTAGAGTAGCGGCACCACGGGGAGAACGCTCGTTCTCACTCGTTCCCCCTGCCCGTTCGCGTTGGCGCCATTCGACCGGAGGTCTCGCCATGACCGCTCGCCCGCCCCTGCCCCCCTTCGACCTGCATACCGCCCGGCAGAAGGTCCAAGCCGCCGAGGACGCCTGGAACACCCGTGACCCCGAGAAGGTCTCGCTCGCGTACACCGAGGACTCCCGCTGGCGCAATCGGGACACCTTCGTCACCGGGCGGGCCGGGATCGTCCAGCTGCTCACCGCCAAGTGGGAGCGCGAGCTCGACTACGCGCTGCGCAAGGAGCTGTGGGCGTTCGACGGCAACCGCATCGCGGTGCGTTTCCAGTACGAGAGCCGGGACGCGGCGGGGCAGTGGTGGCGCAGTTACGGAAACGAGCTCTGGGAGTTCGACGAGAACGGTCTGATGGACCGCCGCGAGGCGAGCATCAATGATGTGCCGATCGATGAATCGGAACGTCGGATCTTCGGAACACGCCCCGATTCCGAGCGGGGCGTTGCCTTTCCGCTCCGCTGAACAGGCGAATTTTGGAGTGATCGGCTCGTCGGTCTCGTTCTTCCAGGCGGCACCTGTCCGTCAAGAGGTCCGAGCCCCGGAGGGATGGAAGTACCCAGGAAGCTCACCAAGAGGGCCGGCCTCGCGGCCATGATGACGTGCATGGCCGCGGCGGCGGCGGTCACGCCCGCCGCGGCCGGGTCGTCCGTACCCGTCGCGGTCCCGCTGGAAGGTCTGGAGACGACGCTGCCGTTCGAATCCCCCACGGTGAGCACTGGCGTACCCATCCCGGTGCCGGGTTCCCCGGGCGGGCCGCGCCACGTCGTCGACTCGCTGATGCCGTCGCCGCTCATGTCGGCCCTGCCGGTCACCTCGGAACTGCCGTCGACGCTGGTCAAGGCGCCGCTGACGGATCCGCTCACCGACGACAAGCTCGGCTCGGCGGCCCTGACCACGCCGTCCTCCCCGCTGCGCGCGGAGAGCCCAGGGGTGATCCTCGACGCGCCGCTCAGCCCGCCGCAGGCCGAGCTGTTCGGGCTGCCCGCGCTCGACGAGCCCCAGGCCGGACTGCTCGCCCCGACGCGGCGCGGCGCGCCCACCGCCAACCTCGGCCTCCGGTAAGGCCTTCCGGCGCCCAGGTGCTCCCGTCCACCTCTCAGGAGTCGCTAGCGCATCACGCGTTCATCTGTCAAGGGCACTAGAAATACGTCGACTTGGGCTCGTAACGTGCTGAACAGCCCCCACTGTTGCACGAAGGAGCTCTTCCGTGGACCACTCCCGCCTTGTCGAGGTCAGTGAATACGTCAACCGCAATGCCCCTCACCTCGCATTCGAGAAGTCGTCATTCAGCGACCTCGACCACTCCAAGGATTGCGTCGGATTCGCTGTGGACGGGGAGCGGATCGCCGTGACGCATACGAAGGACGCCGACGCACCGGTGCTCCGGTACACCCGGTCCGAGATCGCCGCCATGGTCCGCGCGGCGAAAGCGGGACAGCTGGACAAGTTCTGCTGAGCCCGTCCTCCCTCCCCAGCCGCCCGCGGCCGCCACCGACGCGGCCGCGGGCGGTGCGGTGTCGTGATCACGACGCCCCGGTGAACGCAATGTTCCGGCCGAATCGGCGCTGCCGCGGCCGGGATTGTGAAGCCTTCACCACAAGCCGCGCCACCCGCCCCGGGGCCCGCGGCACCGCTGGTAAAGGCGCCAGGAGCGGGGGACCAGCCCGTTCGACGAGGAGATCGGCCGTCGCCGTACGGGGTAAGTGATCCGTGCGGGCCTGCGAATTTGCGACACCGTACGCACAGTTTCCACATCCGCGGGCGAATTTGTTCGCGAAGTCGGTCACTATCACGGCCGTTGAGTACGTCATAGATGCGTATACCGAACAACGCCCGGCGACCGGCCGCCGGTGACTGTCCCGACGAGGGGGGCGACATGGAAGAGATCTGCGTTCCGTTGTATGTCGAACTACTGCACGAGGGTGATGCCATGACCCCCGTGGAGGCCTTGATGGCTTACGACCCCGCCGACCCGCTCGCCGTTTCGGTGGAATTCGTCTGCGGCAATGGCATGCATACGACATGGACCATGGGCCGTGATCTCGTGGCGGAGGGGCTGACCTCGCGCTGCCCGGTCGGCCTCGGCGACGTGCGGGTCTGGCAGTACGGCGAGAACGGGCTGCGGATCCGGCTGCACTCGGACGAGGGCAGCGCGGACCTCCTCGCCGAGATCGAGGACGTCGCGGACTTCCTCTCCCGTACGTATCAACTCGTCCCGGAGGGCAGCGAGCTGGACGACGTCGACGTCGACGAGGTGATCCGGCTGCTGCTCGCCACCACACCGGTGCAGGGGCGCTGCTGGTGCGGCCGGGAGTACCCGTGTCTGAACCACGGCGCCGAGTGAGCCCTGTCGCCCCTGCCGCACCAGAGCGCCTCAGCCCAGTTGCGAGGCGCCGAAACGCGCCAGCCGGTCCGCGGTCGTACTCCCCGGCGGAGGGGTGAAGAGCACCAGGCGGTGGTCGCCCTCGGGGGCGAGCAGCACCTGGCAGAACAGGTCGAACGGGCCGAGCTCCGGGTGGAGCACACGGACCCGGTCGCGTCTGCGCACGGCCACCTCGTGCAGCTCCCACAGCGCCGTGAACTCGGGGCTGACGCTCTGCAGCCGGGAGATCAGCCGTGCCGACTCCGCGTCGCCGAAGCGGCGCGCCGCGGCCGCACGCAGATCCGCCACGTGGAGGTGGCTGTAGTAGCTGTGCTCCTCCTCGGGGTACGGGGCACGGGCGGACGGTTCGGTGAACCAGCGCCAGACGACGTTGCGGCCGTGCTCCGTGACCGTGCACACCTCACCCAGGAGCTCCCGCGCCATGGGGTTCTGGACGAGCACGTCACCGAGGTCGCTCAGCACCACGGCCGGGGTGCTGGTGAGCTGTTCGAGCAGATGCAGCAGACCGGGGCTCACCTCGCCGTCGGACGAGTGCGCGACGGGCGGCCGGTGCCCGGCGAGCAGATACAGATGGTCGCGCTCGTCGTCGTTCAGCCGCAGTGCGCGGGCCAGCGCGGTGAGCATCTGGGGCGAGGGCTGCGGTCCCCGGGCCTGTTCCAGGCGGATGTAGTAGTCGGCGGACATCCCGGCGAGCTGCGCAACCTCCTCGCGCCGGAGTCCCGGGGTGCGGCGGCGCGGCCCTGCGGGCAGTCCGGCGTCCTGCGGGGTGACCCGGTCACGGCAGCGGCGCAGGAAATCAGCGAGCTGGCGGCGGTCAGTCGTCATGATCATCATCATGACGGAACCCGGCCGCCGGAACCAGGGACCGTCGGTACCAGGGTCCGCTGGACCCGCGCTCGACCCGGTGCCGGGACGGGAACTCCCGGCCCGCAAGGCAGGTGTAGGGCAACCGACAGAGCCGCGGCCACGATGGGTGCGTGGAGTCTGCGAGGGGGATCCGCGAACCGGCCGAACGGCTGCTCGTGGAGATCGTGGCAGCGGTGCCGACTCGCACGGGGGTCGGGCCGGCCGCCTCGGGCCGTGGAGGCTGCGGGCTGGGTGGTGCTCGCCGACGAACGGCCGGAAATCGCGGCCGAGGCGGCCCGCCAGGCGGCGGGCGAACCCGGCGCCCAGGCCTGCCGTCCGGTCTTCGCGGAGCTCCTGGAGCTGGAGGCGATGTGCACCCGCGAACCCCGCGTACGGGAGCGGCTCCTGGAGGACGCCCAGGCGATGTGGACGGCCGCGCGCCCGTGGCGGTGGCCCGGGAAGGCGCCGCACGCGCCCTGCTGCCCGGAGCCGGCGGCCCGGATCTGCGCGAAGCGGTCGGCGCGCTGCGGCAGTCGGGGGTGCGCGAGCGCGCGGCGGACGCGGCGGGCCCTCCCCGTTCCCGCGCCCGGACCGGTGCGCCCGGGGCCCCGCCCGCCAGGCTCAGCGCGGCCGGGACTGATACAGCCGGGCGTGGTAGCGGCCCGCGCTCTCCAGTCCGGCCGGGTCGTGGCCCGAGAGAACGACCTGCCCGATCGCGTAGTCACGCTCGACCGGGCCGGTGAACAGCCGCTGCCGATAGGCCCGCGAGGCATCCGACAGGGTGACCAGGCCGTGTGCGGCGAGCGCCGAACCCACCGGCGCGTACGAGACGGTGCGCAGGGCGAACGCGCTCACCCACACCGGCAGCCGCGCACACCCGAGCAGCGCCTCGAAGGTGCGGTGGCCGATGTAGCCGATGCCTCCGGTGACCGTGATCAGACCGGTGCGCGCGACCGCCCGGCGCAGCGGCTCGCTCGGCGGGGCGAGCTCCAGGTTCTCGGCGTACGCCTCGTCGAGCAGCCCGACCGCGAGCGCGTAGCCGACGGCGTGCCGCGCCGCGTCCAGACCGACGACCGGGCTCGCGTCGGCCCGGCGCCGGGAGGCGTAGAACGAGCGGTCGTACGCGATGAGTTCGGCCGTCGACAGCTCCGCCGCCTCGGGGCCGGTGTAGTGCGCGTACAGCTCGGCGAGGGTGAGGTGGTGGTTGAGGAGCGCCGCGTTGATCCCGTACGAGCAGCACAGGTCGAGCACCGTGACCGGGCCGCCCGGACCGCAGGCCGCGGCCCGGGCGGCCCGGTCATGACGGAAGACCTCCTGCGCATGATGTGGAATCTCGTACTCCAGCGGGGCGAGGCGGCGGAAGTAGGCGCGGGGGTCGGGTGCGTCGTAGATCTCGTCGAAGCGGGTCTTGCCCGGCGACGAATGGCTCGGTCCTCGGCTCATGGGGCGTACCTCCGCAGGCAGGTGGCGGGTGTTCCGCGGATGAACCTCTATCGGACTCCTGGAGTACGCCGGTAGGCCGCCCGGTCCGAACCGGCCACCGGGGGCCGGGCGGTGGGAGGGCCGACGTAGGCTGTGATCATCATGAGTCTCTTTGCCATCAGTGACCTGCACGTCGGCCACGCGGAGAACCGCGCGATCGTCGACGAGTTGCGGCCGGACTCGTCCGAGGACTGGCTGATCGTCGCCGGGGACGTGGGGGAGAAGGCGGACGACGTGCTCCGGGTGATGGAGCACCTCGCGGGCCGGTTCGACACCGTCGTCTGGGCGCCCGGCAACCACGAGCTGTGGACACCGCCGGCCGATCCCGTGCAACTGCGCGGCGAGGCACGCTACGAGCATCTGGTCCAGCGGCTGCGCGACCTCGGGGTGGCGACGCCGGAGGACCCCTACCGCCAGTGGCCGGGCCCGGACGGACCGGTCGTCGTCGCGCCCCTGTTCGTGCTGTACGACTACACGTTCCGCCCCGAGGGCGCGCACACCAAGGAAGAGGCGCTGGCCGTCGCCCACGGCACCGGCGTGGTGTGCATGGACGAGTACCTGCTGCACCCCGACCCCTACCCCAGCCGCGACGCGTGGTGCCGGGCGCGGCTCGCGTACACCCGCTCGCGGCTGGACGCCGTCGACCCGGCGCTGCCGACCGTGCTGGTCAACCACTTCCCGCTGGTGCGCCGACCCACCCGGATCCTGCGCCACCCGGAGTTCGCCCAGTGGTGCGGCACCGAGGCCACCGCCGACTGGCACGTGCGCTACCGGGCCGCCGCGGTCGTCTACGGGCATCTGCACATCCCGCGCGCCATCGACGTCGACGGGGTGCCGCACCTGGAGGTGTCGCTCGGCTACCCCAGGGAGTGGGGCGGCCGCTCGTCGCCACCCCAGGGGCTCTGCCGCATCCTGCCCGGACCGGCCTCGGTGCCCCGATGGTGACCCGCGCGCTGCTCGAAGGGCTGCTCCCGGTGCGGGTGGTGGTGGCGGAGCTGTTCGCCGACCCGCCCTCGGTCGAGCTGTTCCCGCAGGAGGCCGAGGTGGTGGCCAAGGCCGTCGACAAGCGACGGCGCGAATTCGCCACCGTACGGCTGTGCGCGCGCACCGCGCTCGCCCGGCTCGGGCACGCGCCCGGCCCGATCCTGCCCACGGGGGAGGGCCCGGCCTGGGCCCAGCGCGCCCCGCGCTGGCCGGACGGCGTCGTCGGCAGCATGACGCACTGCGACGGCTACCGCGCGGCGGCCGTCGCCCGCGCCTCGGCCGTCGCCTCGGTCGGTGTGGACGCCGAGCCCAACGCGCCGGTCCCCGACGGGGTACGGGAGATGGTCACCCGGCCCGAGGAGCGCGTCACCCTGGACCGGCTGGCCGCCTCGCATCCGGCCGTGGCCTGGGACCGCCTGCTGTTCAGTGCCAAGGAGAGCGTCTTCAAGGCGTGGTTCCCGCTGACCGGCCGCTGGCTGGACTTCGGTGACTGCGTGGTCACCCCCGACCCCGAACGCGGCACCTTCACCGGTGCGTTGCGGGTGCCGGGCCCGGTGGTCGACGGCGTCCGGATCGACGTGTTCCGGGGGCAGTGGCGCACGGTGGAGGGGGAGAACGGCGGTCTTCTGGCCACCGGTGTGGTCGTGGGGCGGGAGGGCGCGGGGGGATGAGAGGCGGGGGCGTGCCGTGCTCGTACGCCCCGCGCGCCCGCCCCTCAGCCGTCCCCCCGCTCGCCCTTCACCGTGCCGTCGTCGCCTCCACGTGGTCGAGGACCTCCTGTGCCACGGCGGGCAGATGGGCGTCCAGGAAGAAGTGGCCGCCGGTGAAGACCCGCATCCGGAACGCCGCCGAGGTGTGCCGCTCCCAGCGGGCCACGTCGTCCGGGTCGACGACCGGGTCGGCGTTCCCGCACAGGGCCACGACCGGACAGGCCAGCGACCGGCCCGGATCGGGGACGTGCGTCTCAAGCACGCGGTAGTCGCCGCGCAGCGCGGGCAGCACCATGCGCAACAGGCCCTCCTCCGCGAGCAGTTGGGCGTCCGTCCCGGAGAGCTCCCTGAGATGGCGGACCAGCTCGTCGTCGTCCGCCAGGTGGAGCCGGCGGGAGAGGGGGACGGAGGGCGCCGAGCGGCCGGACGCGAACAGACCGAGCGGCCGGACGCCCTTCTCCTCCAGCCGCAGCGCTACCTCGTACGCGACGGAGGAGCCCATGCTGTGGCCGAAGAGCGTGAGCGGACGGTCGGTCCACGGCATCAGTTCCTCGGTGATGCGGTCGACGAGGGTGCCCATGTCCTCGATCGGAGGCTCGGCCAGCCGGTCCTGCCGCCCGGGGTACTGCATCGCCAGCACGTCCACCTCCGGCGACAGCGCCTTGGCGGCGGCGAAGAAGGACGTGGCCGAGCCGCCCGCGTGCGGGAAGAAGACGAGGCGGGTGGGGGCCTGCGGGGCGGGGTGGTACCGCTTGATCCAGGGGCTGTTCACTACCGCTTCGCCCCCACCCGGTGCTGGTGCACCCGCAGGTGCAGCGTGGCCAGGTCGAGCAGCGGTGTGGACACCGACAGGGCGCGGGCGCGTGCGGTCAGGTCGCCGAAGATGTGCTCCACCTCGGTGGGGGAGCCGGACACCACGTCGCGGTACATGGAGGACGCGAAGGCGGAGCCGGCCTGGGTGACCAGGGAGGTGGTGAGGGCCCGTTCGCTCTCGGGAACGGGGAAGCCCGCCGCGGCCGACACCGCGGCGCCCTCGGCCAGGGCGGCGGGGCCGATCCCCGAGCCGCCCGGAACCGCGTTGACGTCACCGACCTCGCCGCGCATCAGACAGGTCACGGTGGACAGGGTCGTGATGAAGACCCACTTGTGCCACATCGAGGCGAGGATGTCGGGCGACACGCTCGCGTCGATGCCCGCCCCGGCCAGTGCGGCGCGGATCTCCTCGGTACGGGTCGAGGTACCGCCGTCCTGCTCACCGAGGGCGAGGACCGCCAGCGGGGCCAGCCGGACGATGTCGCCCTCGTCGTTCAGCGTGGTGATGACCTTGGCCACCCCGCCGAGGACAGGCCTTGTGCCGAAGCGGGCGTTGAGCACGTCGAGGTGGCGTATGCCGTTGAGCAGCGGCACGATCGCGGTGTCCGGGCCGACTGCCGGGGCGAGGTCCTCGACGGCCTGTTCCAGGGCGGTGGACTTCACCGACAGCAGGACGAGGTCGTACGGTTCCGTGATCTCGTCGGCGGTGATCAGGCGCGGTGTGAGCACCTCGTCCTCGCCCGCGCCCGTCAGCCGCAGACCCCGCTCGCGCAGGGCGGCGGCGCGTCGTGGCCGTACCAGGAACGTGACGTCGCGTCCCGCCCGGGCGAGCAGGGCGCCGAAGTAGCCTCCGGTGGCTCCTGCGCCGACGACCAGGATCTTCATGTGCGTACACCTTTCGTCGTGGACATCGTCGTGCGAGAGGTTGTGCGAAGGGTTTCTTTTCGGCCGAGGGTTTCTCGGCCGAGGTCTCTCAGTCAGGGTTTCTCAGTCGGGGTTTCTCAGCCGCGAAGTGGGTGGAGCAGGCGGTGCGGGCGGCTCAGGGCCACCGTCACCGGGTCGTCGTCCTCGCCGCCCGGGCCGAGGCCGGGGCCGGGCGTGACGAGGATGTCCCGCACCTCGACGGCCGTATCGCAGCGCGTGCACCGCCCGTCGGCGGCGATCGGCGCGTCGTCGGCGGTGTGCCGGAAGATCCGGCGCGGGCCGCCCGTCGCGTAGTGCTCGTCGCCCCAGCCGGTGAGTGCCCGCACCACGGGCCACAGCGACACGCCCTTCGGCGTGAGCTCGTACACCTCGCGCCGCCCGGTGCCCGGCACCCGCGCGAGGACCTCCGCCTCGGTGAGGGTGGTGAGCCGGTCGGTGAGGACGGCGCGAGGGACGCCGAGGTGCGCCGCGAAGTCGCCGAAGCGGCGCACCCCGTAGAACGCGTCCCGCACGATCAGCAGCGTCCAGCGCTCGCCGACGATCTCCAGGGAGCGGGCGAGGGAGCAGGACTGGCCGGTGTAGTCGCGGGGCAGGGTCATGGACCGACCCTAACCCAGAACAGTTCGGTGACTGAACTAAAATCTTGAACGTCCTCCACGCCGTGGTTACCTTGGTGTGGACCCCCATGTGCGGCGTGTGTTCGACCTGGTGCACGATCTGGGGGTACGTGGGGAGCTGCGCCGATTGTCGTGACCGCCTGGCGCTGCAGCGTGAGGGGTTGATCAAGCAGTGTTCCGAGTTGCCGACGGCCGTCGTGACGGGGTCCAGGGCGGGCACGCCGACGCGGTCGAGGGGGCCGGCGCGGCGGCTGTGCTGCCCGCGACCAGTGGCGGGGACCCTCGGCGACCGGCCGACCTGCTGGTCCGGTTCGTCCGGTTCATCGCGCGCACCCTGCGCGGCGAGTTCCACGGCATCGTCGTCGACCCCGTACGGCAACTGGTCAACCGCGGCCTGCGCGGCCTCTTCCTCGGTGTGCTCGCCTGCGTCGCGGTGACGGTCTTCCACGCCATCCACCTGACGCGGACCGGCGCGGTGGTGGTCCGGCTGACCGGTGAGGTCAAGGCCGATCTGCCGCTGTGGCTGGCGCTGCTGCGCACCCCCATCTCGCTCTTCGTCCCGGCCCTCGACCTGCCGGTCTGGGCCGGTCTCACCCAGCTGTTCCTCGGGTTCGCCCTCGCCGAGCTCGTGCTCGGCCGGACCCGGACGCTGGTGATCGCGTACGTCACGACGCTGGCCGGGACGCTCAGCGCGCGCGTCATGATCGCGCTCGGCCCCGGCACCTGGGGCGGCCTCGGGCTGCCGCCGGAGATCGGGCGGGTGCTGGACACGGGGCCCTCCGCGGCCGTGGTCGGGCTGTTCACCTATCTCTCGGTGATCCGGCGGGCCCCGATCGTGTTCGCGCTGACCGGCGGCTCGATGCTGTTCGAGGCGATGGTGCGGCCCAATCTGGCCGGCCGTGAGCATCTGATCGCGGTGGGCACGGCGATCGTGCTCGGTCTGCTGCACGGGCGCGTCGACCTGGGCCCGGCCGCGCTGCGCCGCAAGTGGTCGCGTCGGCGCAACCGTCGTGCGATGGCGGTCGTCGAGGCCACGGCTTAAGTATTTCTACACAGAACGCCCAAAAGTTCTGTAGTGATCGGATAGCCGTCTATATGCATATAAAGACCAGATAAGAGCACACTGGAACCGCGACCGGATGTCGCATCGGGGCCAAAAGACTTGCAGGCATCAGAAGGAGGCGAGTCACATGGCCGACATCTCTCACCGACCAGGTGACATATCCGGGCACCCCGACGTATCGGAGATGCGGGACAGGTACGCGGCGATGATGGAGACCCGAGGGGTCGCGGCGGTCGAGGAACTCGTGATCCTCGCCGGAATCTACGCGGCCATCTCCGGCTGGACCGTGCACTTCTCCGGCGCGCTGCCGACGCTCGCCCTGACCAACCTGATCGTCGGTATCGCTCTCGCGGTCGTGGGCCTGTGCATGTCCATCGTCCCGGAGCGGTCGCAGGACCTCAACTTCGTTGTCCTGCTGTTGGGTGCCTGGCTGATCGTCGCTCCTTGGGTGGTCGCCCGCCACCCCGGTACCGGAGCGGTCCTGAGCAACGTCATCACCGGCGCCGCGGTGTGTCTGTTCGCGCTGGTCGCGGGCGGCATGCTGATGACCAGGAACAGAAGGGCGACCTGAGCCACGGCGGCTGCCCGCACAGCCGCCCGCCCCAGGGCCCCCGCCCGCGCGAGCCGCGGCCGGGGGCCCGCACCGTACGGGCGCGTCGGCAGCTTTCCCTATCTGCTGATCGTCGCGGACCGCGACCGAGGTGGGCGTCAACTCCCTTGGCGTACAAAGACGCTGAGGCCACGAGGCGATGTGAGCGGGATCCGGGCGCTCCCCATATCGTGGACCCATGTCTACTGCCGAGTTGATCCGGATCGTCTCGCGCGACTCGCCCATGGCGCTCGCGCAAGTGGAACGCGTACGCGCCGAACTAGCGGCCCTCCACCCCGGGGTGGCCACCGAGGTCGTCCCGGTCAGGACGACCGGCGACAAGTGGATGGGCGACCTCTCGCTGGTCGAGGGGAAGGGCGCGTTCACCAAGGAGGTGGACGCCGCGCTGCTCGCGGGCGAGGCCGACCTCGCCGTGCACTGTGTGAAGGATGTGCCCGCCGACCGCCCGCTGCCCGCCGGGACCGTCTTCGCCGCCTTCCTCAAACGCGACGACATCCGCGACGCCCTGATCCACCCCGGCGGTCTCACCCTCGACGAGCTGCCCGCCGGCACCCGCATCGGCACCTCCTCCGTCCGCCGCATCGCCCAACTGGCCGTCTCCCACCCCGACCTGGACTGCGTCCCGATGCGCGGCAACGCCAACCGCCGCCTGGAGAAGCTGGCCGCGGGCGACGCCGACGCGCTGCTGCTCGCCGTCTCGGGCCTGGAGCGCATCGGCCGTACGGACGTGATCACCGAGGTGCTCTCCGAGGAGGTGATGTGCCCGCCCATCGGCGCGGGCATCCTGGCCCTGCAGTGCCGCGAGGGCGACCGTGAGCTGATCGACCTGGTGAGCGACCTGGGCGACCCCGACGCCCACCGCGAGGCCACGGCCGAGCGGATGTTCCTGCACGTCCTGCAAGGCCACTGCAACAGCCCGATCGCCGGGTACGCGAGGGCGGCCCGCAACGGCGATCTCTCCTTGCGGGCCTGTGTGTTCACGCCCGACGGAAAGACGGTCCTCAACGCCCACGAGTGGGCGGGCCCGCTCGACCCGGCCACGCTCGGCACCTCGGTCGCGGTCACCCTGCTGCGGCAGGGGGCCCGCGAGCTGATCGACTCGATCGCCCACTGAGCGCGTGCCGGCCCGAGTGCCTAAGCCTTTCGGATGAGGAGAAGCGCGACCGCAGACCGATCCGCCGAAGGTCGCCCCGCGGCTAGCCTGGAGCTCGCTCGCCGGCTTCGTCGTCGATGCCCAGTCCATCGGCGAAGCCGGCGAGAGCATAGGTTCAGTACGGACAGGAAAGCGACTGGACCGGAGGACGTCAGCACATGCTCAGCAGCCGTACCGATGAGGTCGAATCACTGATGGCGCGGTTCCCCGGGGTGCCCAGGGAAGCCGTGATCAAGGAAGACCTGCTGCGCGGAGGGGTGGCCTTCGACGAGTCGGCCCTCAGCGACAACGAGTCCGGAGAGGTCAAGCCGAAGTCGTACTTCATCTTCTCCTTCGACCACCGCACCCTGCCGGAGCTGGGCGCCGCCGCGCTGCGCCGCCCGCCGGAGGAGATCGTGCTGACCGGCGGCCCCTACGAGCTGCGCCGTACGGTCGTGTCGGTGCGGGTCAACCCGGCGTCCCCGTACCGGGTCGCGGCCGATGACCACGGCATGCTCGGCCTGTACCTGGACGGCAAGCGGATCTCGGACGTCGGGCTGCCGCCGATGCCGGAGTACTACCGGCACAAGCTGTCCAACGGCAAGTCCGTGATGGAGGTGGCCCCGACGATCCAGTGGGGCTATCTGATCTACCTCACGGTGTTCCGGGTCTGCCAGTACTTCGGCGCCAAGCAGGAGTGCCAGTACTGCGACATCAACCACAACTGGCGCCAGCACAAGGCGGCCGGGCGCCCCTACACCGGCGTCAAGCCGGTCGAGGAGATCCTCGAAGCGCTGGAGATCATCGACCGGTACGACACCGCCAAGGCGTCCACCGCGTACACCCTCACCGGCGGCGCGATCACCTCGCACGTCGGCGGGCGCGACGAGGCCGACTTCTACGGGATGTACGCCAAGGCGATCGAGGAGCGCTTCCCCGGCCGCTGGACGGGCAAGGTCGTCGCCCAGGCGCTGCCCAAGGAGGACGTGCAGCGCTTCCACGACTACGGCGTGCGGATCTACCACCCCAACTACGAGGTGTGGGACCGGCGGCTGTTCGAGCTGTACTGCCCGGGCAAGGAGGAGTACGTCGGCCGTGACGAGTGGCACCGGCGGATCCTCGACTCGGCGGAAATCTTCGGCCCGCGCCATGTGATCCCCAACTTCGTCGCGGGCGTGGAGATGGCCGAGCCCTTCGGCTTCACCACCGTCGACGAGGCGATCGACTCCACGGTCGAGGGACTGCGCTTCTTCATGTCGCGCGGCATCACCCCGCGCTTCACGACCTGGTGCCCCGAGCCGACCACCCCGCTCGGCAAGGCGAACCCGCAGGGCGCCCCGCTGGAGTACCACATCCGCCTGCTTGAGGCGTACCGGGCGACGATGGACGAGTACGGCCTGACCTCCCCGCCCGGATACGGGCCTGCGGGGCCGGGGAACGCGGTGTTCTCGGTGAGCTCCTTCATGGACAGCCTGCCGGTCTAGCCATGGTCTAGCCATGGTTTACAATTCATCTATATGCGGGCCGCGCTGAACCGCCCGCCCATATGCGAGCCCCGGCAGGTCTCCCCCGTCCTGCCGGGGCTCTTTCCTTGCCCGGACGGGCCCGGACGGGCCCGGACCGGCGCCGTCGTGCCGCTTGTGTTGCGCGTTCACCCGGATGGGGTCACGCTGATTGCGTTCCCTCTGTATCTGAATGATTACTTTCCGCTTTCTCGGGGCTGTCATTGTCGAAGCGGCAGCCGGTCCGCCGGCCGTCCTGATGAGGAGAGCAGTCGTGGGCGTGGTCGTGGAAGTGAACCGTCAGTACACCCTGGATCTAGAAGCCGCCCCCGAACGGGTGCCGCAGATCCGCCGGATCGTCGCCGCACACCTTCGGTACTGGAAGCTGGAGTGCCTGATCCAGCCGGTCAGCCTCGGCGTGTGCGAGCTGCTGACCAACGTCTTCCGGCATGCCGAGGGTGACAAGCGCTGCACGCTCGAACTGCGGTGGACGGGGCGGCGCCTGACCGCCGCCGTCCTCGACAACGACCCCCGTCTGCCCGTCCTCGGCGGCGGCGAGCCGCTGGAGAGCCGCGGCCGGGGCCTGGCCATGGTGGCCTCGCTCAGCGACAGCTGGGGCACCCACGGCACGGCCGACGGCAAGGTCGTCTGGTTCACGCTGCGGGCCGAGGCGCCCGACGCGCAGGCTCTGGTCCGGGTACGCCCTCTGAGGGCGCTGCCCGAGGCGCAGCGCCCGCCCACCGCGGCGACACGCCGCCCGCTGCTCCCGCTGGCCGCGTTCGCGGGCGGATAGCGGCGGGCGGGTACGGCACCGGCGCCCTGTTTCACGGCACTTCGCGCAGGAACAGGGCGCCGCAGGTGTGACAGAACGGCCGCGCCTGCTCGGTCCCCCAGGCGTCGGCCGGCAGCTCCTGCTCGTTCATGTCGAGTTCCCGGCCGCACATGGACACGCTCTGACCGGCGCGGACCATGTGCCACTCCTTCAGTGTGCTGCCGCCGGGCTCGGTCATCTCGGCGACGATGTGGTGTTCCATCGTGTGCTGCTCCTTCGTGTGGGCCCGTGGGCGCCGGGCGGGCCGGGCACGGCGAGCGCGGCACCGTCCCCACTCTGAGGCCCGCCCCGGGTGCGCGCACGTCCGGAGGCGCCGAAGGTACGGGTGGAGGGCCTGCTCGTGGACCGAGAATGAAATCGAATCGAAACCTCACTATTAAAGATTCAATGTTCTCGTTGCTTTAGAAAGCAAAGTAGAGGCGGCTTTGCGCCTTCTTCTCTACGGGCGTCCATCAGCCCGTCCGACCGTTCGGGTGGCTGTGGCCTGCAACTTCGAGCGATCGTAGCGTGGCGGAGTGTGACCGGATTTGTATACGGCGGTCTGCGGCACCCCCGGGACTGGACAAGACTCGGGCTCGTTCGTAGGTCTCTGAATGACAGGAGTGTTCGATATGCGTAAGACGCTTGGGCGTACGACTCTGGTGGCCGCGCTGGCGCTCGCCGGTGCAGCGGTTGCCGTACCGGGTGCGGCCGGCGCCGATCAGCACGACACCCGGGGTGCCGCAATGAGCCTCTACCCGCCGTCCGCGCTCGTCCTGACCGTGGCGCCGGGCACGGGCGACGACGGTGCGTCCGTCCTTCGCGCGGTGACGCTCAGCTGCGCACCCACCTCCTCCGGCACGCACCCGGCCGCCAAGCAGGCCTGCGCGGAGCTCGACCGCAACCAGGGCGACTTCGCCGCGATCACGGACGGCCCGCCGCTCGGTGTGGTGTGTACCAAGGAGTGGAAGCCGATGACCGTCACCGCCGACGGCGTCTGGGGCGGCCAGCGCGTTTCCTACCGGCACACCTTCGGCAACCCCTGTCAGAAGCAGGCAGGCCAGGGCATCGTGTTCAACTTCTGACCGACGAGCACGCTTCGTCGCCCGCACGCGACAGCACGAACGGCGGGGCACCCCGAGCGGGGGTGCCCCGCCGCCGCGTCGCCCGGCCCCGTACAGGAGGCGCGTGGCGACTGGCCGACGGACAATGGTGGGCGGTCGGAGGTGTCGATGGATCCGGTGACGGCGTTGAGGCGGATCGCGTTCCTGCTTGAGCGGACGCAGGCCCCCACGTACCGCGTACGGGCGTTCCGTACGGCCGCCGACGTGGTCGAGGAGATGGCGGCCGGCGAGGTCGAGAAGCGGGTGGCCGCGGGGTCGCTGGAGTCGGTGAAGGGGATCGGCCCGAAGACGGCGCAGGTGGTGCGCGAGGCCCTGGCGGGAGAACTGCCGCACTATCTGCGGCGGTTGGAGGAGGAAGGCGCCTCCGCGCCCCTCGTCGAGGGCGGCGAGGAACTGCGCGCGGCCCTGCGCGGCGACTGCCATCTGCACTCCGACTGGTCCGACGGCGGCAGCCCGATCGAGGAGATGGGGTGGGCGGCGGCGGAGCTCGGCCACGAGTGGGCGGTGCTCACCGACCACTCGCCCCGGCTGACCGTGGCCAACGGCCTGTCCCCGGAACGCCTGCGCAGGCAACTGGAGGTGGTGGCCGGGGCGAACGAGCGCTGGGCGCCCTTCCGGCTGCTCACCGGCATCGAGTGCGACATCCTGGAGGACGGCTCGCTCGACCAGGAGGAGGAGCTCCTGGAGCAGCTGGACGTCGTGGTGGTGTCGGTCCACTCCAAGCTGCGCATGGACGGCGCCGCGATGACCCGCCGCATGGTCGCGGCCGTACGCAATCCGCACGCCGACGTGCTGGGGCACTGCACCGGGCGGCTGGTGACCGGGGGCCGGGGCAAGCGGCCCGAGTCGGAGTTCGACGCGGACGAGGTCTTCGCCGCCTGTGCCGAGTCGGACACCGCGGTCGAGATCAACAGCCGTCCCGAACGCCTGGATCCGCCGCGCAGGCTGCTGCGGCGCGCGGTCGACGCGGGCGTGCTGTTCTCCATCGACACCGACGCGCACGCACCCGGGCAGCTGGACTGGCAGGTCTTCGGCTGTGTACGGGCCGAGGAGTGCGGGGTCCCGGCCGAGCGCGTCATCACGACGTGGACGGAAGAGGAGCTGCTGGCCTGGACGCGCGAGGGCAGGACACCGGCGCGGGGCTGACGCGTCCTCCGCGCCGAAGGCCCCGGCATCGGCTTCTCGGGTGAGGCCGGGCCGCGGCCGTGTCCATCGGCGGGGTCCGCCGGTTGTCAGGGCGTGATCTCAACACGACGTGTCGCCACAGTCCTCGCCCTCGCCGCCGGAGTCTCGGGCCTCGGCGCGTCCGCGGCGAGCGCCGCGGGCCCGGCCGGAATCCGGCCCATCTCCCCGGTCGCCGTGCTCGACGGGCTCGTGCAGAGCTCCATCCCGGCGGAGCACCGCGGCGAGATGCCCACCGTGAAAGCCCAGCCCAGCTCAGCCAGTTGAACAAGCTGAACGACCTCAACCAGCTCCACCGGGTCACCGACCCGGTCGCCCCGATCACGGGCCTGCTGCCCGCCGTGGGCTAGGGCAGCACACAGGAGGGGGAACAGACGAACGAAGGCCGAATACGCGTTCGTCACCAGGACTGAAAGGTGACTGTCCGCAGGCCCGCACGTGCCGGTAGTAATTGCTCAGCGCAAGTGACCGGACGCCGACGTCGTCGGCGCATCCCCGCTGCACTGACGAGGAGACCCGACGTGATTCGGACCCGTTTCGCCTGTCTCGCCCTCCTGGCCGCCGCGGCCGGCGTCGCCGGAACGACCCCCGCCAACGCCGCGCCCGGTGACACGCTCACCATGTGCGCCTCGACGCTCACCCCGACCGGCTGGATCGACACCCAGTGGTGGAACAGCGCCGGCTGCGGATCGGGCTTCAGCCCGAACAGCAAGAGGATCATGCAGCTCACCGGCTACCCGGTGGGCACCAGGATCAACGCCTGCGCCTCCACGTACCCGCCCGCGGGCTGGACCATCACCAGCACGTACTACAACAGCTCCTGCCGCTACTCGGTCGTCCCCAGCTTCGACCCCAACGCCTGGACCATCGTCAGAACCGGCTGAGGCGCGCGCACGGAACGGGGGTGGGGGGGACACACAACGCCGGGGAACCCCACCCCGCCCCACCCCCCCGCACACAGGGGCAGTCTGTCTCGTTCTCTCCCCCGACCCGACTCCGGTCCT
>NZ_JBVIHM010000006.1:214269-254181 GCF_055570295.1 Streptomyces sp. NPDC031265
TGCCCCCGGTTGCGCCCCGAACTCCTACACGGCGGGAAAAACGGGGGGGGGGGCACGGAGGGAGGGGGGGTCCCAGGCACGCACGGTCCCGGCCACCCCCGTTCCGTCCCGTCCCCTGGAACCCGGGATCAGTCGATCTCGTACTCGAACCGGATCCGATGCGTGCCATCGGCGTCGATCGCCAGGCCGCCCGAGCCGGTGATTCCGCTCAGGGCACCCGTCCCGCTGGACGGCACGATGACGCAGAACTCGCTCTCGCGGCCCGCACCCAGCGTGGTCGCGGAGTGCGCGAAGTTGAAGGTGCCCCGCCGGCCGTGGAGCGAGCCGTCGAAGGACTCCATCGCGACGTACGTGCCGGTGGCCGCGGCCTGGTCGTACGCGGCGGTGAAGAGGGTCGAGGAGCGGCCCGTGACCTCGCCCTCGTAGTGCTTCTCCATGGTGGCGACGCCGACCGGTAGCCCGGTCTCGACGGCCGGGGTGGGGGCCAGCGCCGTGGGGGTGAACCCGGTGACCTTGAATGTGCCGGAAGCTCTCATCGCGGGATCGTAAGCCACGGTCGCGGCGACCGGCAGCCGGTCGGCTCGGGCTCCGGCTCGTGATCCCCCGGACGGGGCACGACAATGAGTGCGCCGAACCCCGTACGCCCACACGGGCGTCCGACCACTGGGAGAGCCGCATGGCAGTCCACTGGAAACTCGTCGTCGACTGTGCTCAGCCGCTGAGCCTCGCCGCGTTCTGGGCCGAGGCCCTCGGCTACGAGGTGGAGGACCACACCGTCCTCATCGAGCGCCTGGTCGCCGCGGGCGCCGTCACCGACGAGCTGTACACGGTGGTCGACGGCCGCAAGGCCTGGCGGACCCTGGCCGCCGTGCGCCACCCCGACGACCCCGTCGAGGCGGCCTCCGGCATGGGCCTCGGCCGCCGCCTGCTGTTCCAGAGCGTCCCCGAGCCCAAGCAGGTCAAGAACCGCCTCCACATGGACCTGCACTTCGGCCCCGAACACCGCGAGGCGGAGGTGAAGCGGCTGGAGGGCCTGGGTGCGAGCGTGCTCCAGGTCGTCGTCGAGCCCGGCACCAACCATGTGGTCATGGCCGACCCGGAGGGCAACGAGTTCTGCGTCCAGTAGCCCGGTTCCGTCCCGGCCGTCCGCTGGGACAATGGCACGCGTGACTTCGCGCTGCCCGCCGACGTACGCGATCTGGACCTGCGCCCCACCGGCCCGCTGCACGCACGCGTCTACCGGCCGGCCGGCGAGGTCTTCACCGTCCGGCTCACCGACGGCCGCGACGCCGGCTCGGGCGATCTGTCACCGCTGCTCGACCGTGTCCGGAGCGAGTGGGTGACCCGGCAGAGCCCGGACGCGATCCTGCGTACTATTCGTCCCAGGCCTGCACCAGGGTGTGTTCGACGATCTTCCCGTCCTTGAGCGACATCATCGAGTTTGCCAGCACCCGTACGCCGTCGGGGTACTCGCAGGACTCCGTGAAGGCGACGGTGTCGCCCTGGACCACGCACTGCTCCAGCTTGTGCGTCATCTCGCGGCCGTAGACGTCGTCGAGCATCTTGGAGATCTCGCCCTGGCCGTGCATGACCATCGGGTGGCTCGGCTGGGTGTTGCGGTCGACGACGCGGATCTCCGCGTCGTCCGCGTAGAGCGACAACAGAGCCTTCGCGTCGTGGCCCTCAATGCCGCGGCGCAGCGTCTCGGTGTCGAAGGCGATGCCCATGATGACCTCCTTCAGAAGGTCGCGGCCCGCGCCTGGTGGGCCGCGAGGGGCCTACGCTTCGAGCCTCCTCCGCCGGGACGTGAACGGCAAACCGTGTGGTGTCGTGCCGCCCGTAAGCGGTGCCCGCGGGAGATCGTTGCCCGATGGCACGGCGAGCCGCGGAGGCGGGTATGAAGAGCGACGGCACCCCGGAACTCGTCCTGGTGACCGGCGCGACCGGCTACATCGGGGGCCGGCTGGTGCCCGAGCTCCTCGACGCGGGCTACCGGGTGCGCTGTCTGGCCCGTACGCCGCGCAAGCTGCGCGACCACCCGTGGGCGGGGCGGGTGGAGACCGTGCGCGGCGATGTGACGGACGCGGAGTCGGTCGGGGCGGCGCTGCGGGGCGTGGACGTGGCGTACTACCTGGTGCACTCGCTCGGCGCCGGGCCGGGCTTCGAGAAGACCGACCGTTCGGCCGCCCGGATCTTCGCCGAGCAGGCAGCGGCGGCCGGGGTCCGGCGGATCGTCTACCTCGGCGGCCTCACACCCGTGGGCGTGCCGGAGGAGGACCTGTCCCCGCATCTGCGCTCCCGCGCCGAGGTCGGCAGGATTCTCCTCGACTCGCCCGTGCCGACGACCGTGCTGCGCGCCGCCGTCATCATCGGCTCCGGATCGGCCTCGTTCGAAATACTGCGGCATCTGACCGAGCGGCTCCCGGTGATGATCACCCCGAGCTGGCTGGGCAACCGCACCCAGCCGATCGCCGTCCGGGATGTGCTGCGGTACCTCGTCGGCAGTGCCCGGATGCCCGCCGACGTCAACCGGACGTTCGACATCGGCGGCCCCGACGCGTTCACGTACGAGCAGATGATGCACCGGTACGCGGGGGTGGCGGGGCTGTCGCACCGGCTGATCCTGAAGGTGCCGATGCTGCCGCCGCGGCTGTCGAGCCAGTGGATCGGCCTGGTCACACCCGTCCCCAGTGCGCTGGCCCGGCCGCTCGCCGAGTCGCTGCGCCATGAAGTGGTCTGCCACGAGCACGACATCGCGCGGTATGTGTCCGACCCGCCCGGCACGCCGATCGGCTTCGACGAGGCGATCGAGCTCGCCCTGCGCCGGATCAAGGAGGCCAATGTGGCCACCCGCTGGTCCTCGGCCGCGCTCCCCGGCGCCCCCAGCGACCCGCTGCCCACCGACCCCGACTGGGCGGGCGGCAGCCTCTACACCGACCGCCGCGAGCGCGTCGTGGACGCGTCGCCGGAGGCGCTGTGGCAGGTCATCGAGGGCATCGGAGGGGAGAACGGCTGGTACTCCTTCCCGCTCGCCTGGGCCGTGCGCGGCTGGCTGGACCGGCTGACCGGCGGAGTGGGACTGCGCCGGGGCCGCCGTGACGCCGCACGGCTGAGGGTGGGGGACTCGCTGGACTTCTGGCGCGTGGAGGAGATCACCCGGCCGCACCTGCTGCGCCTGCGCGCCGAGATGCGGCTGCCGGGGCTCGCCTGGCTGGAGATGTACGCGGAGCGCGAGCCCGACGGCCGCACCCGCTACCGCCAGCGCGCCCTGTTCCATCCGCACGGGCTGCTCGGGCACGCGTACTGGTGGAGCGTGTCGCCGTTCCACGCCGTGGTGTTCGGAGGAATGGCGCGGAACATCACGCGGGCGGCGGCGCGGGTGGAGGAGGGAGCGGCGGGCTGACGCCGGCCGGGTCAGACGCCGCCGCGCTCCTCGACGCCGGGAAGGTGGACGATGAGCAGGGTGAACGCGGCCAGCATGAAGTCGCGCATCGCCGCGTCGAGCCCGTTCCACGCCTTGGACTGCCACATCGCGAACCACTCGCCCCCGATGGCGATGAACCCGGCGCCGAAGAGCAGCAGCACCATCAGCAGTCCCGCCGTGCTCAGCCGCCGCGCCCGGGCGAAGCCACTGCTGCCCCGTAGCGCCCGCGCCCACACGACGCCCGCCGCGACGAGCACCAGGGCGGCGACCGTCTCCCAGGCGATGATCAGTACGTACGCGATGTCCTGGAGCGTCGTCGACCCGACGGCCCGCCACATGAGGTCCGGGTCCTTGAACGTCGTGTCCATGGCCAGGACATGGCGGACGAAGGCGCGGTTGGTGTCGAAGTCGGTGATGTTCCCGAACGCCACAAGTGCCATGTAGAGCGCGACGGTTGAGGTGAGCAGGGCGGCGGCGAGGGGCAGCACGGGGAGCGCGCCCGCCCGTCGGCGGAACGAGGACCTGGGCCGGGGCCTTGGGCTCATGCCGGACTCTCCCCGGCGGGGTGGCCGGTGAAACCCGCGGCCCGGGGATCAGGTGGTGGCGGGCCGGTCCGCGATCGCGGTGATCATGAGGTCGCCCGGCCGGACGGTGTACGCGATGTCCGCGGTGGTGCCGTCGCCCCACCTCTGGGTGACGACGACGTTCGCCCCGTCCGCACCGGAGGACGTGAACGTCCACGTTGAGGGGACGTTCGGGGCGCGGAACACCGGGTCCTGGCCGGTGTGTGCGGCCGTCCACGTGTCGAGTGCCTGGTTCAGCTCCTTGGTGAGGAACCTGGTCCGCACGTCGGCCGGGGTCGCGTCCTCGGTCGTGCCGAGGCGCGCGTTGCGGTAGGCGATGAAGAACGCCTCGACCTGGTCCTGTGCGGCGAGGGCGGGCGCGGGCGCCGCCGCGGTCACCGGGGTGGGGTCGGCGGCGACGGGCCCGGCGCCCAGAAGGCCGAGCAGCGCTGCGGCCGCCGCGATACCGGCGGCGTGGACCCGCGTACGACCGGCGGTGTGGATGCGCGTACGAATGATCATGCCGTCGAGTCAAACACCGATCACGCGGGACCGGGATCGCCCACTCGGGTGGCGCCACCGGGCGCCGAGGGGCTCACGCAGGACGTGTGCCCCTCGGACCGCCGTCGGCGGACAGCAGACGGAAGGAGACCGTCAGAGCTGGCCGGACTCGGCGATGGTGACCTTCGCCTTGGTCTTGCCGCTCTGCGAGCCGAGGCCCTCGATCTTCTTCACGAGCTTCATGCTGTCCTCGTCCGCGACCTCGCCGAAGACGACGTGCTTGCCGTCCAGCCAGCCGGTCACGATGGTGGTGATGAAGAACTGCGAGCCGTTGCTGTTCGGGCCCGCGTTGGCCATGGACAGCAGGCCCGGCCGGTCGTGCTTGAGCGTGAAGTTCTCGTCGGCGAACTTCTCGCCGTAGATGCTCTTGCCGCCGGTGCCGTTGCCCCGGGTGAAGTCGCCGCCCTGGAGCATGAACTCGGGGATCACGCGGTGGAAGGAGGAGCCGGCGAAGCCGAAGCCCTTCTCGCCCGTGGCGAGCGCGCGGAAGTTCTCCGCCGTCTTGGGAACCACGTCGTCGAACAGGTTGAAGTTGATCCGCCCGGCGGGCTCGTCGTTGATGGTGATGTCGAAGTAGACCTTGGTCGTCATGCCCCCATCCTGACATCCCGTCCGGCAAACCCGCTCTTCGGGCACCCTTTGCGAGGGTTCGCGCGCTGAATACGGGCCGGATCGTCCGCCCGGTCGGCGGCCGGGTAGGCGGCCGATTCGGTGGTCGGCGGCCGTCCGCGTCAGCCGTCGGGGTTGGCCTCCCAGCAGGTGAGCTCCATCTCGTCGAGGTACGCCTCGTGGGTCTTGCCGGTCAGATGCGCGTTCGACTCGATCCCGACCGCCGTCCACCCCGCCATGCTCATGATGAGCACCCGCAGCCCGTCGGAGCCGTACTTCGCCAGCACCGCGTCGGCCGCCCGCAGCGCCTCCTCGGGCACCCGCTCCGCGGGTTCGAGGCCGACGACCGTCCTCAGCAGGTCGATGGTGACGCGGGTGATCTCCGGTGCGATGGCCCGTAACCGCCGCTCCTCGTCCTTGTCCACACGCCCCTCCTCGCTGACGCACAGCGGAACGATAGGGCCATTCCCAGCGAGCCGGACGGACAAGCCAACTCACCGGGCAGGCGGTTGGATTGAGCCGCCCCTGTCAGCGGGCGGCAGCCCGAGCGCCCTCAGCCGCCGGTCGGCCGCATCGGCCGCCACGACCTCTCCCGCCTCCCTGTGGAGACGGGCGCAGTCCTCCAGCACCCGGCCGAACGGATGCCCGTACGCCGCCGCGTCCTGGCCGTGCAGCCGCTCGTAGGCGTCGACCGCCAGCGCGCAGGCCGCGAGCGCGTCCGTGTTGTCGGGGCGCGTCCCGTCGTAGAGCCCACCCGCGAGGCGGTGCAGCGCGTCCGCCGCCGTGCGCAGCCGCTCCACCGGGGTCCGCTCGTCCTCGACGGCGATCCGCAGCCAGTGCAGACAGCCGTCGAGGTCGTCGTGGTCGTTCATGGCCACCTGCGCGATCCGCAGCACCGCCTCGATATGACCGGCCCGCGCGGCGGCGGTCCACCAGCGCTCGGCCCCCGACCGGTCGCCCTTCTCGTCCAGGAGGCAGGCCAGTTGGTACGCGGAGAGCGCCTCGCCCGAGTCGGCGGCGGCGCCGAGTGTGTAGCTGAACCCATCCTGGGTGATCCGGGAGCCGGTGAACTCCTCAGGGTCGCCGAGCCGCCCGGCGGCCAGCCGCCACCAGTGCTCGGCCTCGTCGGTGCGGCCGGCCCGGGCCAGGAGCACGCCGAAGTAGTAGGCGCCCCGACTGTTGCCCCGCTCGGCGGACTCGCGCCACCAGCGCTCGGCCTCCTTCAGGTCCCCGGCCTCGTGCCGCAGGAAGCCGAGGTGGACGGCGGCCTCCGTGTTGCCCTCCCGGGCCGCGCGGGCCCACAGCTCCTCCGCCTCGGCGGTGCGCCCCTGCCGGTTGAGCAGGACCGCGAGGTTCTGTGCCGCGTTGGGCTGCCCGTTGTCGGCGGCGAGCCTCCACAGCGTCTCGGCCTGGGCGGTGTCGCCCCGTCCGGCGAGGAGCGCGCCGAGCCCGTCGGCCGCCGTCCAGTCGCCCTCGTCCATGGCCCGCCGGTACCACCGCTCGGCCTCGTCCGCCTCGCCGCGCTGGAGCGCCAGCATGCCCAGGTTGTTGAAGGACACCGCGACGCGGCGCTCGGCCGCGAGGCCGTACCAGTGCTCCGCGCCCGCGAGGTCGCCCTGTTCGTGCAGCAACTGGCCCAACGCGAAGGCGGCTTGGCCGCTGCCCGCCCCGGCCGCCGCCCGGTAGGCGTCCGCCGCCTCGCGCATCCGGCCCGCCGCCCGGTGCCGGTCGCCCGCCTCGCGTCGGCGCAGGCTCTCGCTGGGCTCCGGATCCGGGGCGGGGCGCGCGGGGCCGCGCATGACGCCGGCGCCGTCGGCCGCGATATGGGCGGCGATCTCGAACCGCTGCTTCGAAGGGTCCTGTCCGGGCTCGGCCTCCGGGGCGGACGGGTCCCAGTGGTCCGGGAAGAGTTCGTGCGCGGGCGTGCTGGTACGGCCGCCGCCCGGGCGGTAGACCGACATACCGGTCGTGGCGGTGACGGTCAGGTCCCAGCTCGGGGTGTGGGTACGGCCGCCGCACGCGATCTCGGCCTCCAGCCGCCAGTGCACCCAGGCGCCGGACTCGGTGACGGGGGCCAGAATCAGGGTGGCGCTCTCGCCCCCGGGGACGGTCAGCGGGAGCGACGGCGTGTCCTCGCCGACGGGGCGCACGGCCGCCGGGCCGTCGTCGAGCCGGACCTCGAAGTCCGGCCGCTTCAGCGGCTCGAACGCCTCCACCGAACGCTGGATCGACTCCAGCAGGTCGGGGCTGTACACCATGTCCGGCACCCGGCGGTGGGCCATGCTGATGCCGTCCGCGACGATCGAGGCGTGCTGGGTGGCCCGAGCCTCCAGCCGTACGAGAGTGACGTCGGACGGCCCGTCGGCGGTCAGCGAGATCACCAGGTTGTGGCCGGTGAGCGGGATGTGCACGGCCTCGGAGCCGGTCCCCGAACCGGGCGGTCCGATCAGCGCGAGATGGCTGCGCGTCGTCACCTTCAGGGTGTACGGCACGTCGTCGGGAAGCCCGTTCGTGAGCACCGCACGGACGGGCCGCTGCATCGCGTACATCGCCGAGCCGCTCTCGTCGGGGGCGGGCGCGGCGGGGCGCTTCGGGGGCGCGGTGGTCCGCCGCAGGGTCAGCGCCCCCGAGGCGACGGACACCGCGACGACGGCCGCCCACGCGAGCCAGGCGTGGGTTCCGCCCGTGAGCAGGACCGCCCCGCCCAGGACGAGCGGGAGGAGGGTGGTGAGGGCCGCGCCGCGCAGCGCGGGTGCCGACGCCATCAGACGGCCGGACGGGCGTGGCGGGCGGCGGTCCGGAACGGGCGGCCGCCGAGGTCCACCCGGACGCTCCCGGTCCGGCCCCCGGAGGACCAGTCGAGCCACAGCACCCACTCGACGTCCCCGGCCTCGGTCCTGACCTCCAGGTCCAGCACCTCCACCTCGTCCTGGCCGACTTGGTAGGGGAAGTCGCTGGTGGAAAGAGGGCGTACGCGCGGCGGCCGTGCGTCGAGCAGTACCTCGAACCGCCGCAGCGGGACCTCCGCCGCGTGCCGGGAGAGGTCCCCGGAGCGGTCCGTCCGCGCGATCACCTCGACCCGCAGGTCCGTCAGCACCACGGGAAGGGGCCCGGCCCCGGTCGCGACCAGCCGGACCGTGTGGCCGCTCGCCGGGATCTCGACGGTCCGGCCACCGTCGTCGAGGACCACGAGGTCCTGGTTCCTGATCCGCGTCGAGACGAGGACAGGGATCGTGGTGACGGAGTCCTGCCGGTCCCTGCGCCGCGCCAGACGGTCGCTGAACTGCCGGGGCAGGTCCTGGCTCAGATACGCGGCGGCCGCCGCGGCCGCCACTCCGCCGGACCACGACAGGGCTCCGCCAGGGGCCCAGAGCAGGACCGCGCCCACCGCGGCCGCGCCCGTGCCACCGATCATCCAGGCACGACCGCGCGCCCCACGTATCGCCATCGCACCCCGTCCCGGACCGTCCATACGGATTCGCCCGCACAAGGTATCCGTGGAACGGACGACTTGTCAGACATTCAGTGATTCAACTCGGCCTTGACGTCGGCGACTTGGGGGCCGGAGTCCTCGGCGGGCATGCTCCAGCGGTCGGAGGAGTCCGTTCCGTCGGTGTAGATGAGCTTTCCGCCCCTGGCCTGGGCGGGGGTGAGGTCGAAGACCTTGGCACGCAGCTGGTGGGCGCCGGGCTCGATGGCGCCGGAGTGCTGGTACTTGCCGAGGGCGACCCGCGCGGCGTTGCCCGCGCCCTCCGCGACCAGCCTGCCGTTCGGCGCGATCCAGTGCCAGCCGCCGCCCTGGGCGAGCGCGGTCTCGGCGGCCGGGTTGGCGCTGAGCGACTTCTCGGCCATGGTCACGACGGCGAACGTGCCGTACTTCGACGTCTGCCCGCCCGCGCCCTTGAGGTACACGACGGTCATCGGCGTGATCTCCAGGATGCCCGCGGTGTTGGCGCCCACCGTCCGCGACGGCTCGCCCAGGGCCTGCGCGACCGCGCCGGAGGAGGGGTCGCTACCGGCGTCGCCGGGCGCATCGGTGGGCGCGGTCGTGGGCGGCTGGGTGCCGGGCGGCTGAGTGGTGGGCGCCTGGCCGGACGGCGAGTCGGCGCCGGAGTCGTTCTGGCAGGCCGTCAGGGAGAGGCAGGCGACGGCGGTAGCGGCGGCGAGCAGGGTCTTGCGCATGGATTCCCCCCCGGAGGTCTGGTACGCACAGTGAACGTACCGTCACACGCCGGATGTCAGGGGCGCGGTCACCGAACCGGGACGAAGGGGGACCGAGCCGGTGAAGAAGTCCGCGCGGGCGGGGCCTGCGGTCCGCATCCCAGCTCCGCGTTCCAGGAACCGGCGTTCGTGCAGGTCAGGGCGGTGGGAACGTTCCAGCGTCCCCCACTCGCCGTGGGAGCTGGCAGGTGGGACGGGTGGGCGGCGAGTGTGTGGCCGCGGGGTCGGTCGGCCCCGCTTCCTCTCTGACGGATGCGAGAACACGATGTTGAAGAAGACGAGCCGGGCCGTTGTGGGTGCGGTCGTGGCCGCCGCCGGGCTGGTGGCGGCGGGCGCCGTTCCGGCCTCCGCCGTGCACGGAGGGAAGACCGTGAGCGGTACGCCTTCGTTCGCGGTGGTTCTGGAGAACCCCGACGGGTCGCAGTGGTGCGGCGGCACGCTGATCGCCCCGGACAAGGTCCTGACCGCGGGGCACTGCCTGATGAACGCGGCGGAACCCAAGTCGCTGCTCGTGGTCGGCGGCCGGTCCGGCCTGTCCTCCACGGGCGGACAGGTGCGCCACATCGCCAAGTTCAAGGTCGCGCCCGATTTCAACTGGAGCCTGGATCACGACGCGGCCGTCATCACCCTGGACAAGCCGCTCCCGTACAAGCCGCTGCCGCTCGCGAGGAAGACGGACACAGCGCTGTACCGCAACGGCCGTACGGCCACCGTGTACGGGTGGGGCATGACCGGCCCCGGTGTCCTCGGCACCAAGCTCAAGCAGGCCACGCTCACGCTCGCCCCGCAGGACTCCTGCGCCCCGTTCACCGACCCCGGTGACACCCGCGACCTCCGGGTCTGCGGTCTGCCGCGCACCGGCACCGCCGACAGCATCTGCTCGGGGGACTCGGGCGGCCCGCTGGTCGCGGACGGCAAGCTGATCGGCATCGTCTCGACCGGCAACAAGTACTGCGACACCCAGTACCCGCTCTCCGTGTTCACCAAGGTCAGCACGGTGGCCCCGGAGCTCGGACTGTAGGGGCCTCAGAACGCGGCGATCGTGCGGGGCGCCCGCTCCGCGCGGCTGAACGCCCGTAGCACCGCGGTGGGGCCGTGGCGGCGCACGGCCAGGCGCGAGAGCAGATCGACGACGGTCTCGACGGCGCTCGGCGCGAGCCGCGGCGGGGCGATGCCCGCGCTCACCGCCAAGTCGTCGCCGTGCACCGCGATCTCCATCATCCGGGTGGTCAGGAAGTCGTCGAGCAGCAGCGACCACGGGCCCCAGAGCGGAATGCGGACCGGCCGGTTCCCCGCAGAGGCCAGCGTGTCCGTGAGTTCGGTGACGGCCGCCTCCACCCGGTCCGCCAGCGCCGCAGGCCCGTCGGCGCCCGTGCTCTCGCCGCCCTGCCGGATCCGTACGCTGATCTCGTCGTCGAGACCCGCCCCGATCCACTCCACCCGCTCGTAGTGCCCGAGCAGGGGGACCGTGGGCTCGGGCGGTACGGGTGCGGCCAGCGCGGGCGGGATCGACAGGACCTGGTAGGCGAGATGGCCCGCCAGTCCGCCCACGCTGAACTCCGCGAGCGCGCTCGGCCCCGGCCACGCGGCGGCGACCGCGGGGTCGCGCAGCAGATCCGGGACCGAGCCTGCCAGGGCGAGGAAGTCGTGCCGGAGGGAGGTCATCCCGGTACGATCCCGCCCCCGGCCCTCACCAGGCAAGCGGCAGCGTCTCCGGGCCCCGGTTGATCGAGCCCCGGCGCCACCGCACCTGCTCCGGTGCGATCGCGAGCCGCAGGTCCGGGGCCATGCGCAGCAGCGTGGACAGGATCACCTCCGACTCCATCCGGGTCACCGCCGCCCCGAGGCAGTAGTGCGCGCCGTGCCCGAAGGCGAGGTTGGGGGACTCGTCGCGGGTCAGCTCGAAGCGGTCCGGGTCGGTGAAGACCTCCGGGTCGCGGTTGGCGGCCAGATAGGAGACGTACACGGCCTCCCCGGCACGGATGAGCACATCGCCCACCGGCACGTCCTCGGTGGCGATCCGGGGCAGCCCCACACCGTTGCGCTGCGGGATGAACCGCAGCAACTCCTCGATGGCGGTGGGCAGCAGCCCCGGGTCCGCCCGCAGCCGCGCGAGCTGCTCGGGGTGCGTGAGCAGCGTGTACACCATCGTGGAGCACTGGTTGCGGACCTGGTCGAGGGCGTTGAGGACGATCATCACGGCCAGCGAGATCAGCTCGGGACGGCTGAGCGCGCCCTCGGCCTGCGCCAGGGACAGCTCGCTGAAGAGGTCGTCGCCCGGGTGATCGAGGCGGTGGTCCGCGAGCGTCCTGAAGTACCCGGCGATCTCGGCCTTGACCGCGTTGCTCTCCTCCAGGGAGTGGTCGCTGGAGAGGATGACGCCCCGCCAGGCCTGGAGCCGGCCGAGGTCGGACTCCGGCACACCGAGCAGCTTCCCGATCACCTGCTCCGGCATCGGGCCGGTCACCCACTCGGTGAGGTCGGCGGGCGGCCCCTGCGCCAGCATCTCCCCGACCAGCCGCTCCGCGATCGCCTCCGCCTCCACCCTGAGCACCGCGACCCGCTTGCGGTTGAAGGTCTGCGCGAGGAGCCGCCGGAGCCGGGTGTGGTCGGGCGGGTCGGTGCGGCCGATGCCTCCGGCGGGGGCCACGACGTGCGGGGTCATGCTGGTCACCGGCCGGTCGACGGTCAGCGCCCGGCTGAACCGCGCGTCCGAGGTGACCTCCTTGATGTCCTGGTACCGGGTCACCAGCCAGGCGTGCCCGTCCCCGAACCGCATCCGCACCAGCGCGACCGGCTCCTCGCGCAGCAGCCGGTGCAGCAGCGGGTCGAACTCCAGCGCGTCCAGGTGCTCCACCGGCCAGAAGTGCTCGGTGGCCTCGCCGGAGGTGCGCCGGCGCAGCTCGTCGATACGTACGTCCTCGCTCATGACGTCACCCGCGCATTCGCCACCGGGGCCTGCGCGTCCGCCGTCGGGGCCTGTACGGGAGGCGAGTGCCGCAGCGGGGTCAGCTGCTCGATGTCGTACCGGACGCGCAGCTCCTGCACGGCCGCCGGGTCGATCCCGCCCCCGCTGTTGAGCAGTTCGAGCAGCTCCTCGAAGTACCGCTCGTGGTCCGGGGGAGGGGCGGCCTGGAACAGCATCCTGGCGGGGCGGCCGGTAGGGTTCGCGAAGGCGTGCGGGCAGCCGGGCGGCACCAGGATCATCGTCCCCGCCGTCGCCCGCAGGTGGCGCTGACCGGAGGGCGACTCCCACTCCCGCCAGTCGTCGAGGGTGCGCACCTTCGGCTCGAAGGCCATCACGTCCAGCTCGCCCTCCAGGAGGTAGAACAGCTCCTCGCTGCGGCTGTGGGCGTGCGCGCCGACGTCGAAGCCCGGCGGCACCACCACCTCGAAGGTGGAGGCGACGGTCGAGTGCGCGCCGGTGACCTTGAAGGTCACCTGCTGGGCGGCGGTCCTGAGGGTCCGGCCGCCGCCGGGCGGGATCACCAGACCGTCGGTCGGGCGGGTGTACGGGTCGAGGTCGTCCACGGCTCTCTCCTCTCGGTACGGGTCCTGACGCCCCGTCACCACTGCACCGGCAGTTCCCTGGGCCCGCGGATCAGCGCCCCGCGCTCCCACACCAGCTCCTCCTCCGGCACGGCGAGCCGCAGGCCGGGGAAGCGGTCCCACAGCGAGCGCAGCAGGATCTCGGACTCCATCCGGGCCAGCGTGGCGCCGGGGCAGTAGTGCGGGCCGTGCCCGAAGGCGACATGCGGGTTGTGGGTCCGGTCGAAGTCGAGCTGCTCCGGATCGGCGAAGACCTGCGGGTCGCGGTTGGCCGTCAGATACGAGACGTAGACGGGGTCGCCCGCCGGGATCAGCACCCCGCCCACCTCGACGTCCTCAAGGGCGATCCGTGACAGGCCCACGGCGTTGCGGTGCGGGATGTAGCGCAGCAGCTCCTCCACGGCCTGCGGGAGGAGCTCCGGCTCGGCGCGCAGCCGGGCCAGGTGCCCGGGCCGGGTGAGCAGCGCGAACACCATGTTCGCGCTGTTGTTGCGCACCGCGTGCGCGCCGCCGATCTGGATCAGCACGGCGAGCCCGACGGCCTCGTCCTGGTCCAGCACCTCGTTCTCCAGGGCGCCCGCCAGCACACCCGCCAGATCCTCCTCGGGCTCCGCCCTGCGCCGCTCGATGAGATCGCGGAAGTACTCGGCCATCTCCGCCTTGGCCTGTTCGCTGGCCTCGCGGCCGCGCGCGGCGGAGATGATGGTGTCCGACCAGTGCGCCATCCTGGACTGGTCCTCGTCCGGCACCCCCATCAGCGCGCACACCATGGCGAGCGGGAAGGGCCGGTTGAGGTGGGCCATGAGATCGAGCGGCCCGCCCTGGCCCTCCATCCGGTCGAGGAGGCGGTCCGCCACCCGCTGGGCGTGTTCGTGGAGCCGGCGCATCGACCGGGCGGTGAAGGCGCTGGCGACCACGCGCCGCATCCGGGTGTGGTCCGGCGGGTCGGCGAACCCGACGGCCCCGTCCATCGGGATGAAGTGCGGGGCCAGCCTGGTGACCTGGCGTCCCATCACGGCCTGACGGCTGAAGCGGGGGTCGACGGAGACGAACCGCACGTCGTCGTAGCGGGTCGCCAGCCAGGCGTGGCCCTCGCCGTTGGGCAGCTTCACCCGGGCGACCGGCTCCTCGTGCAGCAGCCGCGCGAGCAGCGGGTCGAAGGCGAGGCCGGGGAGGTCCGGCGGCGCCCAGAAGTGGATCTGCGGTTCGGCCATGGCGTTCTCGCCTCCTGGCTGGGGGGTGCGGGGGCAGGCGGCCGCGTCGGGCACGACGACCGTCTTCGGTACGACCACCTTCGGCACGGCCGATTCCTTCGGCGCTGTGCGCTTCTTCGGTACGGCCGGGACGGTCCAGTGCCCAAGGGCCACCTCGGCGGTGATGCCCGGGCCGAACCCGGCGATCAGGCCCTTGGCCTGGTGCTCCACACCGCCCTCGTCGAACAGCCGCCCGAGCGCGTCGAGGACGACTGCGCTGGCGATGTTCCCGTACTCGGTGAGCGTGGCGCGGCTGAACCGGAACGCCTCCGGCGGTACGCCGAGGTACTTGCAGAGGTCGTCCAGGATGCGCGGTCCGCCCGCGTGGACGATGTAGAAGTCCAGGTTGGAGGCGTTCCAGCCATGCTGGTCGGCGAGCCGGCTGAGGACGGGTGCCAGCGCTTCCATCGTGCCCGGGACCCGCTTGTCGAGCAGGAAGTGGAATCCGGTCTCGCGCACCGCGTACGCGATCCAGTCCTCGGTCCCCGGTACGAGGTACGAGCCGTTGCGCTCCAGCCGGATCCCGGTGCCGCCCGAGCCCCGGACGACGGCGGCGGCCACGGCGTCGCCGAACAGCCCGTTGGACAGCAGCGTGCCGACGCCCAGGTCGGTCGGCTGATAGCTCAGCGAGCAGAACTCGCAGGCCACGATCAGGACGTTGGCCTCGGGATAGGCGGTGCAGAAGTCGTGCGCGCGGTTGATCGCGCTGCCGCCCGCCGCGCAGCCGAGCTGGGCGATCGGGACCTGGCGGGTCTCTGGCCGAAAACCCATGCTGTTGATCAACCAGGCCGTCAGGGACGGCATCATGAACCCCGTGCACGACACATAGACGATCAGATCGATGTCGCGCGGCGACAGCTCGGCGGTCTCCAGCGCCTGCCGCACCACCTGTGGCACCCGTGCCTTGGCCTCCGCCTCGTACAGCTTGTTCCGCACCTCGAAGCCCGGGTGTCGCAGGGTGTCCTCAAGTGGCTGGACGATGTGCCGTTTGGCCACTCCGGTGTTCTCGATCAGGCGTAGCGCGAGCGCGAGCTGGGGATGGTCGGCGTGAACGGTGCGCACCAGGTCGAGAGTCTGCTCTGACGTGATCACGTGCTCGGGCACGGCGACGGCAGGTCGGCACAAGACAGCCATGGGCGGAACATCCTGAGGGGGTAGACGGCGCCCGGTCCCGTGAACGGGGACGGGCGGGCTGCCGGACAGCCGTATTGGATCATTCCAGACCCATGGGTGAATGCTTCTCAGGTCCATCTGAAAGTACACAAAAGTGTCATTCGAGTGGCGGGTGTGACGCAGGACTGCCAGGGGGCGGGGCGTACGAGGCCATACGAAGGGGAGTGGGCATGCCGTCGGCGTTACTGGACGGTCGGGTGGCTCTGGTCACGGGTGCGAGCCGGGGGATCGGCGCCGCCGTGGCCCGGGCGCTGGGGGCGCACGGGGCGGCCGTGGCCGTGAACTACCTGCGCAGCGCCGATGCGGCCGCGGGCGTGGTCGCCGACGTCGAGCAGTCCGGCGGCCGGGCCGTGGCGGTGGCGGGGGACATGAGCGACCTGGAACAGGTACGGGCCGTGGTGGCGGCGAGCACGGCGGCGCTGGGCGCGCCGGACGTCCTGGTCTGCAACGTCATGCTCGGCACCGAATACGTCGCCGCGAGGGCGGGGGCGGCCGGGAGCTTCATCGACACCCCGGAGGGCATCGCCTCGGTCCGGGACGCGGTCGCCTCCCAACTGGACGCGACGCTCGCCTGCTGCCACGCCGTCGTCCCCGCGATGCGGCGCCACGGCGGCGGCTCGATCGTCCTGATCGGCGCCTCCGCCACGCACAACCCCCATCCCGTACCCGTCGAGATCACCGCGGCCAAGAGCGCCCAGGACGCGATCGGCCGGGCGCTGGCGCGGGAGTTGGCCCCCGACAACATCCGCGTGAACACGGTCGCCCCCGGCTTCGTCCCCACCGACGCCAACGCCGGCCCGGGCCGGGCGGCCCTGATCGCCCACGTCGCCGCCGGCACACCGCTGCCCGAGCCGATCCGGGCGGAGGACGTGGCCGACGCGGTGGTGGTGCTGGTCAGCGACCTGTCGAGGAAGGTCACGGGCACGTTCCTGCCCCTGGACGGCGGCCGCACGCTCATCTGAGGCGGCGGGTAGGGTTCGACACCATGAACGACGGCGTGGACGCCTTTCCCGCCCACGGGGTGTACGTGGGCAACGCGGGCAAGGACGCCGCGCTCGACCGGGGTTGGCTGCTCGGGCACTTCAAGGACGCCGGGGATCCGCGGCACAGCGAGGCCGTGGAGATCAAGTGGGGCGTCCACCCCCGTGGCGACGAGCGGGCGCAGTGGGTAACCGGCGAGGAGCGCACGGCGCTGCTCGTCCTGATCAGCGGCCGCTTCCGGGTGGAACTTCCGGGCCGCACCGTGACGTTGGCGGAGCAGGGCGACTACGTCGTGTGGGGCAAGGGGGTGGACCACTCCTGGCACGCGGAGGAGGAGTCCGTCGTACTGACCGTCCGCTGGCCCTCGGTGCCGGGTCACCAGGTCGGCTAGCCGAAGCCGACCAGATCCGCAGGACAGACCCTAGACGTGCTCGGCTTCGGGCGTGCCGGTCCTGGGGCGTACCGCGTCGAGGTACTCGGCCACCGCGTCCCTGTTGCGGGTCAGACACTTGATGCGTGCGGTCATGCGGTCGCGCTGGAGCTCCAGGGTGGTGATCATCTCCGGCGTCGCGTCGGAGAAGTGGATGACCCGGGGTTTGTCCAGGCACGGCAGGATCTGCTTGATGATCCTGGTGGGAAGACCGGCGTCGAGCAGCCCTCTGATCTGCATGACCCGGTCCACGTAGGACTCGTCGTACTCGCGATAGCCGTTCGGCGTGCGCTCGGCGAGGATCAGTTCCTGCTCCTCGTAGTACCGCAGTAGCCGGCGCGGCGTGCCGGTGCGCTCCGACAGCTCTCCGATCCGCATTCCGTCGCCTCCAGATCCTGTGCGACCCCGTCGCGTCGAGACCATCACATGGATGTCACGGTTCGAGCATACGCCCACGTCAGACGGCATCCGATGGGGCGGCGCCGGTCATCGGCCATACGTTCAAGACCGCTTGGCCACGGACGCGCGCTGGTCCAGGACCGCGAGTACTCGCTCCGCCCAGCGGATGTTCTCCTCCTCGAACGCGCGGCCCCTCATCAGGGTCAGATAGGGACCGACGCGTTCGGCGCGGGCCAGGTACTCGTCCTCGGTGCGCCCGTCGAGCAGGCGGTGCCGCAGCCTCTCGTAGCGGGCCAGCTTGGCCCGGGCCCACTCCAGCCGCTCCGCGACCGCGCCCCGTACGGCTTCGGTGTCGCCCGCGTCCACGGCCTGCACCTTGACCAGGAGCTCGTCGCGGATCGCGCTGGGGCGCGCAGACTCGGCGGTGAAGGAGCGCAGGGCCGCGTAGCCCGCGTCGGTGAGGGAGAACAGACGCTTGTTGGGCCTGCGTTCCTGATGCACGAGCCGCGCCTCGACCAGGCCCTCGGACTCCATCCGCTCCAGCTCCCGGTAGAGCTGCTGCGGGGTCGCCATCCAGAAGTTGGCGACGGACGCGTCGAACCCCTTGGCCAGGTCGTACCCGGAAGCCTCGCCCTCCAGGAGCGCGGCGAGAACGGCGTTGCGCAGTGCCATCGCGCCAAGCTATCACTTTCTTCACTAGTCAATTAGGTGAGTAATCGACGTGTTTGAGACCGGTCGAGATCGAGTGATGCGGGGACGGGGGCGCTCGTCGCGGCCTTGCCGCGTGCCCCGGACGCGGCCGCACCGTGGCGTCCGAATCCCGCCGGTAGCCCCTGTCGCGAAGCGCCACCCTCGCCCTATGAACACGAACAACGCCACGCACCTGGCGGGCCGCCCGGCCGACCGTGTCGCGGCGGTGGCCTGGCCCGCGCTGGCCGAGGAGCTCGACGAGCACGGCAGCGCGCCCACCGGCCCGCTGCTCACCCCGGACGAGTGCCACCAGCTCGCCGCGCTGTACGACGAGGGCGAGCACTTCCGTACGACCGTCGACATGGCCCGGCACCGCTTCGGCTCCGGCCAGTACCGCTACTTCACCCACGACCTGCCCGACGTCGTCGCCGACCTGCGCGCCGCGTTCTATCCACGGCTGCTGCCCATCGCGCGCGAGTGGGCAGCGAAGCTGGGGCGTCCGGCGCCGTGGCCCGACGCGCTGGGGGAGTGGCTGCGGATGTGCCACGAGGCCGGGCAGGCCAAGTCCGCCCAGATCCTGCTGCGTTACGGGCCCGGCGACTGGAACGCCCTGCACCGCGACGTGTTCGGCGAGGCCGTCTTCCCGCTCCAGGTCGTCATCGGCCTGAACGCGCCCGGAACCGACTTCACCGGCGGGGAGTTCCTCATGACCGAGCAGCGGCCCCGCGCGCAGTCGAGGGGGTCGGCCGCCACCCTGCGGCAGGGCCACGGGCTCGTCTTCACCACGCGCGACCGGCCGGTGCGCTCACAGCGAGGCTGGTCGGCGGGCCCCATGCGGCACGGGGTGAGCACGGTCCGCTCCGGGCGACGGCACACCCTGGGGCTCGTCTTCCACGATGCGCAGTGATGCCGGTGATCCCGGCGCTTGCCGTACCCAGGCTGCCTGGGCGCACGGTCACGTCTTCTGTCGCGCCACCGCGCGCGTGTTGATGGTGAACGTGGCGCCGTCGGGGTCGCGGATGGTCGCCCAGGGGCCGTTGGCGGCCGTGCCCTGGGCGATGACCATGCCGCCGTGGGCGCGGGCGGTAGCCGTCTTGGCGGGGACGTCCGTGGTGACGAAGTGGACCTCCCAGTGCGGCCGGATGGTGGGGTCCGGTGCGGCTTCCAGGGCGCCGGAGCTCAGGCGCGCCACGATGTGGCCGCCGTGCCGCAGGACGACCTCCTCGGCCTCGTACTGGACGTCGCAGCAGCCCGGCCGTTCGTCCGCCCAGTCGAGGACCTCGCCGTAGAAGATCGCTGCTTCGAAGGCGCTGCGGGTGCGCAGTCGCAGCCAGGCCGGCTCGCGGTCGCGCCAGGACTCCCAGTCGTCGACGAGTTTGCCCTGCCAGATGCCGAAGACCGCGCCGTCCCGGTCGGCGGCGAGCGCGCCGCGCCCCGTCTGGAACGCGACCGGGCCCACGGCGACCGTGGCGCTCCGCTCGCGGATGCGTGAGGCGGTCGCGTCGGCGTCCTCGACGGCGAAGTACGGCGTCCAGGCCACGGCCACCTGGAGCGCGGGCGCCAGGGCTCCTATCCCGGCCACGGGCTCGCCCTCGTCGAGCGCCACCCGGAACTGTTCGCCGAGCCGCCCGGTGCGGAACGTCCAGCCGAAGACGGCCCCGTAGAAGTCGAGGGCGGGCTGCAGCTCGCGCGCCATGAGGCTCACCCAGCACGGTGCCCCGAGCACCGCCGCACTCGACGAGGCCTTGCAATCCGGGACCGTGGTTGTCCTGTCCATCGCTGATGCCGATCGCTAGCGCTTGGCGGCTTCCTGCGTCACCATTTTCCCGCAAAACGGGCACCCTGCACCCAGCCGCTTTGGTGGGGGTGTCGTTACGCAGTGTAGTGGCTACGCTGCGTATGGCGCCGCTTACCGTATCGGAGGTCCGTATCGGCGGCCGTATCCGGCCGCCCCGGAGGGGGCCTGGGCCGTCCTCCGCCGTCCCGCCCGACGGCTCACTTGCCGTCGAGGGCCCGCTTGAGCTGGGCCTTGTTCATGTCGGAGCGGCCGTGGATGCTGCGGCGCCGGGCTTCGGAGTAGAGCTGGTCGTACGTCGGCCCCTGGGAGCCGCCGTGCGAGCGCTGGCCGCCGCGCTGGGAGGACGACATGTCCTGCGTGGAGCTCTTGCCGGCGGTCTTCGACTCACCGGAGCGCGCACGCTCCTTGTTGACCGTGCGGGCGGCGATCTCCTTCGCCCGCTTCGTGCTCTCGCCGCGCTCTTCGGCGCTCTCCTTGATGTGCTCGTACTGGCGTTCCCGCTTCGGGCTGGATCCACGGGGCATGACGACTCCCTGGGTCTTTCGTGTTTCTGTGTCGATCCGGGTACCCCGATTCGGGTGTAAGTGGCACCCGAATCACCTTCCGTCGTCACACGGCCCGCCGCAACCGGTCCCAGCGGTCGAGTGATCACGCAGGCCCACCTCCGGGTGGAGGCGAGGGGCAACCCTCGGGTGGACGCGGCGGCCTGCGAATAGCGACCAGAGGACGACGCGCACGCCCGGCCCGGCGCTCTACCGTCGAGAGCATGATCGGACGCACTCGGGCGGTCACGGCCGTCGCGCTCTCCTTCGCTCTCGCGCTGCCCGTCGTTGCCGCGAGTACCGCTTCGGCGGCGCCGCAGTCATCGGCGTTACCCCCGGCGGTGTCGTCGGCACCGGCCGCACCGGCCGACCTCGCCGCCAACCGCCTGCAACTGCCTCGCCCCACCGGTGAGTACGGGGTGGGCAGTTCCGTGTTCCACCTGGTCGACCGGTCGCGTACGGACCCGTGGAAGCCCAGCGCCGGCGCGCGCGAGCTCATGCTCACGCTGCACTATCCGGCGGCGCGGCCCGGGCCGAGCCGCCCGGCGCCGTACGCCACCACCGAGGAGACGGCCCTCCTGGTGAAGGGCCTCGGCATCGAAGCGGCCGTCCCGGCGGCGCAGTTGAGCGCCACGCGGACCAACAGCCACCCCGACGCGCGGCCCGCGCGGGGGAGTTACCCCCTGATAGTGCTCTCGCCCGGCTTCGGCGTGTCCCGCTACACCCTGACCAATCTCGCCGAGGACCTCGCCAGCAGGGGCTACGTGGTCGCCTCGCTGGACCACGCGTACGAGTCGTACGGCATTTCCGTCCCAGGCGGCCGGACCCTGACCTGTCTGGCCTGCGACGCGGTGGGCGACGGCGGTGTGTCGGGCGGCGTCGTCACCGCGACGCGCGCCAAGGACGTCTCCTTCGTCCTCGACCGCCTCACCGGACGCCATGCGATATGGCGGTACGCCGACATGATCGACAAGCGGCGCGTCGGCATGGCCGGGCACTCCATAGGCGGCGCGAGCGCGGCCACGACGATGCTGGAGGACCGGCGGGTCGGGGCCGGGATCAACATGGACGGGGCGTTCTGGGACGCCCTGCCCGCGGGAGGGCTCGGCGGGCGCCCCTTCATGATGCTCGGCACGGATGAGCACCGGCCCGGCGGCGAGGACAAGACCTGGGACCGGGCGTGGCCGACGCTCGGCGGCTGGAAGCGCTGGCTGAGTGTGGCCGGATCGGAGCACTTCAGTTTCTCCGACAGCCCCGCCATCGAGGAGCACTTCGGGCTGCCCCAGCCACCGCTGCCCGCGCGGCGCGCGATCGACATCACGCGTACGTACGTGGCCGCGTTCTTCGACGAGCATCTGCGGGGGATACCGCAGCCGGTGCTCGCCGGGCCGACGGCCGGGAACCCGGAGGTGAGGTTTGAGAACCCCTGAAGCGCCGGCGGCCGGGCCGATGTCAGACCGGTTACGCCGCCCGCTGGTAGCTGGCGCCGTCGCGGGTGCGGGTCAGCAGGCCCGCCGTGATCAGGTAGCGGCGCAGCGCCGGGAAGTCGTCGTGGACCGTGAGCAGCGCCTCGTTGACCTCGCGCTCGGTGTACTGCCGTCCCGGCTCGAAGAGGGTCTCCTTGAGGTGGACGAGCAACTGCTCACGGCGGGCCACCTTGCGGGGGATCGCCGTCAGCCGGCCGTGGGAGAAGAGCGCGTCCACGGCTGGGGAGCCGCTGGTGATGTTCACTGAAGTGTCGCTGGCGGTGTTCTCTGACATGGCGCGAAGCCTTCCCCATGGGTCGGCCCGCGGGCAATGGAATTTGGCCCGCGCCGAGGTGGGACGACCGCCGCGACGCTCTTCGCGGCATTTTCGACGCGTTCCGGATTCGGGTGGGACACGGCAGGTGAGGGCGGTGGATGGCCGAGGACGTGCTCGACGCTAGGCGAACACGTGTGCCATGCTCGCGCCGCACCGGACATCTGGCACAACGGGGGTGTGGGATGGGTCTGACGAGCGAGTTCACCACCGCGGTCGTGCCGCCGGCCGAGCGGTTCGCGCTGTGGACCGAGCTGGCCGCCCAGTCCCATGTGCGCAACTGGCTGCGCAGCGAGTGGGCCGAGGACTTCCACGCCCGGCTGAGCGTCCTCGACCTGGGCGATGTGCGGGTGTCGACGCTGACGTACCCGAGCGTGGAGATCACCCGTACGCCCAAGCTGATACGGCAGGACGACCCCGAGGTCTACCAGGTCAACGTCCTCAGGTCGGGCAGCGGTCACGCCGCGCAGAGCGGGCGGGTGGCGGCCGTGCGCGCCGGAGAGCTGGTCCTGGTGGACAGCAGCCGCCCGTTCGAGGGCGGGTTCGACGGCGAGTTCTCGTCGATGACGGTGGTGCAACTGCCCCGGACCCGGCTGCCGCTGCCCCAGGACGTGGTCCAGCGCGTCACCGCGATCCCGATCGCGGCGGACCGGGGGATGGGCGGGGTGTTCGGGCGCTGGCTCGCCGACCTCGACGCCCGCGCCGACGAGTGCGCGCCCGCCGACATCCCGGCCCTGGCCTCGGTGACGGTGGACCTGCTCGCCGCAGTGCTGGGGCGCCGTATGGCCGTCGAGGACGAGATGACCCCGGAGTCGCGCAAGCAGGCGCTGCGCGTGGAGGTCTGCGACTTCATCAACCGGCATCTGGGCGACCCCTCCCTCTCGCCCGCGACGGTCGCCGCCGCACACCGGATATCCCTGCGCCACCTCCACCAGATCTTCGACTCGCGCGGTACGACGGTCGCCGCGTGGATCCGGGCCCGGCGGCTGGAGTGCTGCCGCCGGGACCTGGCCGACCCGGCCCTGCGCCGCCGCCCGGTGTACGCGATCGGCGCCCGCTGGGGTTTCATCGAGCCGTCCCACTTCAGCCGCGCCTTCCGCGCGGCGTACGGGATCAGCCCGCGTGACTACCGCGATGCAGTCCGGAATCGCTGAGCGGGTCGTCCATACGGGAGTGGTGGTAGAGGAAGCCGTACTCGTCGGCCCAGCAGGCGTCGCCCGTGAAGGTCCAGCCGTTGCGCACGGTGTCCTGCTGGCGTACGTCGTCGAGGTAGCGGCAGCCCGTGGGCCCCTTGACGGCGAGGGCGCCGACCTGGCCGTACGGGAGGGGGCGCCCGGAGCCGTCGACGATCGCGGTGAGATAGCCGGGGACGGCCCGCCCGATCGCGCCGGGGCGGGACCAGGCCTCCTCGCCGCGCATCGAGACGAAGATGTGGAGCATCTCGGTGGAGCTGAGCCCGTCGATCACGCTGTTGCCGGTCCGCTGCTTCCATCTCCGGCGCGTCTCGGTCGGCAGTGCCTCCCCGGACGAGACGCACTCGCGCAGCGAGGCCAGGTCGTAGGGGGTGGTGTCGGCGCAGATCGCCTGGTAGCGGGCGGGCCCGCTGAAGCAGACCGTGGCACGGAACTCTCCGATGGCGCGGGCGAGTTGGCGAGGAGAAGAGGTGTCGAGCAGCACCGTCGAGGCGCCGATGTGCAGGGGGAAGAGGAGTAGTCCGCCCAGACCGTAGGTGTCCGCGAGCGAGGGGGTGCCGATGAAGCGGTCGTCACCGGTGGCCCTCAGGACGTGCTGGGGGAAGGAGTTGCACGCGGCCATCACATCGCGGTGCGAGTGCACCGTGGCCTTGGGCATCCCCGCGGCGCCGGAGGTGAAGGCGATCAGGCAGGGGTCGGTCGCGGCGGTGTCGACCGGGAGCGACCAGTCGGGCTTTTCCGCCATGGCCCGTTCCAGACCGGCCTCGGCGCCCGCCCCGCCACGGAAGAACATCGTCCGGGGCATGCGCCCGGTCGACTCCAGCTCGGACCGCAGGCCGGACTCGCACAGGGCGTGCGTGACCCGGGCCTTGTCGATCACATGGGTGAGCTCCTCGGCCCGCAGCGTGGGCGCCGTGGCCACGACCACCCCGCCCGCCCGCACCACGGCGAGCCAGATCGCCGCCAGCAGCGGTGTGTTGGCGCCGCGCAGCAGCACCCGGTTGCCCGGCACCAGGCCCATGTCCTCGGTCAGGACGTGCACGACGCGCGCCACGACCGCGGTGAGCTGCTCATACGTCCAGCGCACGCCCTGCGGGGACAGCACGGCGGTCCGCTGTGCCCGGTCCAACGAACCTCCCCCCTCCAGGAGTTCCCACGCGCAGTTCAGCCGCGCGGGGAAGCGCAATGAGGGCATGCCGAGGAGCAGGTCGGGCTGGAGCGGCCCGGGTGGTAGGTGATCCCGTACGAAGGTGTCCGAGTGGGCGGATCCGTGGTCTGCTTGCGATGGGGTGTTCAACTGCCTGCCCCCTCCTGGTCGGCTTGTGCCTCATTCAACGAGGGCCGACTAGAGATGTCCTTGACGATCCGTGCGCGCTCCTTGCCGGATCGTGCACAGAGCGACGATTGAGGCGGGTGGGGCGGGGGTTGCCGAAGTCGCGGGAGAGCGGTGCTCTTCCGCAGGGCGCCTGCTCCCGGGCGCTCTTGACGTGTCGTCACCCCGTCAGCACCCAGGCTCATGCCCGGGCCGCAGCCGAGTTCGACGACCGGGCCGTTGCCGTCGGCCCGCACGCGGTCGGCGAACGCGCCCAGCATCGCCCGGTCCAGCGGGCTGCCTGCGAGCGAGTCGCGCAGGAGCTCGTGGTAGTCGACGGCGACGGTGTCGTACGACTCCCTCGAGGTGTCCAGGTACGTGGGTTCAGCCATGGTCGACGACCCTGATGCGCGGGCTCAGGGCGATGGCCGCGCGGGTTCGCATGCCGGGCGATGTGCACGCGGCTGGTAATGCCCTTGTCAAGGAGGCCCGTCGAATCGTTTCGGCGGGGTCGTTGCGCGCAACACTGTTCATGACAGGCCAACTTCGCCTCGACCACCGGCTGGTCGACGGAGAGTCACGGAAGACCTCGGGCTGGACGCGCCCGTGGGGGCCTTCGGCTTCGACGTCATCAGCCGGCCCCCACCCATTCCCCCCACCCCCCCACCCCCCCACGGGCCCCGCACGACCGGGGCTCTGCTCTGGAGGCACCGATGCCAGACCTCTGGCTGCCCGGCGCACAACGAATCGACGTGGGTGACCACGCCCCCACCGACAGCGCCTACCCCGCCAAGGCGATCGCCCACATCACCTGGGACAAGAACGCCACCGCCGCCAACCCGCAGGACCAGGTGCCGTACGGGAACCTGCAGGATTGGTTCGGCCGCAACCCCGACGGCAGACCGTCCGCCCCCCACCTGCTCTGGTCGCCCTTCACCGGCGCGTTCACCCAGTTCTTCCCGGCGAACTCGCGCTCCAAGTCGCTGGTCGACTTATCCGGCGGCACCCGGACCAACAGAGCGGGCACGGTGGTCATCCAGATCGAGTCGCACTTCTTCCCGTACTGCCGGGTCGGCGGCAAGGTCTACGCCCGCCTCGTCGACACCCCCTGCGCCGGCTGGGCGACGCTGGACGCCTGGGTGCGCTCCTGGGGCGTGCCCGACACCTGGCCCATGGGGCGGCCGGTCGACTTCACCTCGCACCGCGACGAGCACGTGTGGGAGACACAGGGCGGCTGGTACGGACACCAGCAGGTGCCGGAGAACACCCATCAGGACCCCGGCTCCTGGCCCGAGTTCACCGGAGCTCCGCCGAAGGCGAGGGTCTCGCTGGCCCATGTGGTCGCCGCGGCCAGGCGCGACCCCGGCCTCCCCCAGGGCGGCACCACGTACAAGGCGGAGGTCCTGGTCATGGAACGCGCCCTGCAAGCCGAGGGGCTGCTCGGCGCCACCTGGGTGGACGGCTCCTTCGGCACCAAGACGAAGACGGCGTACGCCGCCTGGCAGAGGCGGTGCGGCTATTCGGGCCCGGACGCGGACGGGATCCCCGGCCGTGACTCGCTCACCCGGCTCGGCGGCCGCCACGGCTTCACGGTCGTCTGACACCGTCCGTTCCACGGGCGCACCACCGAACCGTACGGTGCACGGCTCCCGTTGAACCGGACGGCTCACAGCTCCCGGCGGTCGATCACGACCACGGCGACGACCGCCGAGACCACGGCCCGACGGGAGGGAGGGTGCGACATCGACCCGGGAGGCCGTGGAATATCCCGGATGCCGGCCGGTTGAGCTGATCATGAACAGGATTCTGGTGACCGGCGCGACCGGCAATGTGGGACGTCGGGTGGTCGCGCAACTCGTGGCCGAAGGCATCGGCGTACGGGCGTTGGCGCGTCGGCCGCAAGCGGCCGGGGCACTGGACGGCGCCGAGGTCGCGACGGGGGACCTGGCGGAGCCGGACTCACTGGAGGCGGCACTGACGGGCATCGACACGGTGTTCCTGATCTGGCCGTTCCTCACCACGGAGGGCGCGCCCGCCGTCCTGGAGGCGATCGGACGGCATGCGCGCCGGATCGTCTACCTCTCGTCGTCGGGCGTGCGCGAGGACGCTGACCGACAGAGCGATCCGATCAACCAACTCCACGCCGACATGGAGGCCTTGATCGAGGGATCCGCACTGGAGTGGGCCGTCCTGCGGTCGAACACGATCGCCTCCAACGCGCTCGGCTGGGCCGCGCAGATCCGGAGCACCGGTGCGGTGCGCGGCCCCGACATCGCGCCCACCGCCGTGATCCACGAGCGCGATGTCGCGGCGGTGGCAGTACGGGTGCTGGCCGATACCGGGCAGGGGCAGGCGGGTGTGAAGCACGTCCTGACCGGCCCGGAGGTCGTGAGCAGAACCGAGCAGGTGCGGGCGATCGGCGAGGCGATCGGGCGCCCGCTACGGTTCGAGGAAGTGCCCGTGGAGATCGCCCGGGAGCAGATGCTCGCGGACGGCCGCCCGCCCGCCCTCGTGGAGGCCCTGCTGGCGAGCGCCGAGAAGCGGTCGCGGTCGGACCTGGTCACCGGCACGGTGGAGGAGATCACCGGGAAGGCCGCGCGTACGTTCCGGGTCTGGGCGGGCGACCACGCCGACGACTTCCGCTGAGCCGCGCAGCCGCCGTGGCCGCGGCACTCGTGCCAGTCGGCCGGCCACGGCAGCTGGACCGGGCGGGCCTCGATGCGCTCGCGCACCTCGGGCGAGCCGAACCGCAGTTCGATGCGGCGCACCGCCTCGGCCCAGTCGGCGCGGGTGCGCACGGCGTTGAGGCAGTCGCCGACGGACGGGTCGTCCCAGCGCGCCCGCGACCGCCGCCACAGGGCCAACGGGTCCTCGGTGAGCAGGCTGCCCACCGTGCCCTCGTAGATCGGCATCCCGCGCACCTCACCGTCCGGCTCGATCTCCATGGGCCGCAAACCCGGGTGCGCGCGAGGAAGTCCGGGTTCATCTGGACCTCGAAGTTCTCGGTGGGTTCCACGGCGACCGAGGCGGGGGCGGCCGCCTGGAGCCGGCGCCGGGTCTCGGGCGCGGACGTCGAGTGGGACGACGGCCGCACCTACCCCGTCATCGACGTGGAGATCTCCCCGCGAGCCACCCCTTCTGCACCGGCACCGTGCGCGTCCTGGACACCGCCGGCCGCGTGGAGCGCTCCCAGCGCCGCTACGGAGGCACGCCCCGGTGAGCTCCGCCCACCCCCGGCCGCCCGTCGCCCGCCCCGTACGCACGAGACGCCGCTGATGCGATCGTTTTCGGGCACGTGGCGCGCGCGGTGGCACTAGTCCCTCCCACTGAGCGGGTGAACGCCTAGGCTCGGTGGTGTGCTGCGAATCGTTGATCATCTCGTCGGCCGGGGGCCGCTGCGGATCTGTGCGCATGTGCCGGAGGCCGGCGGTCCGGGCGACCTCACCGGGCTGCGGGTGCTCCTGGCCGCCGACGTGCTCGCGCGCGTCGTCGAACTGCGCGGCCGGGCCGTCCTGACGGGGCGGACGGGACCGCGCGTCCCCGACGCCGTCGCCGCCGGCGTCCACCCCGCCGACGCCGAGGGCTCCCCGGAGGAGATCGCCGAAGCCCTGGGCGGCCCATCGGCCGTACAGCTCACCAGCCGGGCGTACGAGGGCGGGGGCGGCGCCTTCATACGGATCGCGGAGGCGCGCGCGAGCGGGAGCACGGACCTGGAGGGGCGCGCGCTCGCCGTACGCCTGCTGCTGCTCGACCGTCCGTACCACGAGCCCGTCGCGGTCACGGCCGAAGCCGTCGAGGGCGCCGAACGGCTCCTCGCCGAGTGGCGGCGGGCCGTCGCCGGGTGGGCCGAGGAGCCGTCCAAGCCGCTCCGGGCCGACCTGGAGCGCACGGCCCGCGACGGGCTGGAGGACAGCCTCGACACCGCCGCCGTGCTGCGGATCCTGCGCGAACTGGCGGCGGACGCCGACGTACCGGCGGGCGCCAAGTTCGAGACGTTCGCCCGGCTCGACCGCGTCCTCGGCCTGGAGCTGACCCGCGAGATCGGCAAGGCGCCCGCCGACGGGGCGCGGACATGAGCCCGCTGCGGCGGCTGGTGGTCCTGCGCCACGCCAAGTCGGCGTGGCCCGAGGGCGTGGCCGACCACGCCCGGCCGCTCGGGCGGCGCGGGCTGCGCGACGCACCGGCCGCCGGGCGGTGGCTGAGCGCGGCCGACTGCCTGCCCGACCTCGTCCTGTGCTCCACCGCCCGCCGCGCCCGCGAGACCTGGGAGCTCGCGGCGGCCGAGCTGGGCAGCCCGCCCCCAGTCCGCCACGACCCGCGGCTCTACGCTGCCGACGCCCGCGGCCTCCTCGACGCCGTGCGCGAAGGGCCCGCCGACATCGAGACGTTGCTCCTGGTCGGCCACAACCCCGGCGTCCAGGACCTGACCCTGCTGCTCACCGGGGAGGCCCTCGGCGAGAGCCTGGACCGGGCCGGGAGCAAGTTCCCCACCTCGGCCATCGCCGTGCTCACCTGGCGCGGCTGCTGGTCGGACCTCGCGCCCGGCGCCGCCCTGCTCACCGACTTCGCGGTACCGCGCGGACTCCGTCCCTGAACGACGCGCCGGGCGCGGGGAGCGCAGGAGCAGGACCGGCCATCGGAGTGATGAATCGTTTCGGTGCGCTGCTGGAGCGGGGGCGGCGTGATGGAGTTGCCGCATCCGGCAGGCCCCTGGGAGAGGACAGAGCGCGATGCAGTACGGCTGTCCTGGCTGTGACGCCCTGCGCGCCGAAGCGCGCCGGCCGGGCGCCGATCTCGCCGACCTGCTGCACCGCGTACAGCTCCATGAACTCGACTCCCACCCGCCCCGGGCGGCCGCCCCGCGGAAGCGTGAGCAGGGCCGCAAAGGGCGGGCCTGAGGCCTGAATCGTCCTGGCCGGTGTCCCGGGCCCCGGCGACCGGGACGGGATGCTCAGGCGGCCCGCTCGTAACGGAGCAGGACGACTCCGTTGCCGAACGCCCGGCTCTCGGTGAGCCGGAGCGGAACCACCGCGTCGGAGGACGGGAACAGGGGCTTGCCCCGCCCGATGAGGACGGGGTGGACGTACACCCGGAACTCGTCCACCAGGTCGTGGCGCAGGAAGGTCGCGGCGAGGTCGGGGCCGCCCAGCACCAGGTCGCCGCCCGGCTGGGCCTTGAGCGCCCGGATCTCCTCGGGGACGACGTCCCGCACGATCGTGGTGTTCCAGTCGGCCCGCTCCAGCGTCCGCGAGAACACGAACTTCGGCATGTCCAGCCAGATCCGGGCGAACTCCCTCATCGGCGCGGTGCTCGCCGGATCGGCGTCGGCGGTCGGCCAGACCCCGGCCATCAGCTCGTACGTGACACGGCCTTCGAGGAAGCCGCCCATCGACCGGAGCTCGTCGTTGAAGTGGCGGTGCAGCTCGTCGTCGACCCGATGCCAGTCGATCTGGCGCTCCGGTCCCTCGATGAATCCGTCCAGGGACACGGACATCATCAGGATGATCTTCCTCAAAGCGGCCTCGCCGAAGTCAGCCGGGACGGGTACGGGCGCGACGATATGCCCGTGGCGGCGACGACGGTGGGACCGCTGAAGGCCGGATCACTCGAAGTCGGATCACTCGAAGTCGACGCCGGCCCGCGGCCGGGTCTCCGCGGGCCGGGCGAGTCGCGGCGCGGGCGCCGGGCCGTTCGTCGACCAGCGGTTCTCGGCCATCGGGGGCTCCCCGCGTCCCGGTCGGGTCCGACCGCTTCCGACCGATTGGTAACCTCGGTGAGTTGATCTTGGTGGGCGGTCCCGGTGTTCCGACTCGCCCACCCCGCGCGGGCGTTCGTGAACGCCCTCCCCGACCAGAATGCGAAAAGAATTGGCTCACCGTCAGCTTCGCCGCCGCACCCGCCTCGCCGGTCACCTGGTGGCCTGCTCCACCGTGCTCGCGGTCCTGCCCGCCGCCCCGGCGCTCGCGGACTCCGGAGACACCCCGCCCGGCCCGGGCGCGACCGCGCACCTCGACGCGGTCGAACAGGCCCTGCGTCAGGTCTCGCCGGGCCTGGAGGGCACCGTCTGGGAGCGCACCGCGGGCAACCGGCTCGACGCCTCGGGCGCCGACCCCTCGGACTGGCTGCTCCAGACCCCCGGCTGCTGGGGCGACGACAAGTGCGCCGAGCGGCCCGGGACGAAGCGGCTGCTCGCCAAGATGACCGAGAACATCTCCAAGGCCAGGAGCACGGTCGACATATCCACGCTCGCGCCGTTCCCCAACGGGGCGTTCGAGGACGCGATCGTCGAGGGCCTCAAGGCCTCGGCCGCCGCCGGGAACAAGCTCAAGGTCCGCGTCCTCGTCGGCGCCGCGCCGATCTACCACCTCAACGTGGTCCCGTCGAAGTACCGCGACGAACTGGTCGGCAGGCTGGGCGAGGCGGCGAAGAACGTCACCCTCAACGTGGCGTCGATGACCACCTCGAAGACCGCGTTCTCGTGGAACCACTCCAAGCTGCTGGTCGTCGACAACCGGTCGGCCGTCACCGGCGGCATCAACGGCTGGAAGGACGACTACCTCGACACCGCCCACCCGGTGTCGGACGTCGACCTCGCGCTGACGGGACCGGCCGCCGGTTCCGCGGGCAAGTACCTCGACACACTGTGGGCCTGGACCTGCCAGAACAAGTCCAACATCGCCAGCGTCTGGTTCGCCTCCTCCAACGGCGCCGGCTGTATGCCGTCGCTCGCGCAGGAAGCCTCCGGCCCGGCCCCGGCCGACGGCAACGTCCCCGTGATCGCCGTGGGCGGTCTCGGCGTCGGCATCAAGAACAACGACCCGGCCTCGGCGTTCCGCCCGACGCTGCCCACCGCCGCCGACACCAAGTGCGTCGTCGGGCTGCACGACAACACCAACGCCGACCGCGACTACGACACGGTCAACCCGGAGGAGAGCGCCCTGCGCGCGCTCGTCGCCAGCGCGCGCGACCACATCGAGATCTCCCAGCAGGACCTCAACGCCACCTGCCCGCCGCTGCCGCGCTACGACATCCGGCTCTACGACGCGCTCGCCGCGAAGATGGCCGCCGGGGTCAAGGTGCGGATCGTCGTCAGCGACCCCGCCAACCGCGGCGCGGTCGGCAGCGGCGGCTACTCGCAGATCAAGTCGCTCTCCGAGGTCAGCGACACCCTGCGCGACCGCCTCGCCCTGCTGACCGGCGACAAGGGCGCCGCCCGCGCCAAGATGTGCTCCAGCCTCCAGCTGGCCACCTTCCGCAGCTCGGACAGCCCGAAGTGGGCCGACGGCCACCCGTACGCCCAGCACCACAAGCTGGTCTCCGTCGACGACTCGGCCTTCTACATCGGCTCCAAGAACCTGTACCCCTCGTGGCTGCAGGACTTCGGATACGTGGTGGAGAGCCCCGAAGCCGCCGCCCAGCTGAAGGCGAAGCTGCTCGCCCCGCAGTGGAAGTACTCGCAGGCGACCGCCACGTTCGACTACGAGCGCGGCATCTGCCAGGCCTGATCCAGGCCTCGCTCCCCTCGCCCGGCAGCCCGTTCCCGCCCGCCGTTCCTATCCGGTGCGGTCGCTCGTCCCAAGCCGTGTGGGCGGCAGGAAGTCGCGTACGTACGTCCGCTTCCAGCACGCCCCCGTCGCCCGCAGCTCGCGCCACGTCGTGTACTGGTAGCGGAACAGCCGGGCGCGGATGTAACGGGGCGGGCTGTCGGGCGGGAACGGGGAGCGCCTGAGCAGGCGCAGCGTGTCGGGGTCGTTGTCCAGGAGGCGCTCCACCAGGGGCCCGAACCACGGCCGCGCGTAGCCCGGGGAGAGACCGGCGAACCACATCAGCCAGTCGAGCCGCAGATGGTACGGCGCGAACTGGCGCGGCCAGTGCCGCAGATCCCCGGGCTTGCCCTTGAACTCGTACTCCCGCCAGTCGGAGTCGGCGAGCGGGAGCGGGTCCGCCGTGCCCTCGATGACGACTTCGAGCCGCAGCCGGCTGACGCTGCCGAACGCGCCGTACGTGTTGACCAGGTGCAGCGGATCGAAGGAGTAGTTCATGATCTGGCGGCGCGAGAGCAGGTTGCGCGCGGGGCGGTAGCTCAGGGCGAGCAGGAACGCGGCGACGGCGAGGACCACGACCTCGTACCAGAGCGGGGTGGCCGCGAAGTGCCGGGTGCCGGCGGCCGGGGAGAAGTCGACGGCGGTGACGGCGAGGGCGACCGTCGTCCAGTTCAGCCAGGAGAAGTTGCCCGACAGGATCAGCCACAGCTGGGTGAGGATCATCAGCGAGGCGGCCGCCGTGGCGACGGGCTGCGGGGTGAACAGCAGGACCGGGACCGCCAGTTGCGTGACGTGGTTGGCGGCGACCTCCACGCGGTGGAAGGGCCGGGGCAGATGGTGGAAGAACCAGCTCAGCGGGCCCGGCATGGGCTGTGTCTCATGGTGGTAGTCGAGGCAGGTCAGCTTGCGCCAGCACTCGTCGCCGCGCATCTTGATGAGCCCTGCACCGAACTCGACGCGGAACAGCACCCAGCGCATCAGGAACAGCACGACGATGGGCGGCGCCACCTCGTCGTTGCCCAGGAGCACCGCGAGGAACCCGACCTCCAGGAGCAGTGACTCCCAGCCGAAGGACCACCAGGTCTGGCCCACGTTCACGATCGACAGGTACAGCGCCCAGGGCAGCAGCCACAGCAGCATCGCGCCCCACAGCGGCACCCTGGCGTCGACCCCGGCCAGCAGTCCCGCCGAGACCAGGACCCCTGCCCAGGCCCAGCCGGCGAAGAACCGGTCCGAGTAGCGGAAGTGGAAGACGCTCGGCGCCCGGCGGAACGGCACCCGCTCGACGTACCAGGGGACCGGGAGCATGCCGCGCTCGCCGATCAGCGCCCGGAACTGCACGGCCGCGCCCAGGAACGCGACGAGGTAGACAGCGGCGAGCGCCCGCTGGAAGACCAGCCGGCTCAGCCAGTAGTCGGGTGCGACGAACCACTCCACGGTTCCATTGTGACGCTGAGTGACGCGGGTGGCCTGCGGGGCGGGGCGGGCCCGGCTGTACGGGGCCTCACGGGCGGGGATTCAGCGGTGGGTCCTCGTCACCGGGACTTCGCCAGCGCCTCCACGACGAGCTTCGCCACGAGGGCGGGCTCCTCGTTCGGAGTGAAGAAGCTCGGTCCGGGAATGGTGACCACGCTGACCCGCGGGCACGCCTCCAGCGTGCGCCGCTCGGCGTCGGACACCCCGCCGTCCCCGCTCTCGCCGTGGACCACCCAGGCGGGCACCCCGGCCTGGCACAGACGTGGTGCCACCGTGCCGTGGCGGTCCAGGTACCGGAGGTAGTCGTGGACCGTGCGGCGCACGGCGCTCGGGTCGTTCCGGCGCAGGTCCGCGATGAGCGAGGCGACGCGGTCCGGGGGCAGCGGGCTCTGCCTGGCCATGCCGCCGACCAGCTTCAGCATCGCGCTGTACGGCAGGTGCCCGAGCACTCGCGCGAGCCGGTCGAGCGCCCGCAGGAACACCGCCTCGTCCTGGCGCGAGAAACTGGGCGCGAGCAGGATCACCGGTCCCGGGAACACACCTGATCCCGCCATCTCCAGCGCGACGTTGGCGCCCATGCTGTGCCCCACCACCACATCGCACCCGAGTTCGGCGGCGCACTCGCCCGCGAGCCGGGCGTAGTTCTCGACGCTGGTGTCGCGGGGCGCGGGTGTACCGCCGTGCCCCGGCAGCGTCACCGCCACCAGCCGCACCCCGGCCAGCGCGGGCTCGGCCATCAGTTCGTCGTACTGCCCCGCCCGGCACATCCCGCCGGGCAGCAGCAGCGCACTCCCACGGGCCCCCGCCGTCCCGCTCTCGCGGCGCTCCCAGCTCGCCCACGCATCACTCATGTGCACCTGCCCACGGCGTGACGGCCCGATCTTGATTCCACGGTACGCCGGTCCCCGCGCCCCGCACGCCCGACCGGGCACCCGTACGCTTCCGCGGATCAACTCTCCGTCACCCGCAATGAGTTGATTTCACGCATCGCCCCACACCGCAGTCCCGGGGTCGGGCACAGTCGGTACATGAGCGGTTACGAGGACAAGGTGCCGGCCTTTCTGACGTTCCGTGTGACGCCGCAGGAAGGCCCGATCGCCGCGTTCGCCGAGCAGGAGGCGTGGCAGGCACGGAAGCGGTACCCGGAGATCCTGGGGGTGGGGATTCCGGAGTTCTTCCACGCCAGAGAGTGCGAGACGGGCGGCTGGGAGCTGCCCGAGTGCAGCAGCGACACTCCGCAGGGCGCCCGGGACGCGCTGGGCTCGCGCTTCCGCAGGCGGGCGCAGGAAGCCTCGGGCGCCGGCCAGGACAAGGCCGGGCGCAAGTGGCTGGCGGCGGCCGCGCGCATGGACCGGGAGGTCGTCGACGACCTGCGTGTCCTGGGGGAGCGGTTCCGGATCGTCCGGGCCTCGCGCTTCATCCGGATGGGGGCCAGTGGGCCGGAGCCGCCGCGCCAGTCGGACCCGGACCCGGGCGAGGTGGGCGAGTCGCACCAGGTGCCCTCGCGGACCAAGGGCCTCGTGATCGACCCGTACACCGGAACCGGCCTGGCCGACGGCATCGTCAAGCTGGACCTGGTGCGCTTCGTCGGCTCCACCCCCGGCGCGCCCCGCGAGGTCACGGACGATGCGTGGCGGGCCGCCGAGTGGTACCCCGGCGGGGTGCTGCTGCCCGCCGTCTTCATGGTCTCCGAGCGGGAGGACGGGAAGTGGCGGGCCCACGACCCCGGGGCGGCGTACACGACGCCCCAGGGCGCCAGGGACTCCCTGGCGGGCTGGCTGCGGGTGATGGCGCCGTTCACGCTCAAGACGGACGAGGCCACCCGCGCGGTGTACGCGGAGGCGGCCGACCGGCTCGACGACAAGCGCCGCAACGCGCTGAGCGTCGCCGAGCGGCGCTTCCGGGTGACCCGCGTCGAAAGGCTCGTCCGGATCGGCCCCGATGGGCCCGAGGGCCCGCGCCCCTCCGACTACGACCCGGAGCCGCCCGTCGACATCCAGGTGCGCCGGCTCAAGGAACAGGGGCTCTGGAAGGAGGAGGACGAGCCGATCGAGCTGAACGAACAGGCCCAGGAGCTCTCCCGCCTGTGGGAGCAGGAAATGGCGCGCGCCGCAGCGGCGAAAGAACGCAAACGCCGCCCCGAGGGCGGCTGAAGGCGGCGGCCTCGCGCCGCCAGGCCGAGTCCGGGATCGTGAATACATGGACACGGCAGGCGGGCAGGCCGAGCGCATCGCGCGGGACGGGCGCTTCGACGTCTGGGCGGCCGGGACCGCCTACGAGCGGTACATGGGCCGCTGGAGCCGCACGGTCGCCGAGCGGTTCGTGACGTGGCTGGGCTGCGCGGACGGGCTGCGGTGGCTGGACGTGGGCTGCGGCACCGGCGCCCTGACCACGACCGTGGCGGCTCGGTGCGGACCGGCCGCGCTGCTCGGCGTGGACCGGTCCGCCGGGTTCGCGGCCTCGGCACGGGAGGCCGCCACCGAGGCACACGAGCGGTTCGCCGCAGCCCAGGCACCCAAGGCCGCCGACCGGGCATGGTTCGCCGTGGCGGACGCCCGTGCGCTGCCGGTGCCGGACGCCTCCTGCGACGTCGTGGTCAGCGGGCTCGTGCTCAACTTCCTGCCCGCACCCGGCTCCGCGCTCGCCGAGGCGGTACGGGTCGTACGGCCCGGCGCGACGGTGGCGGCGTACGTATGGGACTACGCGGAGGGGATGCACCTCCTGCGCCACTTCTGGGACGCCGCCGTCGCCCTGGACCCGGCGGCCGCCGTGCTGCACGAGGGCCGCCGGTTCCCGCAGTGCCGCCCGGGTCCGCTGCGGGGCCTGTGGACCGGCGCGGGCCTTGTCGACGTGGCCGTCGCCGAGATCGAGGTGGACACCGTCTTCACCGGCTTCGCGGATCTGTGGGAGCCCTTCCTCAGCGGGCAGGGCCCGGCCCCCGGCTACGTGGCAGCACTCGCGCCACCCGCCCGTGACCGGCTTCGTACCGCGCTGCGCCAGGCCGTACCGACACGGCCGGACGGCTCGATCGCCCTCATCGCCCGCGCCTGGGCCGTACGGGGCCGAAAGCCCGGCGGGGCGGCGGCCGTTCAGTCGTAACCCGTACTCAGGCTCCGTGCGCGCCCCGCGCGCACGGCCTTCGGCAAACGCATCCGGCGTCCGCGCGCTCCAGCGGCGCTCGACTCCCGCCGCATCCGGACCGGGTACGTTGCGGCCGGGTCGCGCGTGTCGACGAGGGGCCCGCGGCCCGGCTGCGAGGATGCCGGGGACCAGCCGGTGCGGACGGAACGACTAAGCGAGGGCAGCATGTTCAGTGGCGCGCACGCCATCTTCTACAGCACGGACGCCGAGGCCGACCGGGCCTTCATCCGGGACGTGCTCGGCTTCCCCGGGGTGGACGCGGGCCAGGGCTGGCTCATCTTCCGGCTCCCGCCGACCGAACTGGCCGTCCACCCCACCACGGGTGAGCCCAAGCACGAGCTGTATCTGATGTGCGACGACATCACCGCCCAGGTGGAGGAGTTCGCGGCCAAGGGGGTCGAGTTGACGCGGCCGGTCACCGACCAGCCCTGGGGCCGCATCGCGGCGGTCCGCCTGCCCAGCGGGGCCGAGCTCGCCTTCTACCAACCCCTTCACCCGGTCGCCCACAGCCTCTGAGGGCGCGACCGACGGCCATGCCAGTCGGCGTCCCCCGGCTCGTACCCATCGGAACCAGCGCCCGTCGGCAGGGCCTCGGCCTCCACGGCCGCGCCCTCCAGGACGTCGAGGCCGACGGGCGGTCAGGCGCGCCGGATCACGATGTCGCCGAGGCCGGTCCGCGCGCGCACCTCGACCGTGTGGTCCTCCGAGCCGGGGCCGTCGGCCGTGCCGAGGGAGTTGCGAACGATTCCCATCCTGGTGTTCACGTCGAGCCACGCGGCCGTGGACTCCCGGATCCCGACCTCCAGATCTCCTATGGCCGACATGAGCACGATCTGGCCGCGCCTGACGTCGGCGACCCGGATGCCGCCGTTCACGGACTTGGCGTCGACTCCGGCGTGGGCGACGCCGAGCGAGATACGGCCGTTGGACGCGTTCGCCCGTACGTCGCCGGTGACTTCGCCGATCGTGGTCTCGCCGTTGACGTTCTTCACCGTGGCGGTGCCCGCGACCTCGCCGATCTCCACCCGGCCCGAACCGGCGACCTCGACGTCCCCGCTCGCGCTGCCCAGCCGGATGTCGCCGTGGGCGGTCTTCAGGTGGACGGCCGCCGCGTGCTCGACCTGGATGTCACCGGCCGAGGTCTTGAGGGTGCAGTCCCCGAGCAGCCCCTCGGTGACGAAGTCTCCCAGCGGCGCGGTCCCTTGGAGCCGGGAACCGGCGGGGAGCTCGATGCTGATGTCGAGCGATCCGCTACGGCTGAACAGGGAGCGCTTCTTGGGTCCCTTGACCACCAGCTTGCCGCCCGCATAGGTCACCTGCGTCTGCTGCGCCGTCCGTACGTCGGCCTCGGCGGCGCCGTCGCGGGGGAGCACCTCCACGACCGTGTCCGTGCGCTTGCCCGCGGTGATCAGGGCCGAGCCGATGTCGAATTCGAGGATGACGGAGATCGGTTGGGGCGTGTCGAAGTGCGGCATGGCTGTCCCGTCTTCTTGGCTCTGGTGTGTGGTCCCGCCGGTCGGGCGGGTGAAGGGTGAAGTGGTTTCGGCCTGCTCGCACCGAAAGGCGTCCAGGGCCGAAGCCGACCGGATCTCCGGGCGGGCCCTAGCGCACCCAGCCGGTGAAGCCCTGGCCGCCCCGGTGGCGGCTGCGAGTGGGGGCGGGGCCGCCGTCGCCGGGCTCCAGGGCGGTGGCCACGGCCCGGACCAGCCAGGCGTTGACCGAGAGGCTCTCCCGGCCGGCGGCGTCCTCGACGCGTGTCTTGAGGTGGGCGGGCAGACGGAAGTTGATCCGAGCGGTACCGCCGTCGGCGCCGTCGGCCGGGACCGCCACGGGCACTCGCCCCCCGCTCGGCGCGCTTTCCCGCTGCTCGACCTGCTCGTACGCCTCCAGGCCCGGCGGCGCGGTGACCACGAACTCGGGGTCGAGCCCGCGCAGCCGCACGTCGACCGAGCCCGGCGCCAGATCCCGGGTGATCTCGTCCGTGGCCGCGGACAGCGCGTTGAGCAGCGTGAGCCTGACGGCCGACTCCAGCGGGGTGGTCAGCCGCTCCGCCAGCGCGCGGGCTTCGTCCCCGCCGGCATCCGCGGCGACCGCGAGCTCGTGGCGGAGGTTGTCGACGTAGGGGGTAAGGTCCATGACGCCAGAGTGGCACCATCTTGGCGCTACATCAAGCCCCCGAAGTGATGAATGACGCCAGAAGTGGCGTTAAGGCTGGCGTTATGAGTGGCGCAGGAGTGGCGCCGGCGCCCGTCCGGGAGTCCGTCGCCGCAGGTCGCCGCCGGTCGGACCGGGGCCGACCGCACGTGCGGACCGGGCAGGCCGACCCGGCTCGACGGATTCGCGGCGAGCAGCGACGGCGCCCAGGTGCCGCCGCACGCCCCGGGCGCCTCCTTCGGCGCACAATTCCCGGTCGGCTGAGGGGTCCCCGATTCATACGATGCCCTTACCCTTGGGCGGGTAGCCTCGGTAAAGAGAAGCCAAAGAGGTGCGTGAGGCCACTGTCGTCCTCACGCACCACAGCGAAAGGCACGGCTTATGGCCCTCACTTTTGCGCACAGGGTCAGCGCTCGGCGTGCGTCCCTCCAGGATGTGAACGCGATAGTGCGCTTGCTCTCCGGCGACCACGGGCTGCCGCCCGAGACCGCCGCTCTCGTCTCGGCCTCACAGGCCCAACTCCGGCTCATCCTCGCGCATTTCGGTCTGGAGACCGGCAAGGTGTGGGTGGCCGAGTCGGGCTCCGGAGCGCCCGAGGCGGCTGCGGTGTGGATCCCGCCGGGTGTCTCCATCGACGAGGAGGAGCACAGAGCCCTGCTGCGACTGCACGGGCTCCGGCCGACCCTGATGCCCGCGCGCGACCACGACGGACGGATACCGGGCGAGGAGGACCACTGGCTGCTCGCGGCCGTCGGCATCGCCCCGACCGCCCACCCGGCGGCCCTCGAAGTCGTCCTGGACCCGGTCCTGCGCATAGTGGACGAGGCGTCCCTGCCGGCCTACGCCACGGCTCCCGCGTCCTTCCAGGCCGAGTTGCTGGCGCCCTTCGGGTTCGAGCCGTGCGCCTCTGGCGCCGCGCGCCCGGAGCCCCGGCTGCGCCGCCCGCCCAAGGCCGCGTACGGCGGCTGACCGCCCCGGAGGCCCGTAAAACGGACCCAAGACCTCTGCCCGGGGCGCCGCCCGGGGGGGGGGGAGAGGGGGTTTGGGGCGGGGGGGGGGGGGGGGATCCCTCACCCAGGCCAGCGGAGCTGCCAGGAGG
>NZ_JBVIHM010000006.1:254191-298229 GCF_055570295.1 Streptomyces sp. NPDC031265
AGTCCCCCGTTGTGTGCGGTGCGGGGGCGGGGCCGGGCCCCCGTCTCCCCCCCCCCCCCACGCCCCTGCACGTCCGCTACCCCCCCCGCATCCCCTCAAACCGACCCCACCCCCTCCCCCATCCCCGCCCCCGGCGGCCCGGGCAGAGGTCTTTACGGTCGGGCGGTACGGCTGCGCCCGCTACTGCAGTCCGGCGGACTTGCAGGCGGCCTTGTACTTGGCCGTGCAGATCTCGTCGATGGTGTAGAGGCCGTCGCTGACGACAGTGGAGCGGATGTTCTCCTTGATCACTGCGACGACCGGGACGAGCGCGGTGGGGATGTCGCTCTTGGTCGGGCTGTTGGTCTTGGAGTTGGCGATGGAGATGAGGCTCTGCCCCTTGGCCAGCGCGACCGCCATCTGCGCGGCGATCGGGCTCTCCTCCGCGTACGACTTGTAGACGCTCATGTACTGCTCGCCCGCCACGATGCGCTGGACCCCGGCGAGTTCGGTGTCCTGGCCGGTGATCGGCGGCAGCTTGGAGACACCCGCGGCCTTGAGGGCGCTGATGATGCCGCCGGCCATGCCGTCGTTGGCGGAGTAGACACCGATGATCTTGTCCTTGCCCAGGGCCGAGATCGCGCTGCGCATGTTGGCGGCGGCGTTCTCCGGCTTCCACTCCTTGGTGTCGTATTCCTTCCCGATGTTCACCTTGCCGTCCAGCTCGGTGTGCGCGCCCTTCTTGAACTGGGCGGCGTTCGGGTCGGTGCGGGCACCGTTCATCATCACGATCTGGCCGTCCTTGGCCTTCTCGCCCAGGTTGTCCAGCAGGGCCCTGGCCTGCACATGGCCGACATCCTCGTTGTCGAACGAGACGTACGCGTCGACAGGGCCCTCGGCGAGCCGGTCGAAGGCGACGACGGGGATGCCCGCGTCCTTGGCCCGCTGCACCGCGCCACCGATGGCCTTGGAGTCCACCGCGTCGATGATGAGCGCGTCGACCTTCTTGGCGATCATGGCGTCGACCTGCTGGTTCTGGCGCGCCGCGTCCTGCTCCGCGTTCGCGTAGACGACCTGGCCCTTGCCGCTGGTCAGCTCGCCGACCATCTTCTCGATCAGCGGCTTGTCCGACTTCTCGTAGCGAGCAGCCTGCTTCTCCGGCAGCAGCAGACCTATCTTGAGGTCCCTCTTCTTGGCGGCTCCGTTGGACCCGTCGCCGGACTTGCTCCCGCCGCCGCATGCGGCGAGGGTGACGGCCATCGCGACGACACCCACGGTCATCGCTCCACGGCCGGTACGCGTGCTCACTTAAAAACAACCTCCCTGACATGGCCGCATAAATTTCGGCCGAGGTGGCTGGAAGCCAACCCTGCCCTTGCAGTGACGTCAAGAAGTTAGCCCTTAACGAGATGACAACGGAATTTTCGGATACGGGTGGGACAGGCTTAATCTGCCCGGCAATACGGGGTGAAACGGGCTTACGGCTGCTTTTTGCTTTGGTGGGCGATTGCTGATGGTTCGTCAATTTGACGAGGAGGGGAATTGTAGTCTCGCAGCCCAGGTGGGTAGCGCCCGTCGAGAGGCGGCCAGGTGGTCTGTCCGTCGGTCATTGCATTCAAGGAATGCGGCGTGTTGATGGAAAAGGTGGAATGTTCGTTCATGTATTGAACGCAAGCGCATTAAAGTCGGGCTGAATTGGTCTACACCTTAGCGGAACCCTCTTGTTTCACTACGTGACTTAAGTGGCGAGCCAACAACCTGTCAAGCCCCTGGTTCAGACCAGATGTTCGAGGTCTGAACTATTGACGTGTTCATGGTGCAGTCTTACTTCACGCCTTGAAGAAAGGGTGAGGCCATGACCATTCCCGCAACCCCCACTCCGCACGACCGTCGGAGCGTGCGTGGCAGAGCCGCATCACTGGTGGCCGTCGGCGCGCTCGCCGCCTCCTTGACCACCGGTGCCGTTGCCGCCCTCGGCGCAGAGGCCGCGCCGCGGCAAGAACCTGCTGTTCACACCAGGCGTCTACCACCTGAACGAGACCATCGAGGTGAACCGCCCGGACACCGTCGTGCTCGGTCTCGGCCTGGCCACGCTGGTCCCGGACGACGGCATCACCGCGATGGACGTCGCGGACGTCGACGGGGTGAAGGCCGCCGGACTGCTCATCGACGCCGGGCCCACGAACTCCGCGCTCCTGATGCGGGTGGGCACCCCGGGCGCGACCGCCCGGCAACACCGCCGACCCGACCTCGCTGCACGACGTCTTCTTCCGTATCGGCGGAGCGGGCGTCGGCAGGGCCCCCCAGAGCCTGGTGATCAACAGCTCGGACGTCATCGGCGACCACATGTGGCTGTGGCGCGCCGACCACGGCAGCGGCGTCGGCTGGACCAGCAACGCGGCCGCGAACGGGCTGGTCGTCGACGGCAGCGATGTGGCGATGTACGGCCTGTTCGTCGAGCACTACCAGCAGCACCAGGTGCTCTGGAACGGCAACGGCGGCCGTACGTACTTCTTCCAGAACGAGATGCCGTAGGACCCGCCGGACCAGTCCGCGTGGATGAACGGTTCTACCCGGGGCTACGACGCGTACAAGGTCGCGAGCTCGGTGACCAGCCACGAGGCGTGGGGTCTGGGCAGCTACTGCTACTTCAGCGCCAATCCGTCGGTGGTGGCCGAGCGCTCCTTCGAGGCGCCGGGCACGGCGGGCGTCCGCTTCCACGACATGGTGACGGTCTCGCTGGGCGGCACGGGGACGATCAACCACGTCATCAACAACGCCGGAGGGGCCGCCAACTCCTCGAACAACGTGGTGGACCTGGTCTCGGGCCCCTGATCCGGGTCTAGCTGCTCGAAGGCCCGGAGGCGCGCGCGGTGGCCGTCATGATCCAACCGACCCCGGGCCGCCTGCTGTTGCCGGTCGTCTCCGTCTGGTACGGGATGACCACCCGGGAGCGCACCCTGTCATGCAGGAAGTACTCCAGGGCCTGCCCACCAAGCACATCGCCCGCCGGCTCGATCTGTCGCCGCGCACGGTCAACGACCACCTCAAGGCGATTCACCGCAAGGCGGGTGTCAACGGCCGCGAGGAGCTGCTCACCGGCCTAGCCTGACGGATAGTTAGGTGTGGCCTCAGCCGGCCGCGTCCCCGCGGCGCTCGACGTGGAACCCGAAGGGCACGGTCCCGGGGTCGAGCGCCGTCACCCCGCCGTCGACGGTGAGCGTCGCGCCGTTGACGAACGACGCCGCGGGGGAGAGCAACCACGCGATGGCCTCGGCGACTTCACGCGGCTCACCAGGGCGCTGGGCGGGCAGCAGCCGGGTGGCCGTCTCGTACGCCGCGTCGACGTCCGCGAGGCCCTCCTCCTCGGCGAACCGCGCCATGCGCCGGTCGGCCATCTCCGTACGCACCCAGCTCGGGCACACGGTGTTGGCGCGCAGCCCCTTCGGCCCGTAGTCGACCGCGAGGGAGCTGCACAGCTGGAGCAGCGCGGCCTTCGACGTGGCGTACGCGGCGTTGCCCACCCCGTTGCGCAGCGCGGACACCGAGGCGACCGCGACCACGGACCCGCGGGCCTCGACCAGATGCGGCAGCGCGCTGCGCAGCAGCAGGAACGGGCCGGTGAGATTGGTGCGCATCACCAGGTCCCAGTCCTCCACCGAGGTGTCACCGACGGCCCCGCTGCGCCCGGTCCCGGCGTTGAGCACCACGCCGTCCAGCCGGCCGTACGCCGCGACCGTCGCGGCCACCAGGCCCCGCACGGCGTCCGGGTCGCCGATGTCGCAGGGGTGGGCCAGCGCGCCGGTCTCCTCGGCGATCTCGCTCAAAGGCTCGGGGCGGCGCCCGGAGACGACCACCCGGTGTCCGGCGTCGGCGAGCAGCCGGGCGGTGGCGGCGCCGATCCCGGTCCCGCCTCCGGTGACGATGACAACCTGTCGCTCAGCCATGCCCGTTCAGCCTCCGTGGTCGCGTGCGGTGCGGTTCGACCAGCACCTCGATCGAACCCTCGAACGATCATAGGCAGACGCCATCGGTACGCAGCCGCCGGGAATCCGTACGGCCGCGCCCCTGTCGGCCGCGAGCAACCGGTTTACGTCATGTGTCACACATGACCCTGGAAAGCCCCACAAGAGGAAGGAACAGACAGGGACGGAAAGGACAGTGCACGGTCAAGACCACCGGGCTCGCCGTCGGCGCGCTCCTGCTCAGGCTCGGCTTACCAGCGGCGCCGGTGTCCGCTGCGGCGCCGGCGCCCCGGGTCGACCTGCGGGTCCTCGTCGTCAGCGACGGCGGCTCGCCCACCGGCGCGATCACCGCCGAACTCGACGGCGAGGGCCCGCCGTACACCGTGGTGGAGCTCGGCAGGTCCGGCCGTTCCCGTCATCGACGCCGCCTTCCTGGCGGACACGGCCGACGGCGCCCGCACTAGGTGCCAGGCGGTCGTCCTGCCCAACGACGCGCCCTTCCCGGTCGGTTCGCCGGAGATGGCCGCGCTCGTCGCGTACAGAAGACGTAGGCGATCCCACAGGTCGACGCCTATGTGTACGCGCGTCCCCAGGTCGGCCTCCAGGTGCCGGGCAGCGCCGGGTACAGCGGATCGCTGGACGGGCTGCCCGCCCGGGTGTCCGCGGCGGGGCCCGGCGGCCCGTTCGGCTATCTCCGCGGGAGCGTGCCGTTCGAGAACAACGACCCTGCGGTGAAGGAGAGTTACCGCTTGGGTACGAGTTCTCGAAGATCTTCGCGGGGTACGGCGGCTGACCGGCGGCGGCCGCTCAGACGCGGAACTCCGGTGGGAAGCCGGTCCAGCGGAGTTCCGCGGGCAGATGCCCCATGTCGTTGAAGAAGACGACGGAGGGCGGGCGGTCGGGCGCGTACCGGATCACGGTCAGTGCCGCGTTGGCGTGGTTGAGGCCCTGCCAACGCCACTTCGGACCGTCGAGCGCGGCCCGGACGAGCCAGCCGATGAGGAAGTTGTGGGTGACGACCAGCTCGTGGCGCGGCTCGTCGCCGTCCACGGGCCGGGCGAACCGGGCGAGGGCGGCGGGAGCCAGCTCGCGCCCGAGCTCGCTCATCTCGGCCGGGAACTGGGCGAGCCGTTCGAGCAGCGAGTCGGCGTACTCGGGCGGCAGCTCCTCCTTGCGGGGCATGTACGGGATGTAGTCCCCGGCCAGGTCCGACGGCTCCATGGGGACGCCGTCGAGTTCGCCGTGGATCAGGCGCGCGGTTTCCGCCGCGCGCGCGAGCGGACTGTGCAGCACCAAGGAGAGCGGGCTGTCCCGGAGCCGTCGGCCGAGCAGGACGGCCTGGCGCCGCCCGTTCTCCGTCAGCCCGCTCTCGTCCGGCAGGGCCTCGCCGTGGCGCGCAAGGTAGAGGTGGCGGGCAGCCGTTCCGGCCATGGGCGAGGCCCTCCGGGGCAGATCGTGATCACACGGATGCCCGGAGGGACGCCGGGCCCCGCCGTGCGGTTCCGCTTCCCGTGCCCCGGTCCGCTTTCCTGTTGTCACCCGCCACCCCCGTGGGCGGGTGACAACAGGGAAACGGACCGGTCTGAGCCGGCCCCCCCCTCGGGCCCGTCGTACCACCGCTCGGCTGGCCGTAGACCAGGGGCATATGCGCCCGACACCCTGTCAATGGCCGATATTCGGCCAGGGGTTCGGCTGTTCCTGGCCTTCACCGCCTCTGCCATCACAGACTGCTGCCGAGGCCGACCGCTGGTCTTGTAAGAAGGCGCACTGCCTTGCCGGATTCCGGTCGGCGGAACACGCGCATGGTGAGGAGAGGGTTGCAGGTGGAGGCCAAAGCATCCTTGATTGCCGAAGACCGAGAGGAGGAAGACCGAGGGGAGAGTGTGGAAAGGGCGGCACCCGACTGGCTGCGGGGCCAGGTGGTCAAGTACCGGGGCCGGCGCACACCGGGAGGGATGCCCGCCAGGCTGACGCTCCCCGGCGCCACGGTGACGATGATCGTCGGCTGGGGCGACCCGCTGCACCTGTTCGGCGCCGGTGAGAGCGAATCGGCGGGCGGGGCGTGGTACTCGCTGGTCGGAGGTCTGCGGACGTCACCCGTCGTCGGCGGCTACCGGGGATCCGGACAAGCCGTCGAAGTGGATTTCACCCCGCTCGGCGCCTATATGTGCCTGGGCATATCCATGCACCATCTGGCGAACGAGACCGTGCACCCGGACGAGTTGCTGGGCAAGAGATGGACGGAGAGGCTGACCGAACGGCTCGCCGCGGCACCCGACTGGGAGGCGCGCTGGGCGCTCCTCGACGACGCCCTGGCGAGCCTGCTGGCCGACGGCCCCGTGCCGTCCCCCGTGGTCGCCGAGGCCTGGAGCAGGCTGAGCGCACGCCACGGCGGGATGACGCTGGGCGAACTGGCCGGGGCCACCGGCCGCGGTGGCCGGCGCCTGCAGGTGCTCTTCCGGGAGCAGATCGGTCTGCCGCTGCAGTCCGTCGCCCGGATCCTGCGGTTCCAGCGCGCGCTGACGCTGCCGTACGGCTCGCACGGGTCGCTCGCCGAACTCGCGGCGGCGTGCGGCTATTACGACCAGGCGCATCTGAACCGCGACTTCAAGGCGCTGGCGGGCCTGACACCCGCGCAGCTGTGCGGACTCGCGAACCACACCCCGCTGGACGGCACGGCGGCCGTCGAAGGGAGCCGCACCAGCGTCTTCAACCGCTGACCGCATCCCGACGCGGCAACTGAGGAGGGGTGCTGCCGGACCTGCCGGACCCGCCGGGCCCGGCAGCACCCCTCACGCACTCCCGTACCGCCTACGACTGCTGCGACAGGCCGTCGACGAACTCCTTCCAGCTGGCGACGGTGTCCGCCGCAGGCGGCGTGATCGCCGGGACCGCGCCGAAGTCCGAGTACTCCTCGACGACGAGCCCGGGCCCCTTCGAACCCCGGCCCTCCTCGCGCGACTTGAGGACGAGACCGTCCTTGCCGACCCACAGGTCGATGACGACCGAGCTCATGCCCTGCTGCCGGGTGCTCGCGACATAGCTGTCGCGGACGCCCCTGTCGATGGCGGGCCCGGTGTACGCGGCCAGCTCGTCCACGACCACCGTGCCGCGGTAGTGGTCGGCCGGACGCCCGCCGACCCGCTCCTCGCCAAGGCGCCGGGTGGACGGGGACGCGGCGAGCGCGCCCGCGAACTCGGGGACGTATCCCGCCGCCCGCGATTGGCCCGAGCCCTTGTCGGCGCCCGCGTACGCGGTGTCGTCCATGGTGTACCAGCTCTTGCCGGGCACCTCGTCCGTGTGGACATAGGTCTTCCCGCCGAGCGAGATCACCTGGCTGAAGCCGCTCGGATTGGCCGAGGACGGCTTGCTCCACGACCTGATGACGCTCGCGGACGGCGACTTCTGGAACAGCATCTCGGAGCGGCCGGAGCCCGGCGCCCCCGTCTGGAGCGTCTTGTACGAGGTCTGCTCGCCGGTCTTCCTGGCCGCGGCCGTCAACGCGGCGCGGACCTCCGTTCCTTTGCCGGACCCTTTCGCGGATCCTTTGCCGGAGGCCGCTCCTTCGTCGTCGGCCCGCTCCGGTTCGGGCGTGCCCGTGCCGTCCTTCGCACCGCCGCCGTCCGGACCGTCCTGCTCGGACTCGCCGCTTCCGCACCCCGACAGCATCACCGCGAGCGCCGCCCCCGCTGTCGCCAGCGCGATGCCCCTGCCCCAAACGCGCACAGGTCGCATTCCTTCCCCGTTTGTGAAAAATCCTCGTGATCTTAGCCGTCTGCGCAGGTGGGAGGGGTCGGTGCGGATCCGATGGCTGAGGGACCGATGAGTTCGCGCGCCGCCGGCGGTCTTCCTCACGACTGACCGCTGATGACTTCCGACTGCCGAAGGTGGACCGATGAGCGATCTGCACGACATCCTCAAGAAGCACGTGGACGGCGACGGCTGTGCGCCCGGGGCCGTGGGCCTGGTGGCCCGGGGTGACCGGGTGGAGGTGGAGGCCGTCGGGCACACCGACGTCGAGGGCAGCGCGCCCATGGCCCGGGACTCGATCTTCCGGATCGCGTCGCTGACCAAGCCGATCGTCGCGGCGGCGGTGATGACGCTGGTCGAGGACGGCCGGATCGCGCTGGACTCGCCGGTGAGCGAATGGCTGCCGGAGCTGGCGGCGCCCAGCGTGGTCCGTACGCCCGAGAGCCCGGTCGACGACGTGGTCCCGGCCGTCCGTCCCATCACGGTGGCCGATCTGCTCACCTTCCGTGCCGGATACGGCTTCCCGGCCGATTTCTCGCTCCCGGCGGTCGCGCCGCTCTTCACCGACCTGCTGCAGGGCCCGCCGCAGCCGCAGGCCGTCGCGGCGCCGGACACGTGGATGGCGGCGCTCGCCCGGATCCCGCTGCTCCACCAGCCCGGCGAGGCCTGGCTGTACAACGCGTGCTCGGACATCCAGGGCGTACTGATCGCCAGGGTCGGCGGGCGTCCGCTGCCCGAGTTCCTGGCCGAGCGGATCTTCGAGCCGCTGGGCATGGCCGACACCGGGTTCGCGGTCCCGGCCGCCGACCTCGGCCGCTTCACCGGCTACTACCGGGCCGGGGCCCCGGACTCCGAGGGCCTGGAGCTGGTCGACGCGCAGGACGGGCAGTGGAGCACCCCGCCCGCGTTCCCGTCCGGGGCGGGCGGGCTCGTCTCGACCGTCGACGATCTGTACGCCTTCGCCCGGATGCTGCTCGCCGGGGGCACGCTCGACGGCCACCGCGTCCTGTCGCCCGACTCCGTACGGCAGATGACGACCGACCACCTCACCCCGGCCCAGCGCGCGGCGAGCAGGCTGTTCCTGGAGGGGCAGGGCTGGGGCTTCGGCGGAGCGGTCGACGTCGAGGCGGTCGAGCCCTGGAACGTGCCGGGACGGTTCGGCTGGATGGGCGGCACCGGAACGGCGGCGCACATCGTCCCGTCCACCGGCACGGCCACGATCCTGCTCACGCAGCTGGAGCTGACCGGACCCACTCCGCCTCCTGTCGCCATGCAGGATTTCTGGCGATATGCGGCGAACGCCTGACAGGCGTACAGGGCTTGACCACTCGGCGCCTCCGCCACCGGCCTTCAACGAGGCGTACTACGCCTGCCCGGAGATGCTGCTCGACCCCGGTGCCCGGCAGGCGTGCTCGGGCTGGAGCCTTGTGGACGAGACGGTGTGCGCGTGGTTCGCCCGCGACCTGGACAGCGGCGCCTGGGACGCGCGCTTCGGCGCGCTGCGCGAGCAGCCCTCCTACGAGGGGGCGTTGGTGGTGTCCGCTCGGTACCCGAGTGACCTGACAGGGCGGCCGCGGGGCCGTTTCGGGTGGATGCGGTCCCGCGCTGTACGGCCTGCTGTACGGTCGAAGCATGTCGAAGTCAGTGACGATCCGGGTCGACGACCAACTGCACGCGCTGCTGAAGGAGCGCGCGGAGGCCGAGGGGTCGACGGTGACCGCGCTCATCACGCAGGCCGCGTACGAGGCGGTGCGCGATCCACGGCTCGAAGGCGCGGCGGAGGTCTTCCGCTCCTTCATCGCCGAACAGGGCGACGCCTTCGACGCGGCCTTCCCGGACGACGCCCCCGACCAGCGGGACTCCTCGGGGCGGGCCGCCTGACGGTGGAGTTCCACATCGACATCCGCTGGCTGCTCGAACGCCAGACGGAAGTGCTGCCCAAGCAGCCCACGGTCCATGACTTCTCCAGCCTGGTGGCCGCTTCCCTATTGAATGAGCGTGTTGAAGCTCATCAAGAGGGGTGCTGGCACAGTGAGTTGGCGAGTGTTCTGGGTGCCGCGGGACGCGGTGCGGTGTGGGGTACGGGGGGCGTTGCTGGACAGGTGGACCGACCTGCCAGTGCGCGAGGACGCAGTACGGGTCCGGCCCGGGGACCCTATCTTTCTGTCGCCTGACTACCAGGTCGACGCATTTCTAAGCCTCTACGGGCAGTCAAATACCTTCCGCAGATATACAAAAGAGACGCGACGCAACTACGCGACGGATATCGTGCTTCTCCTCACGTTCTTGTGGAATCGCGGGCGGACGTGGACCGAGGCGACCCAGCGGGACCTTGAGGATTACGAGCACTGGCGACGCTTTTCCGAGACGAATCCGGAGCGAATCGGCGGGTCGAAGTGGAACCGTGAGCTCGCCGCGTATACGAGTCTGTTTGGTTGGGCTGCCAGGGAACGGCATCTGATAGGCAATCCGGTTGCCATGAAGCAGGTCCTGGGCCGCAACGGAGAGGTCCTGACGGTCGCGGCGGCGAGGGCGAAGGATGCCCGGCCGAGCAACGTGCACTGGTTGACGCCTCGGACCTGGCGACGCTGGATCGACGTCGGGTTGCGGGGGCACGACCGCGAGGGCGTCCCGGAGCCTGGCTGGGTGGGCCGTCTGGAGGACCGGAATACGGCCTTCGTTCGCATGATGGTGTCTTCCGGCCTGCGACGGACCGAAGGCGGGTCGCTCCTGACGTTCGACGTCCCGCAGCGGCGGTTGGCGGGCGGACGGTACTACCGCGGGAGGATCGCGGCCGAGGTGACGCGGTCGAAGAAGCCGCGGACGTTCTATGTCTCCTCGGACGCGATCGGGGACGTCGAGGCCTACGTAGACTCCTCACGGGCGTGGGCGGTGCGGCGGGCCCAGAAGGCCGACCGCTACGTGCAACTGCCCGAGATGCGGCTGGTCAGAGAGGTCACGCGCGGGCTGAAGCCGGTGGTGCGCTGGTGCGACCAGGACGGAGTGGCGGGCGAGCGGGCGCTGGACGAGCTGACGGTCGAGGAGCGGATGCTTCTGTTCACCGAGGGTCCGTACGGGCCCGAGCCGCTGTGGTTGTGGCTCAACGAGCAGGGCCTGCCCTTCCATCCGCACTCGTGGGACGGCGTCTTCCGTACCGCCAACCAGCGCTGCGAGCGGGTGTTGACCCCGCCGAAGCGGGTGGGCATGGATCCGCACAAGGTCTACGCCCCCTACGCGACCGTGCACTCGGCGCGTCATTCGATGGCCCTGTTCATGCTGGTGGTGCTCAACACGCTGATGGACCGGCGCTACGGGCTCACGCCGGAGGAGCGGAGGGACTTCCGGCTGCTCTACGGGGATCCGTGGTTCATGGTCCAGAACCTGTTGGGTCACGCCTCCCGGGAGACCACGGTGGACCGGTATCTCGCGCCGGTGGCGGACCTGCAACTGCGCTCGATGCTCGCCGACGCCGACAGCCCGGTCCAGGCTCCGATGCCCGAGCTGGACGGGGTGTTCGCGCGCATCGCACGGGAGTCTGAGGGCATCCAGGACATCGACGCGCGCATGGAGCCCGCCGCGGGCGGTGCCGGGTGAGCCCGCGCGGACGCAAGGCGTCCCTCCCGCCGACCGACCACACCCGTCCCGAGCCGCTCGCCCCCGACGGACTCGTCGTCCACCACTACAACCGGGCCGGCCGGGTCAAGGACTACGACTTCTCCACTCTGCCGGTCGCCGAGCCGATGCAGCGTTCGCTGGCAGCTGTCTTCGCGGGCTTCTGCAGGCCCGACGAGTGGGGCGCCCATGCGACGTCCGCGAGCTACTGGTACCAGTTGGAGGTGTTCACGAAGTACCTCGCGCGCCAGGAGAATCCCCCGCGCGATCTCGACGAGATCACCTCCACTGTGGTGAAGCAGTGGCGCATGGGCCTGGGCACGAGCCGGGGGAGCTACAACGCGAGCACCCAGGTCACCCGCCTGTTGCTCAGCGACGGGCGGCTGCAGGCCGGCCCGGTCGCCGACGAACTAGCCGTCCGCCGCAAGGCGCCCAAGAGCAAGATCCAGTCCTACAGCGAGACCGAGTTCGACGAGATCAAGGCCGCCGCCCGGCGGATGTTCCGGTCCGCGCTGCTGCGGATCAGGGAGAACGCCCAGCACCTGGAGCGATGGCGGCAGGGCGACTACTACCCGGAGGGCAGCCAAGGCTGGCTGGTCGGGCAAGCGCTGGACATCCTCGCCCGCACGGGGGACCTGCCACGCTCCCTTCACCGGGACGGCAGGCCGCGGATCGTGATCCGTAAGTACGCGAAGGTGCTGGGTGGCCAGAAGCCGGAGGTGACGTGGCAGAGGCTGTTCCTATCGCGTATGGAGGCGGTGGCTCTGGGGGTGCTGCTGATGGCGGAGTACGGATGGAACCTGTCCGTCATCGACCATGCCGAGGTGCCCCGGGCACTGCCGGATCTCGGCGAGGACGGCCACCCGACCTACCGGATCCCGCTGGAGAAGTACCGTCGCGGAGCCGGCCGCCACTACGAGACGCGCAATGTCACCGACGACGGGGCGGCGTCCCCGGGCCGCCTGATCACGCAAGCGCTGGAAGCCACCCGGTTCGCCCGCGCCGTTGTGGAAGACCTAGCCCCCGGTGTCAACCGCCTGGTCGTCTGGCGGACCCACAAGTTGGGGCGACAGCAGGCGGGCCAGGACCGGCTACCGCCCGTCGGACACTTCCACTTCGGCATCCACCGGAGTTACACACAAGAATGGGCACACGCGCACGGCTTCGACGGAGCCCCGTTCCAGCGGGGACGACGGACCGTGAACGCACTCGACCGCCGGCAACCGGGCCAGAACAGCCAGGAGACCCACGACCGCAACTACGTCCTGGTCGACAAACGAGTTCAGGCCGAAGCCGTTGAGGTCATCGCATTCGGCGCCGAGGACGCTACGCTCCGCGCCCGCAAGGCCGTCCTGGCAGCCGAGTTGCGGGACCAGCCCGCAGCGGGAGACGTGGAAACCGCGACAGCGGACTGCTCGGACTACGACAACGGCCCTCACCCGGCGCCGGAGGGCGGATGCGGCGCCTCGTTCCTGATGTGTCTGGGATGCCAGAACGCCCGGGTCCACCCGGGCCACCACAGCAGGCTCGCTCACCTGCACTCCGCGCTCACCAACCTGCGCTCGGCCCTGGCTCCACCCGTCTGGCAGGCGGACTGGGGCGAGACCCACGAACGCCTGGAAGACCTCAAGGACAAGCTCGGCCACGGCACATGGACCCAGGCCCTGGCCCGGATCGGTGACGCCGACCGCGAACTCATCGACCACCTCTTGACCGGGAACCTCGACACGTGACCACAGCCTTCGAACTCGACCCCTACCTCCTGCCGCTTCCCAACCCGACTACGCCGGTTGTTCCCGTGCACCTGGTCACCGCCATGCACGCCCACCTCAACACCCAGTACGCGGATCCGGTCTGGTCCCTGGCCCCGATGACCGAGAACCCCAGCGCGAGCAAGCTGACGATCAACTGGGCCAACTGCCCGGCCTTGTTCCAGGACGAGCTCCGGCTGGCCGTCTGGAACCTGATCAACGGCCAGTTGCGGCCGACCTTTCTCAAAGAACGAGGCAGCCGGATGCGAAGCCGCCTTGGCGCCGACGGCACGGGCGAGGCAGTACGGCGCTGGATGCACCTGGCTTCCTGGCTGGAAAGCCGCGGCATACCCAGCCTCGCCGAATGCGGAACCGCCGTCCTGCATGCCTACGGCCTGCACCTCCTCGAGACGGCGGGCAACCGCGACTCACATCAGAAGATCTTGAGCTCCCTCACTCGGCTCTGGGCGTTCGACCAGCTCAGCGCCCGCCCGAACGGCATCGGACGGCCGCCCTGGGACGAGGTGGGCGCCGACGACTACCTGCCCCCCGCGACGACCCGAGGCGGCGAGAATGCGAGCGATCCCCTGGCCGAGGAGACCATGGGTCCCCTACTGATCTGGGCGATCCGCATGGTCGACGACCTCGCCGATGACATCCTCGCGGCCTGGGCCGAGTCACGGCGCCTGACCGACGCCGCGCGCATCGCATCCCCGGGGCCGATCGGCTACGCAGCCCTGGACGCCTACCTCACCCCGATGATCGCGGCCAACGCCCCTCTGCCCACGACCACGAACCGGGGCCGGCCGAGACTCGCCCGCACCTACATCGCGGCAACGACCGGCGCGTCGATTGGCCAGGTCGACCGAGTCTCCCGACGCCACGGGCTGTTGGACGCGGCACCCGTCCGACCGGGACCCTGCCCGCTGGACGTGCCCGTCAACGGCCGCATCTCCGGAGCCCCCTGGCGGACGGCGATCGACCTCGACGAAATCCACGCGTTGAGGCGGCACTTGGCCACAGCGGCCTTCGTGACCTGCGCTTACTTGACAGGAATGCGTCCCGGGGAGGTCCTCGGCCTGCGCTCGGGCTGCTGCCCTGACCCGACGCCGGACGCCGAAGGACGGGTCGGACGACACCTGATCCGCAGCTACGAGTACAAGACGGCCACCGATGAGCACGGCAACCACCTTTCCGCGGGCGTTGAACGCGAAGTGCCGTGGGTCGCCATCACACCCGTCGTCAACGCCATCCGCGTCCTGGAACGCATGGTCCCCGAAGGCTCGCTCCTGTTCGACCACAATGCCCATGTCCAACATCAATCCCGCGCCGATACCGGGGCCCTGAAGACGACCGGCCTGCGGGAGCGGATCGAGCACTTCGTCGCCTGGGCGAACGAGGAAGCCCAGCGGCACCGGCTCCCCGGCGAAGTCATCCCACCCGACCCGGCAGGGGCCATCGGAACCAAACGGTTCAGAAGATCGCTGGCCTGGCACATTGCCCGCCGCCCGGGCGGTCTGGTCGCCCTCGCCATCCAATACGGGCACCTGAGGACCGCCTTCGTCTCCGAGGGGTACGCCTCCCGCAGCCGCGACGGCATCCACGACCTCATCGACGTGGAGACCGTCCGCGCGGTCGCCGACACCGTCGCCGAACTCCACGACGACCTTGAAGCCGGCGGCGGCGTCTCCGGGCCCTCGGCCGGGCGGGCCATCCGTGCTGCCACACGTGCCCAGCGCTTCTCCGGCACCGCCGTCGGGGCCACCGCCGCCCGGCGCCTCCTCGCCAACGAGAACGCCATGATCTACGACAACCCGCAGGCCCTCCTGCTCTGCCACTACAAGCGGGACCAGGCTCTGTGCCACCGCGACGGCGTCAAGGACACTCCGAGCCTGGACCGCTGCGTTCCCGGATGCGGCAACATCGTCCGCACCGACGACCACGCCTTCCAACTCCGCGAGCGCGCGAGCCTCCTCGAACTCCAGGCTTCCCACGCTCCTCAGCCGATCGGCGAGCGCCTCCAGGCCAAGGCCGGCCGGCTCCGCACCCTGGCCGCGGACCACGACCGCACGCGCATCACCCTCCAGGAGGCCATCGAATGAGCCCCGCCCCAGACGAACGTGACCGCATCCGGGCGGCGATGGACCGCATCCTGGACGGCGCCCATCAAGCCTCCAATGGAGCACTCACGATCGTCGCCCTGGCCCAGGAAGCCGGAGTCCCGAGAAACGCCCTCACCCAGCGCCATCTCGATCTGAAGAACGAGTTCTACGAGCGGGTCAAGGAACGTGGCGCGACCCCAGATGTCGAAGCCCGCCTCCGAGCCACCATCGTGAGACTCAAGCAGACGATCGCCAACAAGAACGAAGAACTCGATCAACTTCGCGCGGACGTCCCGGCTCTCGTCCGAGCCATCAACCAACTCACTCTGGAAAACCAGCAACTCCGGGAGCTGCTGGCCCGCCCTTCACCAAATGTGATCTCCATCCACCGTCGACAACCCCACCCGAGCGAGTGACAGCTGAAGGTGATGGCGATCCCCGAAAGCCACCGGTGACGCTCTCCGTTCTCCTGGCCCGGCTGCCGGAGCTGCGCGGCATGGACCTGGCCTGCCCGTGCGCTCCCGGCGAGTCGTGCCACGCCGACGTGCTGCTGGAGTGGGCCGCGCTGCAGGTGCTCGCCTTGGATGTGCGCATCGCCTCGACCCGGGCCCGGGTCGACCGACAGCGCGTCTTCCGGGGCGAGGAGCCGCTGTGCGACGCCGATGCCCGGGCCGCCGTCCTCACGCGCAGGACGTGGGCTTCCGCTGCCTGGTCGACGTCGACCCGGGCGACGGCGTCCCCCAGTGCTGGGACGGCGGCACCCGGAGCCAGCACCTCATGCGCCAGCGGCTCGCCGAGGCATATCAAGGGCGTCGCCGGGCGATGGTGCCTGCGCGTCCTGCGTGGGACCGATCGTGTTGTCCTCCAGCGCGTTCGCCGGGACGCGCCGGAGGAGCCTGTGGGTCAGGGGCGTCCGTACTGGCCGGATGCTGCTTGCTGGACGGCCTTGTAGGTCTGGCTCTTATCTGGATGTGTGCTCGTAGGGTTCGGTGGCGGGCAGGCCCTGGCGGAGATGGCTTGAGACGGTATGGAACCGAGCGCGCTCTTCGTCCGGGTCGGCGGGCAGTGGCAGGTGGAAGGCAGTGAGGAGGTCGAATCTGTGCAGATTCACGGCCGCGTTGACGAGTCGGCCGTAGTTCTCGGCAGCGCTGATCGCGCTTCGGTAGGTGAGGGCGGCCGCGAGAAGGAACGCTACGGCCAGAAACGTCCACCGGCTGAACGGGAGAATGGCTGCCGAGAGGACGCCCATCAAGGCGAATGCCGCGGTCATGCGGCTGGTCATGTCGAGTTGGTCTCGTGCGTCGTCCACGAGGGACGCGGTCCGCTCGGGAAGGACCGCGTACAGCTCCGGCCAGGAGGCCACTGTGTCGAGGCCATAGGTTTCGGCGGGCCGGTCCTCAGCCGCACGGAGCACGTTTCCGAGTCTGGTCGGCATGAGCCGTTCCGGGTCGCGCGGCAGCTTGGCCAGACGTGCCGCGGCTTCGGCCATCGCAGGTAGGTTCTCGGGACGGGGATCGGCTCGCTGTTGCAATGTGTTCAGCCGTTCCCAGCGCCGCCGCCATCGGGCGATGAGCAGACGCCCCAGCACCACGCCGGCTCCGCGCGTCAGCGGGTAGCCCTCAAGCCAACGGACCAGCTGCTGCTGGAGGGGCTGCAGCAGGAGCGCGGCCATGATCACGCCGAGGAAAAGCAGGACCCACTCGCCGGGAGTGAGCGACTGCAGTGAGTTGACCAGCTGTTTCCTGCTAGGCATATGTGACGGCGCGCCGGAAGCGAGCTCGGCGAGCACGGTGAACAGGATGGCCAGCATGGGGATGGTGCCAGTGATCGAGAAGCGGCGTCCGTAGTCCTGGCCCAGGCCGGGCGGTGTAACGGCATTCATCCGACGACCACCAGAGTCTGTTCAGGGTGGACCGGGCATCGAGGTGGCCGGAGCGGATAGAGGATCAAGGCGAAACGGTGGGAACAGTTCGTGACGGGGCAGCGCATGGTGATCATCTCGTACCGCACGTCGCCGGGCAGGGCTGCCTGGTCGGAGGCGCCGTAGTCGCGCGTGCTCAGCCGGGGCGGCGGAAGGCTGTAGGCGTCCCGGCGGTGGAGCAGGCCGAGCTGCTCTCCGCCAGCGAGGACTGTAACGGCTGGACGGTCGTCGTCCGCGTCGAAGTACTGGAGTGCCGCTGTCAGCGCGCGGGTGGCGTCCTGGTCGTCGACCACGATGACGCCGGGGTGCGGGTTGGGTTGCGGCAGAGGTCGCAGCAACGCGGCAATTTCGGCGACGCTGGTCATTCGTACTCCCCCGCGAACTGATCAAGTTGGACGGGTCCCGGGTCACCCTGGCAGACGAACGCCGCCCAGTAAACGGGGTGCGGGTACTTGAGGCGCTGCACCCCTCGGGCAGCGGTCAGCGCCTCCACCACGCCCGCGCCAGCCATCAGCCGGGCATAGAACTCGTTCATCAGCTCGCGGGTCTGCTTGTCGGGCACCTTCCAGAGGCTCATCACCAGAGTGCGGGCGCCTGCGAGCGAGACAGCCCGCCGCATCCCGAAGACTCCTTCACCAGTCCGGGTCTCACCGAGCGCCGTATCACACGCCGAGAGCACAACCAGCCTGGTCGCACTCAGGTCGGCAGCCGCCAGATCGGCCGCAGTGACCACGCCGTTTCCCGCCTCGTGTGGCGGCTCTCCTCCGGCGAGCCACGTGTTGGCCCCGGAGAGTGCCAGGCCCGACCGCAGCATTGGATCGTCCAGGCCCTCACCGGACAGGCGCCGGAACGGGTCGTCACGCTCGACCGTGAAGCCGACCGGCGTGGCCAAGATCCCGTTGAGCGCCATCATCCGCCGGTCAGGGTCGGCCGGCCGTATGACGGCCCCGGCCTGAATCGACTCGGGATCCAGCAGGTCCGGCCGGATGGCCGGCAGGAAAAACCCGTGTGTGGCGATGTGGAGCACCGACGGGCCGCGCGCCCCAGTCACGCTGCCCTTCACCGCGTCGCTGCCCAGTAGGGGCACGACTCCGAGCAGCCCGGCTATGTGCTCCGCCTCGGCACGGGCCGCGGGCAGCGGGCTGAAGGCGGGGGCTGCCGACTCCGGCGGCCCACCGGTCGAGGAGCTCAAGTCGAGGTCGGGATCGGCCACGACGAGGGGAGGGCCAGCAGAGGCCAGGGGCGCGCAGATGCGCAGGACGTCACGTGCTGTGGGCAGGTAGCTGACCGCGTACTCGTCCATGACGAAACGGTCGCCGTCGAGAGGGATGGATTCGAACGGAAGCCGGTTCAGTTCACCGTCCGGGGCGATCAAGAGCGCACGCATTCCCGCGAGTTGCGGCAACAGCGGGTTGACGATCGCCTCCCGGAGAGCGGAGACGGCAGTGTCGTCGGTTGCCTTCAGTCCGCTGAAGGCGGCGACCACGTCAACGGCCATGGCGTCGATCACGTCGGCCGCACCGAGCGAGACGAGCGCAGGGGGTCTGTTCCGGCGCAGGACGAGCGCGGCGTAGCGACGCTCGCCGGCGAGGGAGTTCGTCCGGTCGTCAGCCGCGTAATGGAATGAAGCGTAGCGCCGCAGGTCAACCAGGGCGGTTTCGGCGGGCAGCGCCTCCGCGATCTGACGCCACCGCAGGGCGAACGCCTCGATGCCGGATCTGCCGAAGACACGGGTTGAAAGTTCGGACTCGATCGCCTCCAACCGGAACCGGTCTTCGATCAGTCTTGCCGCGTGGTCGCGTTCCCCTCCTGCGGGCGGACCGGCCAGTCTCCTGCTTTCGATAGCCGCGCTCAGTCTCGTGTGGTCCCGCCGGAGTTCGCCGAGCCGGGGGTCGGTGCCGTCCCCGAACACGATGTCACGTTGGATCAGGCTCGTCGTGGTTGCGAGACCGGCGCGGTTCAACAGCACGTCGGCTGCCAACTCCACGACATCGGGGCCGCCCTCGTGGTAGGTCACGACCATGTCGAGCAGCTGGTCGACGCGGTATTGGGCGGCCGAGACAGCCGCGAGCCACTCACGCTGCGAACCGGTTCTGAGAATCGACGACAACTGCGCGTCCTCAAGGCTCAAGCCCTCCTGGAACGCTGATACGGCCGTGGCGGTGTCGCCGAGCGCCAGTTGCACCTCCGCGAGGTTGAAGAGGATGTCCCCCAGGTCGGGCTGATCGCCCTCGTCTGCCCGGTATACATCCAACGCCTCCTGATAGAGACGGGCTGCCTCGCGGTCCCGGTGCGACTTGAAGGCCAGGCGTCCACGGTTGTTCAGCAAGGACGCGCGCTGCTGCGGCGGGGTCTCGCCCGTCACGAGCGAGGCGACCTCATCAAACAGCTCCCTAGCCTCGTCGAGGCGCCCATCCTGCTCCCGCAGAGCACCGAGGTTGGAGAGAATCCGGAGTCTGATCTGCGGGAGCGGCTCAGCGAGCCTGTCCAAGATCCCAAGCGCGTGCTCGTAGTGCCGTTCCGCGGCCCCGAGGTCGCTTTGCGCCTGGTAGGTATGGCCGAGTGCCACGACCGCTTCGGCGACCGACTGCCGCCTCGCGAGGGCTGAGTTCAGGTCGATCGCCTCCTGGAACGCTCGCTCCGCGCCGAGGAAGTCACGTCTGCTGCGGTGAGCGACGCCGAGGTTGAAGAGCATGTCGGCCACGGCCGCTGCGTCCGTTGCCGGAGTGAGCCAGGCTGGCTCTCTGGGAGCATCGAGGGTCAGGCGGGTGAGTTCGTAGGCCTTTTCAAGGTGGTGCGCCGCTCCGGGCGTGTCGGAGAAGGCCAGCATCAGCCGTCCGAGCCCGAGATGTGCGGCGATGCGCAGCGGGCGGCTGTCGGCGAAGTGTTCTGCCCAGTCCACTGCACGGGTCCAATGATTGTCGGCTGCGTCGCCCTCGCCGAGGCGCGAGCACAGCTCACCCAGCAGATAGTGGGCCGAAGCGCGCGCGGATGCATCATCGCTGTCATGCGGACCTTCTCCTGGCAGGCCTCCAGCCAGCTCTTCATACAGTGCTCGAGCCGCGTCGACGGTGCCCGCCGCGAGCTGTAGGCGTGCCGCGTCGTTCAACGCCAGTATGAGGTCCGGGTGCCGGTCGGGCAGGTATCCCCGCCTCGCCTGAAGGACGTACTCCGCCATATCCCGGGCGAGTTCGTCCTGTCCGACTCGCTCTGCGAAGAGCATGATTGTGGTCGCCCGCTCCACGATCGGAGGGCCGTCGCCCTGGAAGGTCCGTAGAAGGGCCCACATCGTACGGGTGAGGGACAGCACCGCGCCGAGCTCACCGGCGCGAAAACCGGAGAAGATCACCTCGTCGGCGGCGGCGAGCAGTTCGACGTCGGGCGCGCGCCTCACCTGCTCTTCGAGAACTGCCGCCGCCCGTGCGTAGTCTCCTCGAGCCTTGAACATCGCGGCGTCCTTCAGTGCTCGCCTCTTGTCTCGCGTATCGCCCGTCTCCACCCCAACTCCCTCCTCGGCCGAACCTCTTATGCACTTGGAGGCTGGTAGGCAAAGAGACTACTGATGCTTTTCGGATTGGGGTCGGTTGGTGTGGGGTGATGGCCAGTCCGGTCTCGGTGAGGCAGCCGTCGATGAGTTCGGGATGACGCTGGATATGGGCAAGTCCCCGGCGGAGGGTGTGGGTGAGGTGGTCGAGGTCGGCAGCGTACAGGCGCATCCCAGCGACGCGATGGGTGTTCACAGTGAGGTAGGCCGCCGGCGAGGTGCCCATGGTTTGGGTCCTTATCCGTCGGCCCCCTCCCGAACCGTGCGGGCGGCGTTAACCGCACACGGCTCTCCAGTGATTACTTCCGTGGAAGGGCTGGACCCCGTCCGGCATGGATGTTGTGGTGACAGGCTGAACAGACCACCAGGGTCTTGTGTCGACGTGCTGCCATCAGGACCGCCCAAGGTGGCCGATCGGGCCGACCGGGCCTGTTGAGATCGGCGAGCTTTCAGGGAGCGTCATCAAAGGCCCCCGGGCTGCAGGAGGAGCCCCTGCCCCCAAGTAGTCCCTCGTCGCTCATCTCTCAACACGTTGACTTGACAGGGAAGGCCGCCGTCGGCCGCCACCGCGTCAACACCCCCCGGGTCGAGGCGACCGTCGACAACTCCTGGCGGGCGGGCGCACTGATGCACGCGATCATCCGGCTGCGCCCCCTGCCCGCCCGCAACGCGCTCTTCGGCGCGGCGGTGGTGGTCGCGTACATGAACGCGGCCGGCGAGGGTCTGGACGCCCCGTACGGCGCCCTCATCGACCTCGCCCGCGACATAGACGCGGGCCACACCGACGCCTACGACGCGGCCGACCGGATACGGTCCTGGCGCATCTGACCGCTCGCCTTCAACTGCTCCCCCATCCCGACCCATTTGGCCTGAAGGGCAGGGTTGCCCACGTGATGCGTGGTGCGCCAGCGTGTGGGGGCATGGACCGTGACCCGAGCGGCTTCGCCGCGAGCTCCCTCTCCCGCCGTCAACTGCTCGCCGCCGCCGGTGCGGCCGGGGCCGTCACCGCCGTCGGGACGGTGCCGGCGGCGGCCCGGCAGCGCAGTGGGCTCTCGTTGTCGTTCAGCGCGGCCACCAACGGCTCCGCGAGCCTCGCGCCCGCCGGGGACCGGGTGGTCGCCGAGGTCCAGAGCGTGCTGTGGTCGCTGCCCCGGCACGGCGGCAGGGCCGTGCCGCTCACCCCGGCGGGGCTGGAACCGGGTCGGCCGGTCCACTCTCCGGACGGGTCGCTCATCGCCTTCTGCGCCTATGAGGGCGGCGGCTACCACGTATGGACCATGCGACCGGACGGCTCGGACGTGCGGCGGCGCACCGAGGGCCCCTGGGACGACCGGGGGCCGGCCTGGTCGCCCGACGGGACGCGGATCGCGTTCGCGTCCGAGCGCGCGGGCGACCCGGTGGCGGGCAGCTCGTACCGCGTCCATGTGCTGGACCTGCGGACGGGGCGGCTCACCCGGCTCACCGGGCGTCCCGGCCAGGACGGGCCGCTCCAGGACGGGGCCTGGGAGGACTTCGACCCCACCTGGTCGCCGGACGGGGCGAGGATCCTGTTCGTCCGCGCGAAGGTCGTCACCACCGCCCTTGGGCTCGGTGTGGAAGCGCGGACCATCGCTGCCGTTCCGGCCGAAAGAGATGGCCCCGTCGGCGTCGTGTACACCGAGAGCGAAGTCGCCCAGGTCATGTGCCCGGTCCTCGCGCCCGACGGCCGCCGGCTCGCCCATCTGCGCACCACCGCCGCGCCGAACGGCTCCTGTGTGCTCGTCGTCGACGGCAAGCCGGTCGCCGTCGCCGGGGACATCGCGCCGGTACCCCCGCGCTGGACGGCGGCCGGCGAGCTGCTGCTGACCGTCGACGGGCGCTTCACGCTGGTACGGCCCGACCGGCCGGGGGAGGCCGAGACGATCCCGTTCGAGGGCGTGCTGCCCGTCGAGCGGCCGCGCTACCGGGTCAAGGAGTACGACCTCGGCGAGGGGCGCGTGCGGCCGGTGCGGGGCATCCATCTGCCCGCGCTCTCGCCCGACGGGCAGCGCATCGCGTTCGCCGCCCTCAACACACTGTGGCTGGCGGACACTTCGGGCGCCCGGCCGCCCGAGCGGCTGCGCGAGTCGGCGCCGACGCGCTATCTGCTCGGTCCCGTCTGGAGCCGCGACGGGCGGGCGCTGCTGTATGCCGACGACCGCGACGGGCTGCTCGGTATCCACCGTCGAGATCTGGCCACCGGTGAGGAGAGCGCGCTCGCGACGGGCGGGCGTGTGCACCCGGCGCTCTCGCCGGACGGCAAGCGGCTCGCCTGCCTCGACATGACCGGCCACCTCCTCGTACGCGACCTGGCGTCCGGCGGCGAACGTGCCCTGGCGGCGCCCCTCGGCGGCGGCGGGCTGCCCGGCCGCCCCAGCTGGTCGCCCGACGGCCGCCATCTCGCGCTCTGCGACCGCAACCGCCTCAACGCGCGCTTCAGGGAGGGCTACAACCTCATCCGGGTCGTCGACACGGAGACCGGCACCGCCCGCCTCCACGCGGTGGCGCCGCACGTCTCCGTCTCCGACCGGTACGACTCGGGGCCCGTCTGGTCGCCCGACGGACGCTGGATGGCGGTGATCGTCGAGTCCGCGCTCTGTCTGCTGCCCGTCGCCCCCGACGGAACCCCGCAGGGCCCGCCGCGCACCCTGACCGACGAGCCCGCCGACCACCCGTCCTGGTCGGGCGACTCCAAGACACTGCTGTATCTGTCCGGTTCGCGCCTGCGGCTCATCGGCGTCGACGGCGGGCCCGCGCGCACCGTCCGGGTCCCGCTGGACGCGCACAGGCCGGCGCCCGCCGACACGGTGGTGCACGCCGGGCGGCTGTGGGACGGCACCGGCGAGAAGGTCCGCGACGACGTCGACATCGTCGTACGCGACGGGCGCATCGCGGCCGTCGAGCCGCACCGCGCCCGTGGGGCGCTGCGGCGGATCGACGCCTCGGAGCGTACGGTCGTGCCCGGACTGTGGGACACCCATACCCACCCCTGGCAGAGCACTTATGGCGGCCGTCAGACCGCGGGCCAGCTCACCTACGGGATCACCACGGCCGTATCCCTCGGCGGATTCGCGTACGAACAGGCCCGCATCCGTGAGGCGGTGGCCGCCGGGCAGCTCGCCGGGCCCCGGCTGCTCACCACGGGGGAGCTGCTGGACGGCTCCCGGGTGGCGTACAGCATGGGGCGCGCCCATCGCACCCGGGAAGGACTGCGGCGGTCGCTGGAGCGGGCTGCCGCGCTCGACTGGGACTTCGTCAAGACCTATGTGCGGGCGCCGGACTGGGTGATGGAGGAGGCGGCCCGGTTCGCGCACGAACGCCTCGGGGTGCGCGCCGGAAGCCATCTGCTCTCGCCCGGTGTACAGCTGGGACAGGACCTGACGACCCATCTGCAGGCCACCCAGCGAGCCGAGTTCGGGCACGCCACCACCGCGTCGGGGCGCGCGTACGAGGACGTGGTGGAGGTCTACTCCGCGCGCGGCGTCAACTTCGCGCTCATCGCCACGCCGTTCACCTCGGCGCCGCTGATCGGGGCCGATCCCGGGCTCGCGGCGGACCCCCGGGTCACCGTGGTGATGCCGCCGTGGGACTCCGCGCTGGTGCGGCAGTCGGCGGGCGTGCCGCCGACGGCGGCCCAACTGGCCGCGCTGCGCACGGAGACCGACGTCTACCGCCGGGTGCTCGCGGCGGGCGGTCTGGTCGCTCTCGGGACGGACGCGCCGATCGTGCCCGTCGGTCTCTCCCTGCACCTGGGCCTGCGCGCGCTGCACCGGGGTGGTCTCTCCCCGGCGGCGGCCCTGCGCACCGCGACCGTGCTCCCGGCCCGCCTGTTCGGGGTCGAGCGGCACCTCGGCACCGTGGAGGAGGGGAAGATCGCCGACCTGACCGTGGTGGACGGCGACCCGTTCGAGGACTTCGACACGATGGTACGGACGGTCTCGGTGTTGCGGGGCGGAGTGCCGTACGAGACCGAGGAGTTGGTGGCCGCGTTCGAGCAGCCGCTGCGGCACGCGGGCGCCGACAGCGAGTGGCTCTCGGTGGGGCGGCTGATGCGGCGCGGCGGGTGCTGCGACGTGGAGGCCGAGCTGCTGCCCGGGTGAGCGGTCGCGGTGCGGTCAGCGGCTCGCGGCGACCGCCGCGACGATGGCGTGGGTCAGCCGCCTGAGATAGGCGTCGTCCGTCGGGCCGCCCGCCGCCAGTATGCGGAAGTACAGCGGCGCGCCGAACAGGTCGGTGGCCAGGCCCATGTCGATGTCGGGCGGCAGCTCGCCCCGTACCGTCGCGCGGTCCAGAAGGGTCGCGACCGCCGCGCGGCGCGGGGCGAGGACGGCGTGGTGGAGCGCGTCGTGGAGTGAGGCGCTGCGCGCCGACTCGGCAAGCAGGTCGGGGATGATCCGGCCCACCAGGGGGTGCCGCAGCGCCCGCAGGGTCTCCCGGACGAACCGCTCGACGTCGCCGGGCAGCGACCCCGAGTCCGTCGTCGTGGGGATGTGCGCGGCTGCCGCCTCGGAGACCAGCTCGACGACCATGGCCTCCTTCGACGGCCAGCGGCGGTAGAGCGCCGCCTTGCCGACGCCCGCGCGGCGGGTCACGGCCTCCATCGACATCCGTGCGTACCCGGACTCCGCCAGCTCTTCGAACATCGCCCGGCGGATCGTCGCGGTCACGGACTCGCGCAGTACGCCCGCGCCGGCGGGCGGGCGCCGCAGTGCGCTGTCACGGAGGCTGGCCATGATCGGAGACTAACACGGAACGGAACGGTTGCGTTCCGTGATGTGGCGGGTGTACGTTCGCGCCCTACGAGCCGGAACGGTGCCGTTCCGTTCAGTGGGTTCAGCGGGAGGGCCGCGGTGAAGTTCCTCTTCGACGACAAGGCGTTCTCCTTCCAGGCGCTGCGCACGGCGGGACACGCCGCCTGCGGGGGCGCCGATCTCGGGGAGGTGCTCGTCACCTGCCAGGACGTTCCCGACGGCAACGAGGCCGCTTGGTGCCGTGCCTGGGCGGCCACCGCCGCACGGCTGCACCGCACCGGCGACGACGCACTGGCCGCCGGGCACCGGGTGAGCGCGCGCGAGGCGCTGCTGCGGGCCTCCAACTACTACCGCACGGCCGACTTCTTCCGCCTCGACGACCGCGACCACGACCGGGAGTCGGACCGCCTCGCCCTGCACTCGCGCGAGACGTTCGCCCGCGCCGCCGCGCTGTTCGACACCCCGGTGGTCCCTCTGCGCATCCCGTACGAGGGCACGACCCTGCCGGGTTACCTCTTCCTGGCCGGGGCCACGGACGAGCCCCGGCCGACGCTGATCCACCACGGCGGGTACGACTCCACGCTGGAGGAGCTGTACTTCATGGTCGGCGCGGGTGCCCTGCGGCGCGGCTACCACGTCCTCGCCTTCGAGGGGCCCGGCCAGCAGTCCGTGCGCCGCGAGCAGGGCCTGGCCTTCCGGCCGGACTGGGAGGCGGTGGTCACCCCGGTGGTGGACCACGCCCTCAGCCTGCCCGGGGTCGACGCCGACCGGCTCGTCCTCTTCGGCACCAGCTTCGGCGGGCTCCTCGGCGCCCGGGCCGCCGCCTTCGAACGGCGCTTCGCGGCCTGCGTCCTGCACAACGGCATCTACGACTTCTACCGGCTGCCCCTCACGGGCATCCCGGCGCACCTGGCCGAATGGGTCGCCGAGAGCCGCGACGAGGTGGCCGGGCCCGCCCTGGGGGTCGCCATGTCCCACAGCACCCAGCTGCGCTGGTTCCTGCGGCACGGCATGTGGGCCTTCGGGGCCAAGACCCCGGCCGAGGCCCTGCGCGCCTGTATGCCGTACAACCTCGACGGCGTGGCCGAGCACATCACCTGCCCGACCCTGGTCCTGGACGCCGAGAACGACGTGGTCGCGCGCGGCGAGGCGCAGCGGGTCCACGCCGCGCTGCGCGCCGAGAAGGACCTCATCCGGTTCGCCGCCGCCGACGGCTCCGGCGAGCACTGCCAGGAGGGCGCGGCCCTCCACTTCCACCAGCAGGTGTTCGACTGGCTCGACGAGCGGGGGATCTGATGCTGTCCGACATCGCCGTGGTCCACGGGGCGCGTACGCCCGTCGGGCGGTTCAAGGGGGCGCTGCGGTCAATCCCGGCGCACCGGCTCGGCGCCCTGGTGATCCAGGAGGCGCTGCTGCGGGCCGGTATCGGCCTGCATGAAGTCGACGAGGTCGTCCTGGGCTGCGTCGGCCAAGTGGGGCCGGACGCGTTCAACGCGCGCCGCGCGGCGCTGGCCGCCGGACTGCCGGTCGACGTCCGCGCGTACAACGTCAACCGGCTGTGCGGCTCCGGCCTGCAAGCCGTCTGGTCCGCCGCGCAGACGCTCGCCCTCGGCGAGGCGCAGGTCATGGTGGCCGGCGGCAATGAGTCGATGACCCGTCAGCCGCTGCTCGACTACAGCGAGCGCGCCGCCGACGAGCTTCCCGGACCACCCCGTATCGACGGGACGTTCTCGCTGGTCACCGACCCCTTCGCGCACGGCCCGATGGGGCTCACGGGTGAGGCCGTGGCGGCGCGGTTCGCCATCTCCCGGGCGCGCCAGGACAGTTGGGCCGCCCGGAGCCAGCAGCGGGCCGCCGAGGCCGTGGCGCAAGGGCGGTTCGCCGGTCAGATCGTTCCCGTGCTCACCCCGGACGGCACGGTCGAGCGGGACGAACACCCACGCCCCGGCACCACCGTGGAACGGCTCGCCCAACTCGACCCCGCGTTCGCCCCCGACGGCACGGTCACCGCCGGGAACTCGGCCGGGCTCAACGACGGGGCCGCCGCCGTACTGATGACGCGCGCCACGGATCTGCGCCCGGGGACCGTCGCCCTGTGCCTGCTGCGCGATGTGGTGGTCACCGCCCTGGAGCCGGAGATCATGGGATTCGCGCCCGCCGGCGCCATCAGGAAGCTGCTGCGGCGCGCGGGGCTCGACCTCGACGACATCGCGGTGGTCGAGCTCAACGAGGCGTTCGCCGCGCAGGTCCTCGCCGTACTCGACGACCTCAAGGTGGACCCCGACCGGGTCAACCCGAACGGCGGGGCGATCGCGCTCGGCCATCCGATCGGCGCGACGGGAACGATCCTGCTGCTCAAGGCCGCACACGAACTGCGCCGCACCGGCGCGCGGTTCGCGGTCGTCGCGCTGTGCATCGGCGGCGGCCAGGGCATCGCCGCGCTCATCGAGAACCCGGAGGCGCACTGATGGGCGAGTACGCCTGGTACCCCGGCCGGGAGCTGACCGAGCACAGCAACGTCGCCCGGTTCTGCCGGGCCCACGGCCTGGACGGATACCGCGAGCTGCAGCGCCGCTCCATCGCGGACCCCGAGTGGTACTGGACCAGCGCCGCCCGCGACATGGGCATCGTCTGGCACGAGCAGCCGCAGTGCGCCCGCGACGGGCGGGGCGGGATCGCCGCCACGCGCTGGTTCCCCGGCGGGCGGACCAACCTGGTCGAGTCCTGTCTGGAGCGCCATGTGCGCCGCGGCCGCCCGGACGCGACGGCCCTGCGCTGGGAGCGCGAGGACGGCACGCGGGGGCGGCTCGGCTACCGCGAGACGGCGCGGCTCAGCGCCCGGGTCGCCACGGGACTCCGCGGCCTGGGAGTGGGGGAGGGGGACCGGGTGGCGGGCTATCTGCCACCCGGGCCCGAGGCCTTCGTGCTGCTCTTCGCCTGCGCCCGGATCGGCGCCGTCCTCGTCCCGATGTTCTCCGGCTTCGGCACCGAGGCGCTGGCGGTACGGCTCGCCGACGCCGAGGCCCGGGTGCTGGTGACGGCCGGGGCCACGACCCGGCGCGGCAAGCGGTACGAGATGCTGCCCGTCGCCCGCGCGGCGGCCGGCAAGGTCCCCGACGTACGCCACCTGGTGGTCGTCGCGGACGAACCGCCTGACACCGCGCCGCCGTCCGGCGCGGCCACCACCACCTGGCAGGCGCTCACCGAGGCGAAACCCGCCGAGACCGTGCCGCTGCCCGCCAGTGCGCCCTTCCTCCTCCTCTACACGTCCGGCACCACCGGACGTCCCAAAGGCGCCATCCACACCCACGGCGGGTTTCCCGTGCAGGTCGGCTCCGAGGTCCGCTACAACCTCGACGTGCGCCCCGACGACGTGGCCTTCTGGGTCACCGACCCCGGGTGGATCATGTTCGCCCTGGTCGCCGTCGGCTGCACCCTCGCGGGCGCCTGCGTCCTCGCGTACGAAGGCGCCGTCGACCACCCCGGCCCGGCCCGGCTGTGGCGGCTCCTGGACGACCACCGGGTCAGCGTCTTCGGCAGCTCGCCCAGCCTCGCGCGGGCGATGATGACCACCGCCGGGCCCGGGTCAGCCGCGTCCCGGGTGCGGATCCTCGGCTCCACCGGCGAGCCCTGGACCGAGGACGCCTGGCGCTGGTACTTCCACGAGGTCGGCGGCGGCCGCTGCCCCGTCATCAACATCAGCGGCGGTACGGAGGTGGGCGGCTCGCTCCTGGCGTCCGCGCCCACCGTCCCCCAGACGCCGTGCGGCTTCACCGGCCCCTGTCTGGGCATCGACGCGGTCATCGAGGACGCGGACGGCGCCGAGGCCGGCGAGGGCGTGATGGGCGAACTGGTGGTGCGCCAGTCCTGGCCGGGCATGACCCGGGGCCTGTGGCGCGCGCCCGAGCGGTTCGCCCACACCTACTTCAGCCGCAGGCCCGGCCGCTGGTCCCACGGCGACCTCGCGTCCCGGTCCGACGGGGAGTGGTTCGTGCACGGCCGCCTCGACGACGTGATGAAGGTGGCGGGCAAACGGCTCGGCCCCGCCGAGGTCGAGGAGGCCGCACTCGGGGACCCCGCCGTGGCCGAGGCGGCGGCGGTCGGGATTCCGCACCCGGTCAAGGGCGAGGCGCTCTGGTGCTTCGTGGTGCCCGCGCACGGGACGCTCTCGGCGCCGGACGCCGACCGGATCCGCGCGCGCGTGGCCGACGCACTCGGGCCCGCGTTCCGGCCCAGCCGTGTGGTCGCCCTGCCCGACCTGCCACGGACCCGCACCGGCAAGGTGATGCGCCGGCTGATCCGCGACTGCGTCACCCAGGACGCGCCCGGCGACCTGTCCACCCTCGCCAACCCGCACAGCCTCGAAGCGCTGCGCGCCGCCGTCCACGAGGCGGCCGACGGCTGACACCGGAACACGGCCGGCTTCGCGTCAACAGCGTCAACACACAAGGGAGTTCCATGCCGACGATCGACATTCTCCTGCCCGGCTTCGCCATCGACACCGACCAGGGCTACCCCGCCTTCTGCGGGGTCTTCCTCGTCCGGGGCGCCGACGCCACCGGCCGCCCCCGCACCATCCTCGTCGACGCCGCCCACGTCGGACGCCGCCCCCATCTGTGGGCGGCGCTCGCGGCACACGGCCTCACAGCGGCGGACATCGACACCGTGGTGCTCACCCACGCCCACTGGGACCACGTACAGAACATCGATCTGTTCCCGTGCGCCGAGCTGCTCCTCCACGGCGACGAGCGGCGCTACGCCCACGCGCCGCACTCCAACGACTGGGCGACCCCCGCCTGGACCGGACTGCTGCTCGAACAGCTGCCCATCCGGGAGGTGGCGGACGGCGAGGAGATCGTGCCCGGCGTCAGCGTCATCGGCCTGCCCGGGCACTCGCCCGGCAGCATCGGCGTCCTGGTCGACACCGACGCCGGAGTGGCCGCGATCACCGGCGACGCCCTGCACTTCGCGTACGTGGCCACGACGCGCCGCAACCCGCTGGTCTTCTGGGACGCCGATCTCGCGGCCCGCAGCATCGACCGGGTGATCGGGGCGGCCGATGTGATCTACCCGGGCCACGACCGCCCCTTCCGCCTCACCGCCGACGGCGCCATCGACTACCAGGAGCCGTTCGCGCTCACCGTGACGGGGCTGCGGCCCGACACCGAAGGGCTCGCCTTCGCCGACGGCTCCTCGCGCCCGCTGTGGGTCATGCCCGGTGTGGACGAGCAGCGCACGCTGTACGAGAAGAACGCGGAGGAGGCCCGGCGGCGCATGGCCGGGGTGCCGCGCGTGGTGCGCCCGCGGTGAGGCGGCCCGTCACGCGGGGGCCCGCCGCGCCTCGGTGAGCAGCCCGGCCAGCGAGCGGTTGAGCTCCTCGAAGAACGGCTCGGGGGCCTCGCGCGGGAAGAAGTGGCCGCCCGGTACGGTGGTCAGCCGGAAGTCGCGCGCGTACCGCTCCCAGGCGTACACCGCGCCGGGGTCCACCAGCGCGTCGTCCGCGCCCGCGAAGGCCCGGATGTCGAGCGGCAGCCGCTGCTCCGCCTCGTCCGGGTCCGGCAGCCCCGCCTCCCGGTGGCTGGCGCAGATCCGCAGGTCGTCCCGGACGATGGGCAGCAGCGCGCGCAGCCAGTCGTCGCGGCCCAGGAACTGCGGGTGCAGCCCGCCGATGTCCACCAGGAGGCGGGCGAGGCCGGCGTCGTCGTGCAGATCGGCGGGCGGCAGGGGCGGGGTGAGGTGCGGGGCCGCGTACGCGCCGAGGAACATCGCGAGCGGCGCCCGGCCCCCGGCCCGCATCCGGGCCGCCACCACCGCGAAGCCGATCAGCGCGCCCATGCTGTGCCCGTACACGGCGTACGGGCGGTCCAGCCACGGGGCGAGCTGCTCGGCCAGGGCTTCGGCCAGGGTCCCCGCGTCGTGGAACCGCGGTTCGCGGAACCGGGACTCGCGGCCGGGCAACTGCACCGGCAGGACGTCGACTCCGGGTATCACCCGGGCGGGCCACGGGGCGTAGAACGACGCCCCGCCGCCCGCGTGGTGGAAGCAGAACAGCCGCAGCGGAGCGTCCTCGCGCGGCGCCCGGACGAGGCAGCCCGCCGGGGCGGCCGTGGCGGGGCCGCTCACGCGCGTACCGCCTCGTACATCTGCTGGAAGGTCACGGCCTCCAGGAGGTCGGCCACCGGGATGCGGCGGCCGGTGACGCTCTCCACCACGGTGACCAGGCGCAGCAGATGGACCGAGTCCCACTCGGCCACTTCGTCGAGGGGGCGGTCGAGGTCCTCGGGGGCGACGCGGATGCCGAGTTCGTCCTCCAGGAGTGCGCAGAACCCGGTGGCGTCGGCGATGGCGGTGGCGGTCATGGTCAGCTCTCCTCGAAGGCGGTGTGCAGCCGCAGATGGGCGGGGGCGGCCGTGATGTCGCGCAGGGCGTGGCGGAAGACGACGGTGGTGGGGTCGTCGGGGGCGACGCCCGTGGGGACGAAGCCGTGGTCGATGTAGAAGGAGGCGAAGGCGGCGTTGCGCGGGGTGGGCCGGTGGCGGGCGAGCGCGCCGTGCGCGCCGGACGCCGCCGCGTGCTCCAGGACGGCTGCCAGGCAGGCGCTCTCGATGCCGCGCGAGAACACCCGGCAGCTCAGCACGTAGTTGTCGATGTGCAGGTCCTCCGCGTCGCGGCGCAGGAACACCGCGCCGACCAGGCCGTGGTCGCCGAACCGGTCACGGGCGCGCACCACCAGCACACCGCGGTCCGGACGCTCGGCCCACTCGCGCACCTGCGGCAGCTGGAGGCGCTCGGGGGCGAGGTGGAACTGGTTGGTGCGCAGGGTGAGCTGGGAGACCCGGGTCAGCTCCGCGGGCTCCGGCGGGCGCACTGTCACCTCGATGCCGAGACCGTCCAGATAGTCCTGGTACGAGCCGGTGTCCTCGCGGAACTCCTGCCGCTTGGCCTCGGTGCGGTAGCGGCCCGCCCGCTCGCGGTCCTCGTCGGTGAGAACGGGCAGGTCGAACCAGCCGTCCGCGAGCAGCGCGGCCGGGTGCAGAGCCGGCTCCTCGTCGACCCGGACCACCGCGATCTGCGGCAGCTGCTCGCGGACCAGACCGCACTCGAAGGTGCTGTCGTCGACGAAGACGAAGCTGTCCAGACCGATCCCGAGCCGCTCCGCGATGTCGCGCAGATTGTCGTGCTTGGCCGACCAGTTGGCGTTGACCCGGACGAAGTCGTCCTCGCGCAGCAGCATCGAGGGGTGTTCGCGCAGCGCCTCGCGCACTCTGTCCTCGTCGTTCTTGCTGCTGACGGCGAGTAGCACCCCCTGCGAGCCGAGCTGGGCCACCACCCGCTGGAACTCGGCGAACGCCTCGCCGTGGAACCCGCTGCCGAGCTCGATGCCGTCCACGCCGTCCTCGCCGAGCACCCCGCCCCACAGCGTCCCGTCCAGGTCCAGGACGAGGCACTTGCGGGTCCGGCCGAGCAGCCCCGTGACGAGGTGGCCGACATCGCGGGCGTAGCTCGCGAGCAGCCCCTCGGCGAGGCGCGCCTTGGCGTACAGACCCGTGCGCGGCTCGTACGCGGGTGTCCCCTCGGCGACCAGCGGGTCGAGGTCGACGACGATCAGGCCGGGGTGCTCCGCTGCGAGGGCGAGCAGTCCGCTGTTGAACTCGCGCCAGACGACGCCCAGCCGGGCCCGGGAACGCAGATCGACCAGCTGACGGGCGTGGCGGTGCAGCAGCGGAACCGTGTTGAGGACCAACGGGCCGCGCCCGCCGTCCTGATGGGCGCGGACGGCCCGGCCGATCAGGGCGAGCCGGGACCGGGCCGCGGCTTCGACGTCCTCGACCCGCCAGGGCAGCGGCACCTCCTCGAAGACGGTGTGCGCGTCCAGCAGGCACAGCGTGAGGCGGGGCTGCGGCCCGGTGCCGGAGCCGCCGGGCCCGAGCAGATCCGCCAGGTACGAGCCGTACGGCGAGACCACCGGGTCGAGCAGAAGACCGTGGCGCGCCAGCTCCGCGGTGAGCGGGGCGACCAGCGGGGCGACGGTGGACTGGCCGGTGACGGCGACGGTCACCACGGGCACGTCGGCGTGGTGGCGGGCGACCTCTTCGCGGTCGAGCCGGGCGAGCAGCTGTCCCGCGGCGGCCAGTTGCCGCTCCGGGAGGCGGGCGAGCAGGGGCCGTACCGAGGGGTACTCGGCCTCAAGCCGCCCGGCGGCGTACAGGGCGCGCAGGGTGCGCAGCGCCTCCGGGTCCTGCCAACTGCCGCCTGCCTCTGGGGCGTTGGTCGTGATCGTGGTCATGCGCGCTCCAGAGCGATGCCGGACTTGATCCACTTGCTGGACTCCACGGCGACGGTGACGGCCCGCCCGCCGCCCTGCCACTTGTCGAGCAGTTCGGCGAGCTGCAGGAAGGGCAGCGCGTTGCCGTTGTTGCCCACGGTGCGCACCACGTTGACGCGCTGGGCGAGCGGGGCGGGCATCGAGTCGGAGATGCGGTCGCTCATACGGCCGGAGAGCTGGGGCGGGAGCAGATAGTCCACCTGGTCGGCCGTCCAGCCCACGTCCCCGATGAGCTCCCAGAACATCTGGGTCGCAAGCACCGGCACCGCCGCCTCGATCGCCTTGTAGTCCTCGGAGATCGCCGTCCGGTCGCTGTGCCGGTCTCCCAGGCCGAACCAGTCGATGACCTGGCCGGGCGCCTTGCCCAGGCCCACCAGGCGGTTGAGGATCTGGCGGATCTCGACGCGCTGCCCGAAGGACTCGGCGCTGAGCACGGCCGCGCCCGCCCCGTCGCCGAACAGGATGTAGTTGACCAGCTCGGCGGGGGTGCGCGAGCCGGGGTCGAAGTCCGTCTCCAGATGCTTGGCGCAGACGTCGCCGCCGATCACCAGGACCGTCGAGCAGCGCCCGGCGAGCAGCATGGTGCGGGCCACGTCGAGCGCCTGTATGGCGCCGGCGCAGCCCGACTGGAGCTGGTAGGTGGGGACGTTGTCGATGCCGAGGCGGTCCGCCACCAGGTTGACGGTGGCGGGCATCAGCTGGTCCGGGGTCGCGGTGCCCATGACGACGCAGTCGATGTCGACGGCCTCCAGGCCCGCGGCCGCCAGGGCCCGGTCCGCCGCGGTCGCCGCGATGTCCGCGAGGGAGTGGCGGACCTGACCGGTCGCCAGGTCGACGGCGAAGTGCCTGCTGACGTTGCCGATGAACATCTCGGCCCACTGCTCGTCGACGCCGACGAGCTTGGCCAGGGTGGCGTTGTCCACCGGTTCCCCCGGCAGGCAGGTGCCGACCGAGACCAGGTGGGCGACGGGGGCGGATGACGGGCTCATGTGCGCGGTCCTTCCGGGGCGGAGGGTGCGGTCGGTACGAGGAGTCGCTCGCCCAGATAGCGGCTGAGGTCGCCCACCGTCTCCAGGCTCGCCAGCAGCTCCTCGACGGGCAGGCTGCCGAGCTCGGGCAGCTCGTCCTCGATGCGGGTCTTGAGCTCCATGACCTGGATCGAGTCGAAGCCGAGATCTTCGGCGAGGCGGGAGTGGGCCCGTACCGCCGAGGGGTCGTGCCCGCCGATCCGGCACACCAGACGGTGCGTCACCTCGGACACCCCGTGGGGGGAACCACCGTCCGGGGCCGGCGGGCACGTTTCCGCGAGGTCCGCCGTCGGCGGTTCCGCGGCTGCCGCGTCCAGGGCGGGTAGGCGGGGCGCGGGCAGTTCGGGGGCGGTGGCGGAGCGCCAGGCGCGGAAGCTGTCGTCGAAGACGTACGGCGGCAGCCGGCGCGGCACGCGGTCCGCCTCCGGGTACAGGCTGTCCCAGGTGGGGTCTGCCCCGGCGCTCCACAGCTCCCCGAGCAGGTGGTGCAGCGGATGGCGGGGCGCGCGCTCGCCCGGGTGGGCGGCGAGGCAGCCCACCGGGTCCCCGTCGGCCGGCCTGAGCCGGGCGAGCATGGGGGTGAGCACGGCGCGCGGGCCGATCTCCACGACGTGGGTGACGCCGGACGAGAACAGTTCGGCGGCGGCGTCGGCGAACCGCACCGGCGCGGTGATCTGGCGCGCCCAGTACGCGGCGTCCATGCGCTCCTCGCCGCCCATGATCCGTCCGTACACGGTCGAGAAGACCGGCACCGAGGGGGCGCCCACCGCCACGTCCGCGCCCTCGCGCCGGAACGGCTCGACGGCGGGCCGCATCAGCGGGGAGTGGAAGGCGTGCGACACGGTCAGCGGGCGGGCGGTGACGCCCCGGTCGGCCAACGTGGCGCGCAGCAGGGTGAGTTCGTCGAGCTCACCGGCGACCACGGTGCTGCGCGGGCCGTTGACGGCCGCGACGCACACCCGCGCGGGATCGGCGAGCAGAGCCTCCACCTCCGCCTCGGGCAGTGGTACGCCGAGCATGCCGCCGCCGTCCGGGAGCGCCTCCATGAGCGCGCCCCGGCGGGCGACGAGACGGGCCGCGTCGGCGGGTTCGAGCACTCCGGCCGTGCACGCGGCGGCGAACTCGCCGATGCTGTGGCCGATGACGGCGGCGGGCCGGATCCCGGCGTCGGCCAGGGTGCCCGCCATCGCGTACTCGACCGCGAAGAGCGCGGGCTGGGCCAGGCCCGTGCGGTCCACCCCGGGGTCGCCCTCCAGGACCGCGTCGCGCACCGAGCGGCCGAGGTGGACGGCGAGGTGCTCGTCGATCTCGTCGAAGAGGCGGGCGTAGACGGGGGAGGAGGCGTACCAGGAGGCGGCCATGCCGGGGTGCTGGGCGCCCTGCCCGGTGAACGCGAACGCCACCGTGGGCGGCGTGCGCCGCGCCCCGCCCTCCTCGTCGCGGGTGCGCCCGGCCGCCTCGCGCAGCCCGGCCACCAGACCCGCCAGATCGCCCGAGGCGACGGCGACGCGGTGCGGCAGCCGGGACTTGACGCGGTTGCTGGTCCAGCACAGCTGGGCGAGCCGGTCCTCGGGCAGCCGGGCCAGCGCGTCGGCCTGCGCCAGCAGATTGGGGCGCAGCTGGCGCGCGGAGCGGGCGGACACGGTGAACACGCCCGGGACTCTCCCGCCGGAGCGGTGGACCGCGCGCGGCGGTGAGGAGAGCACGGCGTGCGCGTTGGTGCCGCCCATGCCGAAGCTGCTGACGGCGGCGTGCACGGTGCCGGACGGCAGCCGCAGGGGGGACTTGAGCAGCGTGAGGTGCCGCTCGGGCAGTTGGAGCCCCGGGTTCTCGTCGTCCGCGAAACGGCTGGGCGGCACGGTGCGGTGGTGCAGCGCGAGGACGGTCTTGACGACCCCGGCGATCCCGGCGGCGCCCTCGGCGTGCCCGAAGTTGCTCTTGACCGAGCCGAGCGCGACGCTGCCGCCGCTGCGGCCGCTGGTCAGGTGGCCGAGCGCCTGGGCCTCCATCATGTCGCCGAGGAGGGTGCCGGTGCCGTGCGCCTCGATGAAGCCGATGTCGTCGGCGCCGACGTCGGCCGAGCGCCAGACCCGCTCGATGAGCTGCTGCTGGGCCCAGCGGTTGGGCGCGGTGATCCCGTTGCTGCGGCCGTCCTGGTTGACGCCGGTGCCGCGCAGCACGGCGTAGACGGGCTGGCGGTCGGCGAGTGCGTCGGCGAGCCGGCGCAGGACGAGTACGGCGACGCCCTCGGCGCGGCCGATGCCGTCGGCCGAGGCGCTGAACGGCTTGCAGCGGCCGTCGGGCGCGGACAGGCCGGCCTGGGTGTAGAAGATGTTGAGGACCGGCGTCATGATCAGGTTGGTGCCACCGGCGAGCGCGTAGTCGCAGTCGCCCGCGCGCAGTGCGCCGGAGGCGAGGTGCAGGGCGACGAGCGAGGACGAGCAGGCCGTGTCGACGGCGAGGCTGGGGCCCTTGAGGTCCAAGTGGTACGAGACGCGGTTGGCGCCCATGAAGTAGCCGTTGCCGGAGCCGTGCCGGGCCGTGATCCGGTCGTAGTCGGCCAGTTGGAGGTGGGCCCACTCGTTGGCCATCACCCCCACGAACACGCCCGTATCCGTGCCGGCCAGGTCCTCGGGGGCCATCGTCGCGTCCTCGATGGCGCGCCACGAGCACTGGAGCAGCAGCCGCTGCTGCGGGTCCATGGCGGCCGCTTCGCGGGGCGAGATCCCGAAGAAGGCGGGGTCGAAGGCGTCCGGGTCGTCGATGAATCCGCCGCGCACGGTGTTGGAGCGGCCCGGGGTCCGGGCCTCGCCCGGGGCGGCCGGGTCGGCGAGCCGGTAGCGGTCCGCCTCCCAGCGCTCCTCGGGGACGTGCCGGGTGCCGTCCCCGCCCTCCATCAGCAGCTTCCAGAACTCGCCTGCGTCCCGGGCTCCGGGGAAGCGGCAGTCGAGCCCGACGACCGCGACCGGTTCGGGTGCGCTCATGAGCCGGCCTCGGCAGCACCGACGGCGAGCAGCTCGGCCAGGTGCCCGGCGATGGCGCGTACCGTCGGGAAGTCGTAGGCGAGGGTCGGCGGGACCGCCAGGAGGTGGCGTTCCTCTATCTCGCCGCAGATGCCGATGGCGGCCACCGAGTCGATGCCGTAGTCGGCGAGCGGGGTCGTCGGGTCGATCTCCCGGGCGGGCCGGTGCAGATGGAAGGCCACCCGGTCGGTGAGCCACTTCTCCAGGTCCGCGGGGGCCAGTACGGGGGTCTGCGGCCGGATCGCGGTGCGGGTGTCGGGGGCGATGGACATGAGGTACCTCTTCCTTGGGGGCGTCGCTCGGAGGACCGGGCGGGCTCAGCGGCCGAGGGCGGCCGGCGGAGCGGACTGCCCGGCGGCCTCGGCCGACCGGGCGACCAGGGCCGCGACCGGCCGTTCCAGGCGCTGGTGGAGTACGGGCAGGGCGCCGTCGACGAACAGCCGGCGCATCAGGGTGCGCTGTGTCTTGCCGCTGGTGGTCTTGCGGACCGCGCCGGGGCGCACCAGGACCACACTGGCGGCGGGGAGCTGGAATCTGCGGCTCAGCACCGTCTGGACCGCGGCGGCGAGGCCGGGCAGGTCGGACTCGCCCTGCTTGTTCGGGCGGACCTCCTGCACCACCACGACGTGCGAGCGGTCGCCCTCCTCGTCCCCGACGGTGAACACCGCCCCGCCGCCGCGCCGCAGGGCGGGCCCCGAGTCCTGGACGGCCTGCTCGATGTCCTGCGGGTAGAGGTTGCGGCCGTGGTGGATGAGCATCTCCTTGATGCGGCCGGTGACGAACAGCTCCCCGCCGACCAGACCGCCGAGGTCGCCGGTGCGCAGATAGCCGGAGCGGCCGTCGGCGGTCTCGGCGCGGAAGGTCTCGTCGGTGGCCTCCGGGCGGTTCCAGTAGCCGCGCGCCACCGAAGGGCCGCGCAGCCAGATCTCGCCGACCTGGCCGTCCGCCAGCGCCTGGCGCGTCATGGGGTCGACCACGAGCACCTCGCTCCCGGCCGGCGCGCCGCAGCCGACCAGGGTCCTGGAGGTGCGGTCGGGGCGGGCGGGCCGCAGCTCGTGCTGCTCCAGGAGGTGCGCGTCGACGGCGAGTTCGACGTGCCGGGTGGTGGTGTCCCCGGCGGAGGCGAGCAGGGTGTTCTCGGCCAGCCCGTAGCAGGGGAACAGCGCCTCGGGGCGCAGCCCCTGGGCGGCGAAGCGCGCGGTGAAGGTGCGGATGGTGGCGGCGCGCACCGGCTCCGCCCCGTTGAGCGCCACCCGCAGGCTGGACAGGTCGAGTCCCTCGGCCTGCTCGTCGGTGGTGCGGCGGGCGCAGAGCTCGTACCCGAAGTCGGGCGAGGCGGTGCCCTCGACGCGGTAGTCGTGGATCATCCGCAGCCACCGGTACGGCTGTTTGATGAAGGAGATGGGCGACATCTGGACGCTCGTGCCGCCCATCCACAGCGGGTGCAGCGTCATCCCGATGAGGCCCATGTCGTGGTAGAGCGGCAGCCAGCTGCCGGTGACGACGCCGGGCTCGGTGAGCATGGCGCGGTGGATGGCCTCCTGGTTGGCGGCCAGGTTGGCGTGCGTGACCATGACGCCCTTGGGCTGGCTGGTGGAGCCCGAGCTGTACTGGAGGAAGGCGACGTCGTCGGCGTGGACCTGCGGCGGGAACCACAGCGCGGGGTCCTCGCCGTCGTCCTCGGGCGCCAGGCACACCACGTCCTGCTCGCCGGAGGCGGCCAGCCAGGCGGCGAGACCCTGGCGGTGCTCGGGGAGCGTCAGGACCGCGCCCACTGCGGCGTCCCGCAGGATGCCGCTGACCCGGGCGAGACGCTCGCCCGGCTCGTCCGGCAGCGGGGCCGGGATGGCCGTGCGCCCGGCGTAGAAGCAGCCGAGGAACGCGGCGACGAAGTCGAGCGTGGGCGGGTAGAGCAGCAGCACCGGGCGGGCAGGGTCGCCCAGCGACTCCTGGCGCAGCCGGGTGGCGATCAGCCGGGCGCGGCGGTCCAGCTCCGCGTAGGTGAGCTCCTCGGGCCGCATGGTCCGGCCGTCCTCGTGCAGGTACACGAACGCGAGCCGGTCGGGGTGCTGCTCGGCTCCGGCGCGTACGGCCTCGGTCAACGTCCTGTGCATCTCTTCCCCTGTCGGTCTGGCCGGGTCGGTCTGTTCGGGCTGGTGCGGCACCAAGTGCCATCTGCTGACCCATCGTTGGTGGGAAGTGAAAAGGGCGTGTAAAGGCAGCCTTGAGGTGCACGTCGCAGCTTCGGGTCTTCCCGCAGGGTGCGGTGGGGAGGGGGAGTGTGAGGGGTGTTCACACATGTACGGAGGGGGAGTTGGCACCCAGTGCCGCAGGCTCTTGGGCTCTCCTGCCGCGGCCGAGACATGAGTCAGCAGTGTTTCGATACGGCATTGACTCGATTGGTGGACGGGTCTAGCGTCGTGAACCGCACAGCTGCAGACGGCAGTTCACGCAACACCCTCTTCCTTCCGAGGAGCGGCACCCGTGACCACTCAGCTCGAACATCGCAATGCCGAGCAGCACCAGGCCGCCGCCCACCGCTGGTGGGTACTGGGCGTGCTCGTGGTGAGCCTCCTGCTCGTGGTCCTCGACACATCGATCCTGAACGTCGCGCTCAAGACGCTCGCCGAGCCCGCACCACAGGGCCTGGGCGCCTCCTCCAGCGCGCTGCAGTGGTCGGTGGACTCGTACACGCTCGTCTTCGCGGCCCTCCTGTTCAGCACCGGAGTGCTGGCCGACCGCTGGGGCCGCAAACGTACGCTCGTGACCGGGCTCGTCGTCTTCGGCGGCGCCTCGCTCTGGTCCGCGTACGCGGGCAGCGCCGGCGAACTGATCGCCGCGCGCGCCGGGCTCGGTGTCGGCGGCGCGCTGGTGATGCCCGCGACCCTGGCGATCATCATGAACGTCTTCCCGCCCGCCGAACACGCCAAGGCCGTCGGCATCTGGGCCGGCGCGGCCGGTCTGGCGGTCGCCGTCGGGCCCATCACCGGCGGCGCGCTCCTGGAGCACTTCTGGTGGGGCTCGGTCTTCCTCATCAACATCCCGATCGTGGTGATCGGCACGGTCGCCGCGCTGGTCGTCGTGCCGGAGTCCAGGGACCCCGGGCGCGGCGGCTTCGACCCGGTGGGCGTCGCCCTGTCCGTGGCGGGTCTGACCCTGCTGGTGTACGGGGTGATCCAGGGTGGCGAGTCGGACGACTGGGCGGCGGGGCGGGTGTGGGGGACGATGCTCGGCGGGCTCGTCGTGCTGGCGGCGTTCGTCGTCTGGGAAGGTCGGGCCGAGCGGCCGGCCCTCGACATCGCGCTGTTCCGCATCCCGCGCTTCTCGGCCGCCGTGACCGTGATCGGCCTGGTGTTCTTCGCGCTGCTCGGCGCCACCTTCTTCCTGGTCTTCTATCTGCAGAGCGTGCGCGGCTGGACGCCCCTGCAGGCCGGATACTGTCTGCTGCCGCTGGCCGTGGCCCAGTTGGCGTTCTCGCCGCCCGCCACGCTCGCGGCCAAGCGGATCGGGGTCCGCCCGGTGTGCACCACCGGGATGCTGCTGACCACCCTGGCGTTCGTCGTCGTCGCCACCGTCGACGAGCACACCTCGCTGTGGCTGCTCGAATCCGTCTTCTTCGTCCTGGGCGTGGGCATCGCCTGTGTGATGCCGCCCGCCACGGCCGCCGTCATGTCGGCCCTGCCCCGTCGGCGCGCGGGCACCGGCTCGGCCGTCAACACCACCTTCCGCCAGGTGGGCGGGGCGCTCGGCGTCGCGGTCCTCGGCTCGGTCCTGTCCACCGCGTACCGCTCGCGGATGTCGGACCACCTGGGAGCCGTCCCGGGCCAACTGCGCGACAAGGCAGGGGAGTCCGTGCAGAGCAGCCTGGCCGTGGCCGACGCGCTCGGCCCGCGCGGCGCCGGGCTCGCGGGCCACGCCGTCGACTCGTTCGTCTCCGCGATGCACCTCACCGCACTGGTCGCCGCCGGGGTCACCTTCCTCGGCGCCCTCGTCAGCCTGCTCCTGCTGCCCGCCCGTACGCCCGACGAACCCGCCGGTGCGGAAGAAGCGGCCCGGGTCCACCACTCCTCGGAGGTCTGAGCATGCCACCACCCGTTCCACCGGAGGGCGAGGGCGCCGCGCCCGCCGGCCTCCGGCCCGTCCCCGCGACCGGGGACGGGCCCGCCCCCGCGCCGCCCGCGCAGCGCACCGCCCGCGGCGGGCGCCGGCGTGACCCCGCGGCCGACCGGGCGATCCTGGAGAGCACCCTGGGCCTGCTGGGCGAGGGATGCAGCTTCAGCGCGCTGTCGATGGACCTGGTGGCCCAGCGGGCCGGAGTCGCCCGCGCCACCATCTACCGCCGCTGGCGCAACAAGGAAGAGCTGGTGCTCGCTGCCCTGAGCAGCCTCGACGTCCCCGTCACCCCCTCGGACGGACTGCCCCTGCGGGAGCGTCTCGTGGATCTGGTCGACCAGATCCGCCACCGCGGTCAGGACACCAATCTGCACCGCCTGCTCGCCGGCCTCCTCGGCGAGGCGGTGCACCGGCCGCAGCTGGTGGAGGCGTACGAGGACACGGCGGTCGCCGCACGGAGGGACGCCATGCGGCAGGTGCTGCGCGACGGGCTCGACAGCGGGGAGCTGCGCCCCGGCCTCGACGTCGACCAGGCCATCGAGCTGCTGACGGGGCCGATGCTCGCACGGCTGATCCTCCGTCAGCGTCCGGTGGAGTCCGCCGCGTTCGCGGAGGCGATCGTGGACACCTTCCTCGACGGCACCCGGACCCACCCCGCACCCCGGTAGACGGGCCGCGCCCACCGGAACGGGAAACCGGACGCCGGGCGCACGCACTGGTCGGCCGCGCGCGAGCGCAGCGCCATCCGCCCGTCCGCCGCGCGGACGGGCACCGAACCGCCTCCCCACCCAGGAGCCGCAACCATGAAGTTCCTCTTCGACGACCCCGCCTTCGACTACCAGGCCTTACGGGCGGCCGGCTACGCCGACTTCGGCGGCGCCCAGCTCGGCGAGATCATCGCCGTCGCCTCGCGCATCCCCGGCGGAGACACGGACGCCTGGCGGCGCGAGTGGACCGCACTGGCCGAGCGCGTCCACGGCCTCGCCGCGGCCGCGCTCGCCCAGCGCCGTACCGTCGACGCCCGAGGCGCCCTGCTGCGCGCCCACACGTATTACCGCACCGCCGAGTTCTTCCTGCGCGACGACCCGCTGCACGACCCCGAGGCGGCGCGGCTGATGCGGCTCTCCAAGGAGACCTTCGCCGAGGCGGCCGGGCTCATGGAGCGCCCGCCGGAGTTCGTCCGCATCCCGTACGGGGACGGCTCGCTGCCGGGGTACTTCTACCGCGCCGACGACTCCGCGGGGCCGCGCCCGACCCTGATCCACCACGGCGGCATCGACTCCACCCTTGAGGAGGGCTACTTCTTCATCGCGGCCGCCGCCCAGGCGCGCGGCTACCACGTCCTCTGCTTCGAGGGGCCCGGGCAGGGCTCGGTGCTGCGCGAGCAGGGGCTCACCTTCCGGCCGGACTGGGAGGAGGTGGTCACGCCCGTGGTGGACTTCGCGCTGGCGCAGCCCGGGGTGGACCCCGAGCAGGTCACGCTGGTGGGGACCAGCCTCGGCGGGCTGCTCGCGGTCCGGGCCGCCGCGTTCGAGCACCGGCTCGCGGGGTGCGTCGCCCATGACGCGGTCTGGCAGCTCGGGGACGTGGTGTGGCTGCCGCCGTTCGTCCAGGAGTGGGTGGAGCAGGGCTGCGACGACTTCGCCAACCCCGTGATGTACGGGATCGCCGTCCAGCAGACCTTCACGCGCTGGCTGCTGCGGCAGGCGATGTGGACGTTCGGGGCCCAGAGCCCGGCCCAACTGCTGCGCCGGATGCCCGCGTTCGGCCTCGCGGACGTGGTCGGGCAGGTGCGCTGTCCGGTCCTGGTGCTCGACGCCGAGGAGGACATGTTCTTCGCCGGTCTGGAGCACGCGAAGAAGGTGTACACGGGCCTCAACTCCCCCAAGACCCTCCATGTCTTCACCGCGGACGAGGGCGGGGGGGCGCACTGTCACTCCGGCTCCATGACGCTCTTCCACGACCGGGTCTTCTCCTGGCTCGCCGAGACGTCGGAGGCCGGGGCCCCGGAGCCCGAGCCCGCGCCGTCCGTCTGACCGTTCGTACACGTACGCCCGAGGCGGGGGGGGGGGGGGGGGGGGGGGGGGGGGGGAGGGTGGAGGGGGGGGGGGGGGGGGGGGGGGGGGGGGGGGGGGGGGGGGGGGGGGTGGGTGGG
>NZ_JBVIHM010000007.1:0-42683 GCF_055570295.1 Streptomyces sp. NPDC031265
GCGCGCGGTCTGCTCCGCAGACACGACGCGCCGTCGCTACGCGACGGAAGAGCGCCGCGCTCCGCGCGGCTTAGCCGGCCACTCCGTGGCCGGTGCGGCCAACTCCGTTGTCCGCGGCTCGGATCGCTCCGCGATCCGGCCTGACGGAATCCGCTCCGCGGATTCCTGAAAGCGCAGTTAGTGACGGTCTTGACGGCTCATCTGTCGAGCCTCGGCGAGCCGGGGGTGAGGCACCCTCACGGTCTGGGCGGTGAGAGACCGTTGGTTTGCTGCTCCTCGAGGTCATGGAGGCGCTCCCGCTTCAGGCTTCCATCGTAGCGGACCTGGCGCTGTTCCTGTGCTCTTTGGATGCAGAAAAAACTAACCGATCTTCGAGAGTTCCGGGGGGCCTTCCCCGGCCGCATCGGTGGTCCCGGTCCAGTTCTCGCCGAGGATCTCTTGCATCAACTGGCCTTGTTCTTCGGTGAGTTGACTGTTCTGGTATTTGGTGCGCGTCTTGCACAACCACGGACCGATCATGACGCGTACGCCGTCCGCCTCGATCCCTTCCCGGGCGCCGGGCGGACGGCCGTGCCGCTCCACGAAGGCCCGCAGCAGCGTCGCGTTGTGCTCGAAGGAACGGCGGCGGCGCGGACCGGTTGCAGGGGAAGCGGTCTTCGGTGCCGGGAGCGGGACTTGATCGGGGGTCAAGCCGAGGCGGGTGAGGAGATCACGCTGGCCGGGGTCGAGTTGGGGCCAGGTGGTGAACTGGCGGTGCAGCCAACTACCGGCCTTCACGCCGTCGATCACCGTGTCCCGGTGCAGCGTGGTGGGGTCGTTGCCGGTTTCGATGTGGTGGCGCAGCAGGTGGTACTTGCGGTGCCAGTCCGGTCCGTGCGGCAGCGTCCAGGTGGGATCGAGCGCGGTGAGCTGGGCTTCGCGGTCGGTGGGGAGGGCGTTGTTGCGGGCGAGGCCGCGTTGGACGACGAGGAACTGACCGCCGGGGGCGGTGGTGGGGATGGCGAGGTGGCCGTGTTCTATGTGGAAGGCTTCGAGGGTGGCCAGGTTGGCCTGCCAGGTGGCTTCGTGGTCGTCCCAGATCATGCCGAGGTCTTCGAGCTCGGTGATCCAGTCGGGGGCGAGGGCCTGTTGGTGGTAGGCGGTGCGCTGGCCGGTGATGAAGGCGCCGAGGCGGTAGCCGTAGGCATCTTCGAAGTCGGTGGGCACGCGCAGGTGGCCGTGTTCTTCGTGGTAGCGGATGGCGGCGGCCAGGCCCGCGCGGCGGGGCTCGGAAAGGACAGCGCCGCTGGCGGGCCAGGCGATGAGGTCCATCGCGCGGGCGATGTGGCCGGGGTCGAGGGTGAAGTCGAAGCGGAACCGGCGCGCGATCAGACGGTGGGCGTCCCGGTCGAGGCGGTGCTTGGTGTTCTTGCGCGGGGCGCGGGCGGTGATGGACTGGTCGTGGTGGCGTAGCGCTGCGGTGATGAGCCAGAGGGCTTCGTAGGGAGTGCCCAGGAGATCGGTGGGGTCCGCTTCGGGCGGGAGGTAGCCGGGAACGATCAGGCTCGCCGTCTTGCGGTCGACAGCAGGGGGCTTACGGAGGGCGCGGCCGAGGGCTTGGACGATCCGGCGGACACTCGCGGTGCGGTCGGCGAAGACGATGCCGTCGACGGCCGGCAGGTCCACTCCCTCGCCCAGGACTTGGGCGTTGGTGATGACGGCGCGGTCGGCTTGTTCGAAGCGGGCCAGGATCTTGGTGCGCTGGTGGGGGGTGTGGGTGCCGTTGATCGATTGCACGACCAGATCGTCAGCCCAGTCGGGGCGCTGCTCGGTGGGGAGGGTGCGCAGGGTGTGGGGGAACTGGCGGGCGAAGTCGGCGGCGTCCGCGACCTGCTGGAAGTACACGATCACATGGCGCAGGTCGTGGGCGGTCATGGCCTTGAGGACCGCCAGGTGCAGCGCGGTCGTCCGCCGGGCGGTGGGAGCGAAACCAGCGTGCGCGTCGTCCTGATTGGTCAGGACGGTGCGCAGGTCGGTGTCGGTGACCGTGGGGATCAGCAGCTGGTAGTCGGCCAGGACACCGTCCTCGATCGCATCCGCGTGCGAGTACGTGTGCAGGCGCTTCCCGAAGGTCGTCGAGTCGTCCATGGAGGCGATCAGCGAGGGGGCCTCCCACGCAGGAGCCGTGGCTGCGGTGCGCTTGGGCTGCGGGTGCTCGTCGGGGACCTCGGTCAGGCGCGGGGCCTCCCACTCATACGGGGTTGCGGTCAGATACAGGCGCCGCTGGGCCCGGATGCGGGCCTGGTCGTGGATCATGGTCCACTGCTTGTTCCAGGGCCCTGCCGTCCGGTGCGCTTCGTCCACGATCAGCAGATCGAAGACGGGAGCGGCGAACGGGGAGCGCAGGCTCTCCTCGATCCGGGGCAGCGAGTCGAGCGTGACGAACACCGTCGCCCTCTTGTGCCGGCCCAGCCAGTACGCCAGGTACTCCCCCGAGTTCGTACTCACCGCTCCCGCCGCCGCCAGCAGCGGATGCTTCTCCGCCCGCAGCGAGGACACCGCCATCAACGGCTCACGCCGCCCATCCGCGCGGGCCGCAGCCGCCCACTGGCCGATCAAATCCAACGAAGGAACGGCGATCAGGAGGTGGGCGGCGTCCAGGGCCTCGGCGGTACGCAGCGCGATCAACGTCTTGCCCGTCCCACACGCCGACACCAGGTGCCCACGGCTCCCGGGCTTCCTCAGGTGGCGGGCCCCGCTGTCCACCGCCTGCTGCTGATCAGAGCGCAGTACCCGGCGAGGGACCGCAGTCCGGGGAGCGGGAGCAGGAGTCGTGGCCGCGGGCTCAGCGGTGGGTGGCATGGAGCAGGTTCCTCGGCAGACGACGGAAACGGGCAGGCCTATCCTCCCGCGCAGGAAGAGGCCGAGGGGACAGAAGTCGTGATCCGGTGGCTTGGCATGAGCAGACGGTGCGCGTCGGGGCGGCGCGGGGTGGTGGAGGGGCTATGTGCCCGAGCCGAGGCGGCTGAAGGCCCAGCGGAGTACTTCTTGATCGACGCGGGAGCGGCCGGTGCGTTCCAGGGCGGTGTGGGTGTGGGCGGTCAGGCGGGCCCAGTTGCGGAAGTTGCCGTGGGCGGCGCGGCTGTCGGCGAAGGTGATGTCGTCGGGGTCGGCGGCGGCCCAGATGGGGTGGTAGAGCGGAATCGTCTGGAGGACTTCGTCGGGGGTGAGGCGGGTGAAGTGCTGCCAGATGAAGATCCGGGAGGAGAGCATCGGCTCCCTGCGCAGCGTGTGATGGCAGCCCTCGCCGCCGACGAAGATGACGGCGAGCTGGGTGTAGGGGTCATCCCAGAGGTATCGGACGTATTCCAGCTGGTCGCTTTGGAGCCACTGGGCTTCGTCCAGGACGAGCGTGCGCGGATGGGTGGCCAGCGCGTTTTTGAGGAGGTGGTCGAACTCGCTGGCGTAGCGCGGGGGTGGGCCGGGCAGTTCGAGGGCGGCGTGCAGTTCGTGGCGCACCGCGCGGGTGGTGGCGCGGGCGTGGAAGGTGATGCGGCGGATGTCCTCGTCGGGTTCGAGGGCGCGCAGGCAGCTGGTGACGGCCATGGTCTTGCCGAAGCCGGCGCCGCCGTGGACGCACATCATCGCGCGGGCGGTGATGGTGTCGGCGAGGTTCTCCCGGGCGGTGAGCAGCGCGCGGGTGCTGACCAGGCGGGCCTCGGGCAGGGTGACGTACTGGTCGGTGGGGGCGGGCGGGAGCTGGCGGGTCACAGGGTGTCCTCCTCGCAGGCTGGGCCGGGTGCCGGGGTGGCGGGCCGGGTGCGGGCCTTGAGGGCGTCGGAAATGGCCCAGTCGGCCGGGGGCGGTGCGGGCGGGATCAGGTCGGGCAGCGCCAGCTGGGCGAGGTCGCCTTCGTGGTGGTGGGCCAGTTCCCGGGCGGCCTCGGTGGCGGTGACCGTGTCCAGGCGGCGCGCCTGGGCTGGTTCGGTTGTGGGGGCGAAGCGGGTGTGGCGCAGTTGCTCGGCGGATTTCGCCTCGGCCCGCAGGCGGCGGGCGCGCCGGGTGCGTGCGTGGCGCAGCGCGGCGCGTTGTTCGTCGGTGGCCTGTCGGCGAGGTGAGCGGTGCACAGGCGGCGGCCGTGCAGGTCGCAGATCTCGATCTCGTGAGTGTGGTGGGGCATGAAGCGGACGGTGACCTCACGGCCGGCCTGGCCGGTCATCCAGTCGGCGATGTAGTCGCGGTTACGGAAGCGCACGCCGTGGCTGGTGATGGTGCGGGTGCGGCCGTCGTCCTCCAGCGTGAACGACCACACATCCTCGGGCGGGACGTCGTTGAGCGGGGTCGGATCGGCCTGCCACGCCTGAAGCGGGGTGGCGCCGTGCAGTTCGGCGGGGCGGTGCTCGGTGTTCCACCACTGTGCCCAGGCCAGCAGGTGCTCGGTGAACGCCTCGAACGGCAGGGGCAAGGCCGTCTCAGGCTCGCGGTCGGGACGGCGGCGGGGCTTCTTGGGGGCGTAGCCGGGCAGGGCCGTGAACAGCATGCGGGAGACGCTGAGGTTGAGGTTCTCGATGCTGCCTTTCAGGTGGGGACTGTGGGGCGGCAGGATGGTGATGTCCGCGTTCAGCGCGGTCAGCGCGGTGGTGACGGTGCGGGAGAGGAAGTCGCGGCCGCGGTCGAACCTGACGTGTTCGGGCAGGCCGCCGAAGGGGCCGTACGGGCTGGTGCGCAGGACGGCGGAGCGCAGCGCGGTCAGGACCGAGGCGCGGCTCGGGGTACTGGGGGTGACGGCGAGGCCGGTGATGGCCTTGGTCGCGCAGTCGATGAACCACGTGACGTACGGGGCCACGAAGTCGCCGTCCGCCTCCACTTGTAGCGGGGCCTGGACGTGATCGGCCTCCCAGGTGTGGTTGCGCCACATGCGGGGGCGCTTGGCGAACACATCCAGCGCACGGGCCGCTTGTGGGCCGTGGCGGTAGCCGGCCCGCTCCCCCGCTGTCAGATCCCGGCGCATCGCCCGTAGAAACGTCGCCAGCGACGGAACCGGATCCAGCAACGGCACCGCCGACGGCGGCGCCCCACCGGGCAGAGCCGCCGGAGCAGCTGGGAGGCTCAGCCCCGACGTCGCAAGCGGAGCCTCGGTGGCGGGCTCGGGCGGAGGGGCCTTGCGGGCTCGGGCGACGAGCTCGCGGTGGACCGCGGAAGCATTGCCGTGCCAGTACGCCAGCAGCACCCGGATCTCGTCGGTGATCTCGAACCGGTCGGCACGGCGCGCTCCCGGGCGGGCGGCGGAGGTGGGTGTCGTGGTGGCGTCGGCGAGCCAGCGCCACACCGTGCGGTCGGAGACGTTCAGGCACTGGGCTGTGGTGTGCACGTGGGCGCGGGTGAGCCGGCGTGCCGCGCGCAAAGCGAGCAGACGGCGCACCGCCGGGGCCCGCAAGGCGGTCAACGACACGGCGTCCAAGGCCGGTTCGGTCAAGGGGGGCGAGGGCTCGGGGACGGCTGCGGTACCGGGAGTGGTCGCGTTCATGGAATGCCTGCCCTGGAAGGGGGTTCGGTCACAGGGTGGGGCCCAGACGGGAGCAGGCCCGGGTGAGCAGCGCGTGATCCACCAGGGGCTGGGGAGTGCGGGCCAGGGCCGCGTACGCGTGCGAGGTGATCTTCGCCCAGGTATGGAAGTTCCCGCGGGTGCATGTCTCGTCCGCGTGAAGCAGGTCGGTGTCCGTGGCGGTGTCCCACAGCGGGTGGAACAGGCGCAGCACGGTGGGGACTTGAGCGGTGTCGAGGCGTGGCATGTGCTGCCAGGTGAGGATGCGGGAAGCCAGCGCGGGAGCCCGGGCCAGGGTGCGCTCGGCACCGGCCCCGCACAGCACGAGGGACGTCTTGGTGGTGGGAGCGTCGATAAGCAGGCGCAGGTAGTCCGGCTCCGGGGCGGCAATCCGCTGGACATCATCAATGACCAGCACGCCCGGTATCTGCAGCGCGTCCAGAAGAGCCCGGTCAGTGGCGTCGGTCCGGTTCGTCAACGCCGTGGCGGGCAAGCCGAACGCGGTCAGCAGCGCGGCACGCAGCTGCGGCAGGGCTGGCTTCACCGCGACCAGCGCGCGGTGCACCGGAACGCGGCGCGGCAGCTGGCGCAGGGCCTGGTCGATGGCGACCGTCTTGCCGTGCCCGGTGTCCCCGTACACGCACAGCACACCTCGTGCGGCGACGGTGTGAGCGAGTGCTTCGGTGACCTCGCCGAGCTGGCGGGTGGACACGACGAGCGCGCCCGGGGCGTAGAGGCGTACCCCGTGGCCGAACGGCGGCGGGCTTGGCTGATCCGGGGAACCGTCGCGGTCGCCAGCTCTGGTCTCGGCGGCGGGTGCGGTGGGCTGACCTGTCTCATCAACCGTGCCCGGCAGGGCAAGCTCGGCCAGCGCACGGTCATAACCCTCCGGGTCCCGGCGGGCATAAGCAGGGCGGGAGATCTCCAGGGCGCGGCCGGCTCGTTTCTCCCGGCGTACCGCGTCATGCAGCGTCGTCAGCGCCGGAAGACGCACCGCGCGGGGCGAATCCAGCCCCGGCGCCCCGGCTGCGGCCTGCTCCTGCATCCAGCGATGGAGAGCCTTGACGTTCCCGCCCAGATCCGACAAACGGGCCCACAACTCGTCCGTGACCGTGAAAGCCGCACGCCGTCGGGATCCCACCACCCGTCCCGCGCTCTTCGCCTGGGCCAGCCAATGCCACACCGTCCGGACATGCACCCCGGCTGTATCGGCAGCGATCCGCACATGCACCGTCTCCAACGTGCCCGCCTCACGAAGGGACAGCAGACGCCGCACCACCACCTGCCGGACCAACGCCCGATCCTGCACAGGCGAGGCCAGCGTCAACGCCGGGGAAGCGGCAGACGGCGATCCCTTCCCCTCCCCCAGGACCGGGGTGGCGGTAGCGGGTGATGAACGCGGAGCAGTCATACCACCAGCACACCCCGCACCCGGGCGCCGTGCACAGGAATGGGCATCTCCACGTCAGCCGTCCACCAGGTGTGCTACATGCAACTCGCAGACCATGACAGCTATTTAGTCACCCGGTGACACCCAAGATCAGCACCCCCAGCACAGCAAGCAGCCAGCTCAGCCGACTACACACAGTCCGATCCGGCTGACGCCCACCCCGCTGACACAAAATCACACATTCACACGGACTCGCACGGCCAGTCGTCCTCGGCCGTGCGATCCCGACCGGCACGGTGCTCTTCCTGGCGGGCGCTCTGTCCCGCGAGGGGATCGGCATGCGGCTGGCCGTGGAATTGGTCAGCCGCCAGTTCATGGTGGTCACGCCGGCCAGCCGCTGGTCCGACCCCGTACGCCTCCAGATCGGCCTGCTGGAGGACTGGACGGTGCCCCTGTGCCCCACACCGCACTGCACCCAGCCGCCGATCATCTACAGCAGCATCGACCGCTGCTACAGACACCTCGCCACCTGTGACACCGCCACCCTGCTTCAAATGACCGCGTGGTGGGCCCAGGCCCACCGTGACGCCCACGACGCAGATCCCGAACGCGTGGGAGGCCATCGCAACGCTGCACTTCTCGTCAAAGCCGCAGTCGCCCAAGGCAGCAGCACGGACATCATCGACGCCCTGCTGCGCACACTCTTCGAAGACGAGGACGACATCGAGGAGATCTTCTGGGATGAAGCCGAGGCTCTGGCCGTGCGCCATGCCATCGGCCGCGAACGAGTGCGGCTTGAGACGGATCGCGCGCGATGAGGCCCGCCGTCTGCAGAAGGAAGCCGACGGCTGCCCGGCCTGCGGCACCGCACCTTTCTCCCCGCACGTGGAAGCTCCGGCCTATCCGCCGCAGTACTGCTCACCGCGGTGTACTCCCACAGAGCAGACGAATCCCACCGGCTGAAAGCACCGCTGACACCGGCCACCGGCACAAGCAAGTCGTTCCAGCCGCTGAGGCAGGCCCCGGCTCGCCGGGGCCGGTGGCTCAGCCGCGGTGGCTCTTGGCATGGCGCTGCGCCCCTGCCCGGGCCTCCGCCCGCAGCTGCTCCAGCAGATGGCGGGGCGCAGGTCTCTTGGGCTGGGCTGTCCATGGCAGCAGGCTGGGCGCAGCAGCAGCCGGCTCGTCCGTCGACTGGCCGGGAGGGACGGTGGGGTTGCGGTATTCCTCGATGCGGTCGGCGTGGTAGGCCGACCGCATCGCGCCCAGTTTCGTACCCGTCTCTACCGCGCGGCTTGCCCTGCAGTGCCGGGCAAGCTGGGCATGCGATGCGGCAGGCGTTGTGCCGCGCGGGTGATCTGCCAGTGATCCGAGGGGAGCGCACACAACCAGCGCTCACGCAGCACCGTCAGCTCCGGGCGGCGGCTGTGACACACGTCGTGGTGTAGGACACGGACCTGCCCGGCAGGCTCCGCGGTGCCTAGGGCCTGTCCGGCGGATCTCTATGGGCTGGCGCGAGTGCGCCCGGCGCGGCTGTGTTGTCGAGTTTTCAGGGCGCACCCATTGCTGACCGAAGATCCTGCCCCAGAGCCGCGTCACCCCGTGTTGGACCGAAACAGTCACGCGAAAGACGGCCATCGGTTGGCGGCCCACTCTCGCCAGTTCGCCCAGCCGGGGGGTGGGCTTTCGGCCCCGCGTCCTCCCAGCTCCGCCGCGTCGGGTTCCTCGAAGTGCGCCCGTCCGTGCAGGATGTCGGCCTCGGTCATCGGGAGCGTCTCCTCGGGGGCGGCGGTCCAGCGATGGGCGATCCGGGCGCGTTGTGTCTCACCGTTTACCGGCAGGTAGACCATGCAGAAGCGCGCGCCCTCGGCCTCCACCAACCAGCGGATCGCGGACCGTTCGCCCCGGGACCAACAGCCGTAGTCCACGACAACGTTGGTGCCCAGCCTGACCGCCTCCAAGGCGAGCCAGAGCATGCGCCCTTCCAGCACGTCGCGCTTCCCGTCCGCCTCTGCCGTTCCGAACAGGGGAATCATCCAGTCGTCGGGCGTCAGGCGCAGCGCGCCGTGCTCTTCGGCGAGCTGTCGAGCTCGCGTGGTCTTTCCGGCCCCGGGCAGGCCGACCATCAGGAACAACGTGGTCACACCCAGATCGTGTCAGGCTAGCTGGGCGGACGACCACCGCTTTATCTGCCTGATCACGGCCTGAGCCACAGGCGGATCGAGGCCAGAGTGATGGTGCCGTGGAAGACATAGGCGCGCTTGTCGAACCTGGTGGCCACGGCCCGGAAGTTCTTGAGAGCGTTGATCGTCCGCTCCACTTCGTTCCTGCGCTTGTAAATTGTCTTGTCGAAGCTGGCGGGCCGGCCGCCCCTGTTGCCCCGGCTCTGGCGGTTGGCGCGCTGGTTCTTCGGTTCGGGGATGGTGTGCTTGATCTGGCGTCGTCGCAGGTAGCGGCGGTTGCGGCGCGAGGAATACGCCTTGTCGCCTCCGAGATGGTCCGGCCGGGTGCGCGGGCGTCCGCCATCGAGGCGAGCGACTCGGATGCGGTCCATGACGGGGATGAACTGTGGAGCGTCGCCCCACTGGCCTGGCGTGATGAGCAGGGCCAGGGGACGCCGTCCGCCTTCCCCGGCAAGGTGGATCTTGCAGGTGAGGCCGCCCCGAGAGCGTCCGAGTCCCTCGTCGGGGCGGTGCTGCCGGGGCGTTGCTCTTTTCCCGGCACTCGCGGGCGTTTCTTGCGGGCTCCGGCGGCGTGCTGGTGGGCCCGGCAGGAGGTGGAGTCCACGCTCACCATCGACCAGTCGATGCGGCCTTCCGCGTCGGCGTCGGCCAGGACGGCCGCGAAGAGCCTGTCCCACGTGCCGTCCGCGGACCAGCGTCTGTGGCGCTCGTACACGGTCTTCCACTTGCCGAAACGCGCAGGCAGATCCCGCCAGGGTACCCCCGTACGGTTCCGGTACAAGATCCCGTTGATGATCCTTCGATGGCCCGCCCAACGGCCTCCCCGCTTGCCGGACTTCGGCAGATGTGGCTTCAGCCGGGCCCATTCCTCGTTCGTGAGATCTCCCCGCCCCATGGACACGTCAACGAGCTCGGAGCGAGGAAGTCACATGATCCGCCGGACAGGCCCTAGGCGTGTCCGAGGCTTCATCCGAGGGACCTGGGTGCCGCTGGTAGCCCGGCCGCCGACGCGGCCCTCCACTATGCACGCGACGCCAGCGACGAGCCCGCGAGTGCCGCATGGCTGGGCTGCCGCGGTGATCGAGACCTCTCCGCTCCCGGGGAGGCACCCCCACAGCATTGTCCAACTGGCCCTCTCGTTCATCCGGCTTTCGCCTGTGAACCGCCCCCACCAGGAGATCGGAGCTCCGCTGCCCACGTGCGGCGTGCGCCGGCACGGGGAACAGCGGCTCCGGCCCCGTGCCGGATCGCCGGCCGGGCCGCTGTCAGCTGATGTCGAACCGGACCGAGTACGTCTGGGTGCACGAGCTGTTGAACCCGCCCGAGTACTTGCAGATGTTGTACTCGATGTACCCCGTCGTGTTGCCCTTCAGGGTGGACGGCGAGTACCAGAACGTCCTGCCCTGGCCACTGCCGCTGCCCGCCCCCATCTCGAAGGAGTCGTCGGCGACCTGCTCGCCGCCGGGGATGTGCACCGTCCAGTTCAGCTGGACCGAGTGGCTGTCGGCCGCGGTGTCGGCCACCAGGGTCTGCAGGCCCAGGTTCGAGTTGGTGGCGTACGTCATCAGCGTGGCGTTGCCGTAGCTCGCGGTCACATGGCCCGTGTACTCCGTCGCGGCGGTCGCGTCTCCGGCCGTCACCAGCGCCAGCGCGGCGGCTGCCGGAACGGCGACCTTGGCTACGCGTCCAAAGGAAATCTTCTTCACGCCAGTCTCTTTTCTCGTCCGTGGAGCTGAATTGCCAGCCGACTGCCGCAGCCTTCCGGCAGCTGACCGCTGGAGCGAGTCGCACCTTCGTGGCCGACGCGGACGATGCTGGCACCACCCCTTAACAGAGCGATAACACGCCACCAACGGGCATTTCCCTGTGCACAGCGCAGTTGGCTCGGAGAGTTCGGAGGAGTCCCCGAGGGGGTGACCACTCGGGCGCGCAGGCGGGCGTGTTCGGCAGGCGTCCCGCCGTCGGTCGCAAAGGGGTGAACGGGATTGCGGCTCTGCCCAGACTTCGTACGCTTCCTAGCCGAACGTCAGTTGCCATCAACGGAGTTGACCGGGGAAAGCAAGCCGTCACCGGGCCACAGGGGAGATCCTTTTTCCGCCCAGGCCAGGTGTCGGCCGACCTCGACAAGGATCCCGATCCGGTGGGCGGGCCCGTACGCCCGATGTGCCCCGGACGTGGGGTCGACGGTGCGGACCTCGCTGTGCGGGCCGACGCACAGCAGGGCCCGGGCGATTTCCGGCAGGCCCAGGCTGAGGGCGTCGCAGTCATGGTCGCGGATGAGCTGCAGCAGGTCTTCGGTGGCTGCTTCCCAGTCGCCGACCTCCGGCCAGCGCGTGCCTCCGTCGAGTTCGTGGGTGAGCGTGGACAGCGGCACGATCTCGCCGGGCTGGCGGCCGTGGACGAGGCGGCCGTGGATGCGGGCGCCGTCGGGCTGCCGTACGCGGGGGTGCAGCAGGGAGGCTGCGGCCAGGACGGTGGTGTTGATCTCTTGGGCGGGGGCCGGGTAGTAGGGCTCGTGCGCGAACAGGAGGTAGACGTCCGTGGGGATGGCCGGGGCGGGTTCGGGCTGGGACATGGGGAGGGTTCCCTTCTGCAGCGGTGGGTTCGGTGCGTGGCGAACTGCCGGATGGGTTGTCGGGCGGCGGCCAGGCGGGTACGGGCCCAGGGGGCGGCCGGGGTCGGAGGCCTGGTTCGCGTCGGCTGTGCCGTCCTCTTCGCTGCGCTTGAGGATCTGAGCGACCTGGTCGGCGAGTTGGAGCATCAGCCGTTCGCGGGCGATGAGGTCGGCTGAGGCCGAGCGGCTGTCCTGGGTCTGGAGGAGGCCTGCGGCATCCCACAGCAAGCCCTGGCCGACCTCGGCCGAGCGGCGCAGTTCGTAGCGGTCGCTGCCGGCGGCGGCCTGGACGAGGGAGGTGTTCAGGACGGCGAGGCGCTGAAGGTAGCGGCAGGCGACGTCGCCTTCGACCATGCGGACATGTTCGCGGGCCCGGCTGTCCAGCTGGTCGGGCAGGTGTTCGGCGAGCAGCGGGGCGAGGAGCGTCGCCGGCAGGGCGACGTCGACCGGGACTCCGCGGCGGATGGCGAACAGGCCGACGACCAGACTGACGAGCGCGACGGCCGCGGGGGCGAGCCGCAGCGATCCGGCGACGGTGCCCAGGGCGATGCGCTGGGCGGGGCGCCGGGTCAGCCAGCGCAGGGCCATGCGCTGCGTGCGCGTCGCGGCCGGGGTGAGCACCCCGATCTGGTTGACACCGCCCCCGCCGCGTATTGCGGGGAGGTTCGGGACAGGAGATCCCGTATCTCCTGTTCAGCCGTGCGGCCGTAGTCCCGTTGATCAGGGGCTGGGTAGAGGCGTTCGTGCTCCCGCGGGTGTGATGCCGCCAGTAGGTGTCGAGGTCGCCGTTTTCGATCAAGACACAATCGCTTCGGCGCCGGTGAGTCCCCAGCGGGCGCGAGTGATGTCGAGAGGGCCGCCGATCAGATGACGGCAGGCGCCCTCAACGGCACCGGTGGCGATCGGCCAGCCGCCTGCGAGCGCGGTGTAGTAGCGGAGCCGGTCAAGGTGCCCGGCCAGATAACGGCAGCAGATGTCAACCGCCTCCCGCCTGCCACCGTCCAGGCTGGCCCGGTTGGCCAGAGCCGTCATCTCTTTCGCGGTGCGGTCGGCCTGGCCCGCGAGGATGGTGGTCAACTGGGTGGCGCCCCAGGGGGCGGGGGGACTTCGCGGCGGGCGTCGGTCTGCGGGTCCCAGACCGATGCGTGCACTGGTTCATCCCCCGGCACGGGGGCGGCGCTTGGGCGCGACAGGGACGCTAGCGCAGCACGGGGCTCTGCGGGAAAACGTCGTTCACTTTGCGGAGTGACAGCCTCCCGAGCGGGATCCGGACAACGTCCACCAACGCCTTCCCGCTCACGCGTTCGATATGTAAGTCTTTCCCGGTGGCCCAGGGCTGTTGCAAGGTCTGACGATCTTGGATCGTTGCTGATCAGGCCAGGCCGAGGAGGTCCAGCGGGCGGTGGAAGGGCTCGTAAGACATCTCGCGGATACCGGCGACGATGTTGGTATGACCTGCTGCTCGTAGTTGGTTGATCGCGAAGCTGCGGAAGGTGGCCATGTTCTGTGGCCCCTGTCCCGTGCGAATCTTCGAGGCGTCCTCGGCGAAGGCGGTGTCGCGGACGAAGTGGAGCCGATTCTCGATCACCCACTGGGAGCGAGCCAGCTGTCCGAGGCGCTGTGGGGATGCCTGGCGGGCTGTGAGGTCGGTGAGTGCGTAGATCGTCTGCCGTGTGACCTTGCCCGAGCGCAGGTCGGTGCGGTGGCGCAGAATCCTCGCGGCCTGGACCGCGTGCGGAAAGTCCAGCCCCAGTTCGGTGACGGTCAGGGCCCTGGTCGCTCTCGTTTCCTTGCGGCCGTGCCCCGTCTCGCGGTCGTAGCGCCGTGCGGTGGCGAGTTTCCACGGCAGCAACCTCAACTGACGCAGCAGTCCGGGCTGGTTGGCCTTGACCACCATGAGGTAGTGGGCTCTCTTCTCCTCCACCAGGAAGCGTGCGTGGTCGCGTTGGGTATGCAGCGCGTCGGCGGTCACCGTCACGCCGGTCAGGTCGAACGGTTCCAGCAGGGCGGCAAAGCAGGCGATCTCGTTGGTCTTGTCCGGCACCCGCAGCTGGGTGACGGCCAGGCCGGTGCCGGTCATCGCGGCCAGCAGGTGTGCGGCGGGGCCGGTGGCGGTGCGCGAGCCGCGGGCGCTCTTGCTGTCGACGGCCAGGGTGTCCGTTCCGGTCGGGTCGGCACCGAGCAGGTCCGCGAGCCCGCCGGGGCAGACGGCGTTCAGGACTCGGCGGATGGTCGCCGCGCTCGGCGCGACACGGAGATTGAAGGCGGCCGTGGTGCGAGCGCCGAGCCGGGCCAGGGCCTCCTGCGGGGCAGACTTCGCCCACTGGCCGATGGCCGCGAACGAGCGGGCGCCGGCCAGCACGGCCGAACCGGCGATCAGCAGCACACTCACGAACGGGTGACGCGTCCCGCGTCGGCGGCGCGGATCGGCCAGCGTGGCCAGCCGCTGAGGCAGCCCTGGCAGTACACGGTGCTGACGCGAAGGCGACTTGATCAGACAGACACTGAGCCTTTTCCAACCTCAGGTTGAGGCGTGGTGAAGGATGAGGACAGCCTTCACGATGTTGGTGATCCGGTTGGGGCTGCAGCGGAGCTTCCGCAGTAGGCGCCAGCCTTTCAGGACGGCCATGGCCTGCTCGCCGAGGCACCGGATCTTGGCGTGGCTGCTGTTGTGTCGTCGCTTCCATCGCTTGAGCCGGCGGCCACGGAAGGGGACTCGGATGTGTCGGCCGGCGCCTTGGTACGCCTTGTCCGCCCAGCATTTCAGTCCCGCGGCGGCGAGCGCGTCGACGATCCCGTGGGTTCGTGCGGCCGTCAGGTCGTGGGTGGAGCCGGGCAGGGCCGGGGACGCCCAGAGCAGTCGGCCGAACGGGTCGGTGAGGACCTGCACGTTCATGCCGTGCCGTTTGTGTTTGCCCGAGTAGTACGGGGTGTCAGCGGCAATCCGGTCGATCGGCAGCAGGGTGCCGTCCAGGATCACGAATGCCTTCGTCCGGGCGGTCTCCATCGACTCGGCCAGGGTCGGTGCGAGAGCGGCCAGGACTTCGATGGCCTCGCGTATGTACCGGTAGACAGTCGCGATGCCGATTCCGAACCCGGCGGCAAGCTGGGCATAGGTGTCTCCGCACCGCAGGTGGGCCAAGGCGAGCAGGGCCTGACGGCCGGCGGGCAGTCGTCGCCACCGCGTACCGATCTCCCGTTGCCGAACTGCGAGCTGCGCGGTCAGGTACCGCAGGGTGCTGCTGGACAGATCAATCGAGGACGGGTAGACAAGCACGAGAAGCTCCTGGCGGACACGGATGATCTTCGTCGAGAACCCGTCTACCAGGAGCTTCGTCGTTACGTACAGCCCGTTGACCCCCAACAGCCCGGCATCGCGGTCAGGTTGAAAAAGGCTCAGTCTGACGCAGGTGAGCACCGACGCACGGCTGGTGATCATCGACATCCCGTCCAGAACTGACGACCTCACCACCCAAAGCCGTGTGCACGCAGTTCAGCGGGCACGGCGCCCCCTTTGCCGCGTCCTCCTGAAGGAGCTGCTCATGACCACCGGCCACACCGAACCCATTGTTCGGCTGGCTGCCTCGGCGACCGAGGCGCCATTCACGCCTCGTAGAGGCTGACATCAGTAGGGCGGGCGCCTATTTTTGCATTTATGGCAAGCGGCTCGAATCGAGGTAACCGGCTTCAGCCCGACAAAGCTTCGACGACGTGGAAAGTGAAGACCGTCGCACCTGTAATCCCCAGAACCCCCCAAACGAATCTGACGGTATTGGGGGTGAAGAATCTTGGGTCAGGTGCCCCCCCTGGAGTGAATCTTGAAATGAGATCGTAGACACGTATCGCCGAATTTCGGTAGTCACATGCAACGATAAGACCGATTACGCCAACCGCGAGACCCCATAGCGCGTTAACGGTGAACCTCCAAAGCGAGTTGAATTCGAGGCTTTTACGGCGGAGAAAGCAACCGGCAGCCGGACCGCATACCGAAAGTGCCGCAGTCCGGCTACACGGCTAGCATATCACCAGGTGAAGAGTCTGGTGATACCCGTCTTGCCGGATCCGAAGTTTCCTTCCACACCCGCCGTCGGGCCGAACCCGGTGTAAATACTTTGGACGGTATCACCGTCACTGTTTCGCGTGGCGTAGGTTCCCCGCTGGCTGACGCTCACCCCAAGACCAAGCCCCGCCGAAGCGCCAAACCCTGAAGACATACCGCGAACCTGATTGAAGTCGTCGGCATTACTGAACATGAGGCCTGCCCCCATAGATGTTCCTGCTCCGCCTCCTGACTGCTCCTCAATCGTCCCGCTCAATCCATAATCCGTCTTCCCGTCCGGTCGATTGGTTCGAATGAAGCAGCCTGACACCTCATACCCAAATCCGACACTTGCGCCGAAGCTGACACAAACGCCAGCGGTATTCGAGAACGGGGTCAGCTTGTCTACGCCCTTACTGATTTTTCCCACCCCCTTACCCAATAGAGACTTAGCCTTTCCCCAAGCGGACTCTCCATGCCCGCCGGGCGCCGATGCAGGCCCACTTAGTGACTGGATCTGCAGTTCGAGTAGAATTGCTCGGCACTTCTCGTCACAATCGTCCGAAATCTTGACCGGTACCCCAGTTAGAGAATTTGAACCGAATCCCATTCGGATCGCATCAGCACGCTGCTGCCGCAGATTCTGCAGCTGCCACTGCCGGAAGTAGAATTGAGCCATGCATTGCGAGTTGCATGTTGTCTTCGCAACCGCTCCCCCTCCGGCCGAAGACCCCGAGGACGAAGACCCGGAACTGGGTGGGCTCTGGGGCGGTGTGCTGGTCTCTTCGCTCGCGATTTCGTCGGAAGTGCAGTCCTTACCCATTTCGCAGCTGATCGATGCGAACCCGGTGGGATCCGACGCTGCCACCGGGTTGTTTTCGGCGTAGGTATACCCCGCCATGGATTGCGGTTTTCCGGTTTCGAGGAGGGGGTCAACGCTGATGAAGCGGCCCGTCTTCGGGTCGTATTCGCGGGCGCCGAGGTGGGTGAGGCCGGTGTCGAGGTCCTTGGTGCCGCCGACGAAGCCCTTGTCGCCGGTCCACGTCGTGGGTGCCGTGCCCCGCGGGGCGCCGAAGATCGTGGTCCTGCGGCGCGTTATCGCCTGGGTGGTGACGTCGACCTGGCTGGTGGTGGTGCCGTGCGGGTCGGGTAGCAGGAAGGTGAGCTTGCCTGCGGTGCGGACCGCGGCGGTCTTGCCGCTGTAGCTGTAGTAGCGGGTGCCGGTGACTGTGCCCGACTTCAGTACGAGTTCGTTGCCGCCAGGTAGGTAGAGGGTGGTGCCGGTGGAGTCGGTGCGGGTGAGGCGGTTGCCGTCGGCGTCGTAGAGGTAGTTGGTGGTGGCGCTGCTCTGGGTGACGGTGGCGAGGTGGCCCTCGGTGTCCCAGGTCAGTGTCTGGTCAGCTGTGGTGCCGGTTTTGCGGCTGGTGGTGTTGCCCGCTTGGTCGTAGCCATATGTCTCGGTGTGGGCTGTGGGGCCCGTCTCGGTGACCTGTGGCAGGGCGTGCTTGCTTGCGGCCGGGGCCGTGTAGGTGCGTACGGCGTCGGCTGCCGGGCCGCTCGTGGTCTTGTGCTGGGTTTCGGTGGTGCGGTTGCCGACCGCGTCGTAGGTGTACGACGTCCAGTAGGCGTCCGGCCCGCCGACTGTGGCCGAGGACGCATCGGTCGGCGTCGTCTTGCACTGGTCGGTGGCCGTCCACGCCTGCGTGATGCGGCGCAGGTTGTCCGTGACGAAGCACTGCGTGTCGACGGTGCGGGCGGTGTCCTGGCCGGAGCCGGTGGTGATGGACGTGATGTTGCCTGCCGGGTCGTAGGTGTAGCGGGTGTCGTCGATCCGGGCGGGGCCCAGGTCACGGTCGGTGGTCACGCTCGTGAGCGCGCTGGTGTGGTCGTCGTACGTGTAGGAGGCGTAGACCTTCTTGCCGAGCGCCCCGTATTCCTCGCGCTGGGTGCGGCCGTAGTGGTCGTACAGCGTGTGGGAGACGATCGGGTCGCTGCCCGCGTAGAGGGTGTCGGGCAGGTCGGTGCTGCCTGTGATGCCGTAGTACAGCTTCTCTAGTGGCAGGCCGCCGATGGCGGGCTGCTGGGTCCACTGCGGCAGGCGGGTCACCGCGTCGTAGGCGGTGGTCCACTTGTAGGTGCCGGCCAACGCGCCCTGGCTGTCGGGGATGGTGGCCTGGATGCCGACCGGGTCACCGTTGAGCGTGTAGGACAGGTTGGTGTTCGTGTACGGCTTGCCGTCGACATAACGCGTGGCGGTGTAGGGCTTGCCCTTGCCGTTGACCGCGCCGTCGTACGTCCACTCCGACAGGACCGTGGTGCCCTGGGTGAGCTTGGTGCGTCGTCCCAGGTCGTCGTAGTCGGTGTGCAGGGTGATACCCCGGGCGTCCTTGACGTCCGTGACCCGGTCGCCTTGGTCATACGTGGTAGTGGAAGTGCCCTTGTCCGGGTCGTCCGCACGGATCTGGCGGCCCCGTAGGTCGTAGGCGTACGTCCACTTGGCACCGACTGCGTCCTGCGCCTCGGCGAGCTGGCCCAGGCTGTTGTAGGCGTAGCTGACGGCCGGCTTGGGGTCGCCATTGTTGTACACGGCCGTCTTGCGGCCGCGCGCATCCACGACCGTCTTGGTCGTGGTGCCGCCCTGGGGCGGGGTGACGGTGGTCGTGTCACCGGTGTAGCTGGTGGTGGTGCGCTTGGTCTCGTCACCGAGGTGCTTGGAGATGACGGCGGTGGGGCGGCCGGCCCCGTCGAACTCGGTCTCCGTCGAGTTGGGGTAGGTGGTGGTCTTGCCAGTCACCAGGACCGGTTCAGCCTTGCCCTCGGCCCAGTAGGTGCCCGAGGACCACCAGGCTTCACCGCGGCTGTTGTAGAACGTCTCGCTCACCACGCGTCCGGAGTCGTCCGGCGCGATGGTCTGAGTCTGACGCGGGCGCAGGAGTCCGTCGTAGAAGTCGTAGCTGGTGGTGTAGGTGGAGTGGCTGTTGAGCTTGCCGGTGGTGACGATGATCGGGCCGTCGTTGCGGACCAGGTAGTCGTACTTGTAGTTCGGGTACTGCGCGAAGGCGGCCTGGGTGTGCGTGGGCAGCCAGACACCTGTTTTGCGACCCAGCGGATCGTAGGCCGTGCTGGTGACACCGTTGTTGGCGTCCGTGACGGTGGTCGGCAGCCCGCGCAGCGGGTCGAACGTGGTGACGACCGCCTGGCCGCGCGTGTTGGTCACCGATGTCTTGGTGGTGGGCTCCCCGTCGGCGGGAAGGTAGGCGGTCGTGGTGGTCTTGCCGTAGGCATCCGTGGTGGCCAGGGCGCGGCCGTACTGGTCATAGCAGAGTTGCTTGCTGTCGCTGCCGCACGTGGAGGGAGTGCTGGAGACGGTGTCCCAGTCGGAGTCCTCGGTGCCGGTGGCGTTCCCCTTGAGCTTCTGGGTCTTGGTGACCTCACCCTTGGTCGGCGCGGCGGTCAGCGAGCTGGCGCCGTCGTAGAAGGTGCGGGTGTCGCTGATCATGTTGCCCGGGAACTGCGCGCCGAGGGTGCACGGCACGCTGGCGACGACGACCCGGGCCACCTTGTCCAGCATCCACTTGCTGGTGTTGCGGGTGTAGCTGGTGGTGGTGCAGGTCTCGTCCCGGTTCACGTCCTCGTCGCCGAGATCGGAGACGTTGGAGACCATGCCGTACTCGTCGAAGCTACGGGTGATCTTGGTAGTGCGCTCGCGGTCACCGCTCACGGGGGTGCGGGTGCGCTCCGACTCCGTGCCGGTGTGGTACGCCTCCAGGTCCGGCAGACCCGTGCGGGTGCGCGTTGCGGTCACGGCCGAGAGCCAGGGCGTGTACGAGGTCGCGGAGACGAGCTTCTTGGTGTCGTTCCCGTTGTAGGTCGCCTTCTCCCGGGCCATTCCGGCGAACTGCTCGCGGTCGGTTACCTTAGCGCCGGCCGAGTCTTCGGCTTCCGCGCCGTCGACGCCGCGGAAGTAGCGCGTCTCGGTCAGCGTCCGGGTCTCGTTGGGGGTTCCGGTCCGTGTCTGGACCTTCCCGTAGCCGCGGTTGATGGAGTAGGTGCGGTCCTCGGCCTTGGTGAACTCGTCCGTGCTCTTCGTCCAGGCCACGCCGCCGAGGTAGGTGTAGTCGGTTTCGACGTCGGGGGTCTCGGCGAGGTTGTCGCCCTGGAGGACCTGGGTGACGGGGTAGGTGACGAACCAGTCGCGCTTGGCCTTCTCGCCCTCGTACGGCCACTTCACCGAGTAGCAGCGGGAGGTGTTCGAGCCGTCCGTCGGCGGCAGGTTCGTCGGGCTGCAGTCGGGTTCCTCGGCGTAGGTGACGCCGATGGTGCCGCCCGTCTCGGTGGTGATCTGGCTCAGCCGCATGCGGAAGAACGGGGCGAGGCCGTCGCCGGTCTTGTCGACCCGGTTGGACAGGCCCTGGCCCTTGAACATCACCGGCGGCAGCTGGGCGGTGCCGCCCGCCAGGCCGGTGCGGGTGATGGACTTGAGCCACATCGGGCGGTGGATGCCGTCGCCCGCGCCGTCGGGGAAGTCCTGGTCAAGCTTCCAGGAGTCGACGTTCTTGTACGCTCCGCCGGTCAGCACCCTGGTGATGACGGTGGTCAGGCGCTTGCGGGACCAGAACGTGGGGGAACTCTTGCCCTTGCAGTCGTCACCGTCCTTGCAGAACTGGTCGAGCGGAACGTCAGGCCAGTTCGCGGCGTGGGCTGCGTCGAAGGTGCAGTCCTGCAGGCATCGGTCGTCAACGCCGAAGGCGACCTGGCCCATGGCCTTGCCGGTGTAGACGGCGTTCGAGCGCAGTCCGTAGTCGATGTGGTCGAGGTAGCCGGACGGGTTGTACTTGGCCGGGGTGCCCGTGCCCGTGGTCAGCGACATGTTGCGGGCGTAGTTGTTGGTCTCCTTGTTCCAGTAGTACGCCATCGCGTTGCCGTGCGCATCGACGACGTAGTCCAGGTTCCAGCGCCAGCCCTGGTCGCAGGAGGCGGAGCCGAAGGAGGAGTCATAGCAGGGCTCGCCCGACTGGTTGCCGAAGACCGGCACCGTCAGTGTCGAGTTCGTGACCGGGTCGGGGTCCTTGTCGGTGGTGGCGGGGTTGTCGTCGCGCCAGCCCGGCAGCCGGTTGAGGCCGAAGAAGTACTGGGTCCCGTCAGTCGCGGTGACCTTCCAGTGCTCCCCGTTGTTGTCCCCGTTGGCCGTCGCGTAGTCGGACTCGGTGAGCTTTTCGACCTTCTCGCCGGAGTCGGAGGCCGGGTGCCAGCCCTTGCCCGCCTGGTAGACCAGCTCCGTGCTCTTACCGCCCAGAGAGAGGGTGGCGTTGTCGTTGGACTGCCAGCACAGATCGCCGACCTTAGTGCTGTTGGTGGCGCCGTCCTTGTCGTCGTCACAGGGCTTGTAGCGGCGCTCGATGAAACCGGGCTGCAGCGACCAGCCGTCACCCGCCCAATCAGCTTGGCTATTGGTGGACGAGGTGCGGCCGTCGGCGGTCTGCGAGGAGTAATCCAGGCTCAGCTTGGGCTGCAGCCCGCCGGGCACAGCAGGAGTGCCGAGGGGGTAGTTCCAGGTAAAGGCGCCGCTGGAGCCCCCCGCAGTCCACGAACCAGAGGGCTGAAGCGAGGTGGCCTTGTAGTCGCCGCCCGCTCCTTCGGAGCCTGCCGTCGCCGCCAGCACGGTCGCACCGCCGACCAGCGCGCTCCTGACACCAGGGCGTACGGAAGCGGTAGTGCCGCTCTGCGGGCCGATCTCCACCGTGGCGGTCAGTGTTTTCGACTTTGCGTCATTACGCGTGCCCAGAGGCGTCTGGGTCCGGCACTCGACCTTGTCCGGCGTGCTCAGCGCACAGGCAGGCATCTGGACCAGGCGCAGGCGGCTGGACCAGTCGCCGCCGTAGGCGGAACCGAACGAGGAGTAGTCCACGCTGACTTCGGCCGGACCGCCGGTCGTGGCGCCGTCCGTGCGGCCCACCGACAGCAGGACGCCCTCGACGCCGACCTGGCGCGCCTTGGTACGGTCGGCGACCGAGACCTTCACCTTCGCCGGGCGGCTGCCCTCGCGTGTCTTCGAGCTTGCTGGCGACACCGTCACGGGGAGCTTGGCGGCCCCTCGAGCAGCGGCCGCTGGCGCACGCCGCGCTCCCGTGCCCGTGAGGTCGATGTCGGCGGATCCCGCCGCGGGCCAGGTGACGCGCGGTGTTCCCCTCCAGCGGTGCAGGGCGGCGTCGTCACGACGCTGCTTGCCCCCGGCGGCGACCTTCGTCACGGGAACAGCCTTGGGCTGGACCAGCCCCGGTAGTTTCGGCCCGGGATCCGCCGCTGCGACCGACATGGTCGGCAACGCTCCCGTCATTGTGGCTACGGCCAAGGCGACCGTGAGCCCGCGCATGCCAAATCTGGCCACGCTTCCACCCCTTGAATGGTTCAAAAAATTACGGCCGAACGATAGCAAGGGGAGCCGTTGGCTTGATTTCCACCATGCCGCTGGCCGTAAATACCCAGATGCAACACGAGGGTGCGTGACTACTAATTCAGAGGGCAAACTTCAAGTCACTGTCAGTACAACCATGCAGGTCAGTCGCGCGTCTAGGGCTGGAGAGTGTCATATTTGCCCACATTTACCTCACCTTTACACGTGTAAGATTTACTCGCCTTTTGCCGTTCCTCTGAAATGAAACAGCGCCGATACCCGGCTCTCTGCTTCCAATTCGCGCGATATAAGCTGCTGCTTATTTTCTGTCTACACGCGAAAGGTCGCACGATGTCGATTACACGCCGGGGGTACGTCTCCCGACGGCGACTCAGACGCATACTGGCCATGGGGGTGGGCGGCGCTGTCGGCGTGACCGGCTTCCTGGCTTCGGCACCCGCAAGCGCCGCGCCGCAAGGAAGCGTGTCCGCAGCCGCAACCGACGCCCCGGCCGACAGCGGGCTGCCGGAGGAGGAGCGAGCTCTGGCTGCGGCTCAGGCGTCGGGTCAGCCTGCCGAGGTGGTCTCAGCGCGGACCGAGTCCTCGGATGAGTGGGCGAACCCGGACGGCTCGTTCTCCGTCAAGCGCTACGGCTCACCGATCCGCGTCTTCCGCGACGGCGCCTGGGTCGCCGCCGATCCCACCCTGGTCTTCGCCGCTGACGGCAGCGTGGTGCCGAAGGCCTCGACGGTGAGTGTGGTGTTCTCCGGCGGCGGCGACGGGCTGCTGCTCAAGGGCATACGCGACGGCCGCACCCTGACGCTCGGTTGGCCCCGCACGCTCCCCAAGCCCACGCTGGCGGAGAACGTCGCGACCTACGCGAACGTGCTGCCCGACGTCGACATGCAGCTGAAGGCCGAGGTCGACGGCTTCTCGCAACTTCTGGTGGTCAAGACCGCAGAGGCGGCCAAGAACCCCGAACTGGAGACAGTCAAGTACTCCCTGCAGGCCGCGGGCCTGGCAGTGTCCAAGGACGCCGACACGGGTGTCATCTCCGCCGTCGACCCGGCCGGCCAGGCGGTGTTCTCCAGCCCGCCTCCGGTGATGTGGGACTCCACCACCCTCAGCAGCGACGGCGGCCAGGTCAAGACAGGCCTCACCGCCCCCGCGTCGGCGACCGGCTCGGGCTTTGACCAGCCGGCCGGCGCCAAGAGCTCCCTGATGCCCTCGAGCCTGAGCAGCAGCACGCTCAGCATCGTCCCGGACCAGACGCTCCTCGGGGCTTCCGACACCAAGTACCCGGTCTACATCGACCCGCTGTGGAGCGGGTCGAGCTACAGCGAGCGCCAGCACTGGACCCGCGTCTACAAGAAGTGGCCCACCAACTCCTACTACGACGCCAAGGACGTGGCGCGCGTCGGGTTCGAGCACGAGACCGACGGCGTATCCCGCTCGTTCTTCCAGATGGACACCGCCAAACTCAAGGGCGCCAAGGTCGTCCAGTCCACGTTCCGGATCAAGAACGTGTGGTCGTGGTCCTGCCAGGCCCGTCCCGTGCAGCTGTGGGAGACCGGCCCCATCTCCCGCAAGACCAACTGGAACAACCAGCCCGGACGGGTCGGCAGCACACCGCTGAAGACCGTTGACGAGTCCAAGGGCTGGAGCAGCTCCTCCTGCCCGGCGGGCAACCTCGAGTTCGACGTGACCCCGAAGATGAAGACGGTCGCCGACCAGGGCAAGGCCAGCATCACCCTCGGGCTGAGCGCGACAGCCGAGGACGAGAAGGGCGACCAGCCGGAAGAAAACACCTTCAGCTGGAAGAAGTTCGACCCCAAGACGGCCGTCCTGGAAACCAAGTTCAACCGGGTACCGGAGCGGCCGGACGGGCTGGGCACTTTCCCGTACACCAGCTGCCAAGCCGGAAGTTCCGTGGGCAACACCCACATCAGCCTGTACGCCAGGGTGCGACAGGACGACGCCGGCCCCCTCCACGCCCACTTCTCGGTGACCAGGGCCGGAGAGAGCCAGCCCTTCCTGCAGAAGACCGTCGACGCGGCCAACTGGTCGGTCGCAACCCTGCCGGTCGCGGACGCCGATCTGCCCACCGGCAGCTACACCTGGAACGTCACGGCTGCCGACAACCAGCAGGCGGAGTCCAAGCCGAGCCCGACCTGCACGTTCTCCGTGGACCGCGACCGGCCCACGTACCCGCCGCTCATCAAGTCCGCAGAGTTCCCGAACGGCACGGCTGGCTGGGACCGTGCCCACACGGGCAAGGCCAAGGACCTGGGCTGCTTCACCTTCGACCCCAACACGGTGAAGGACGTCGACTCCATCTGGTGGTGGACCGACACGAATCCGTCCCCGCAGAAGGCCACTGCGGGCGCCTGCCAGGCGGGGGTGGTGTCCGCACCGATCCGGCCCCCGGGTGAGGGGCCGCACTTCGTGTACGCATACAGCGTTGACGCCGCCGGAAACCGGTCCAACCCAGCCAGCTACCTCTACTACGCCAACAGCCGTGGCGAACGAGACCTGCCGGGTGACCTGAACGGCGACGGTAACAACGACCTCTGGAGTGTCGACTCCAACGGCACCCTGCTCACCCACACGGGACAGGGAAATGGCCAGTTCTCCGCTGCTGCCAGCGGCGGTAAGTCGTTCAGCAACACCGAGATCACCTACCGGGGCGGATGGCGGCAGAACAGCGCCACCGACCTCGTATCGCTTGAGTACGACCCGGCCCAGAAGCGGAAGCGACTGTGGACGTACGCCAACGACGGAGACGGCATGCTGGAGCAGAGCGGACTCGGCGAAGCCGCGCTCGGCCGCGAGCTCTCGGTCGCCTGCCCCGAGGTCGACGAGACGCTGGAGTGCTACACCGCCGACGATCACTGGAAGGACGCCGACCAGATCGTGGCCGCAGGCGATCTCAACCGCGACAGGGTGACCGAGCTCCTCGTCAAGGAAGGCAAGCTGCTCTACCTCTACCGCGGTGACACCAACCTCGACCTGTCCCGCAAGGGTGGCCCGGTCGCCGTCGGCGGTACCGACTGGGACAAGTACACGGTGATCGCACCGGGCGACACCAACGGCGATGGACTGCCCGACCTGTGGCTGCGGGAGATCGCCACCGGCGACCTGTTCGTTTCCTTCGGTCAGCCCACGGCGGACTCGCAGCCCGGCGACGAGAAGCTCGACCTGTCCAAGTGGGGCAGCCTCGACCCCCAGCACTCGGCGAAGATCGGCTCCGGCTACACCACAGCCCGCTACCCCATCCTGAGCTCCATCGGCGACCTCACGGGCGACAAGGACGACAAGAGCAACCCGGTGCCCGACCTGTGGGCGCGCCAGGCCGACAACACCATGGTCGGCTGGGCCGGCAAGCTCTCCGGTCGTACCGTCTCCAGCTTCGGCAGCAACTTCACCATCGACGGCAGCACCGGTGGCATCCGCATTCCCTCCGGGACGGTGATCACCGAAGGGCAGACCTTCAAGTCCCGTTCCGCCAAGCTGACCTTCACCACCGGCACCCTCAGCATCACCTCCAATGCCGGCAAGGCCCTGTGGTCGTCGCCCTCCGGCGGAGCCGGCGCCACGGCCGTCATGCAGAGCGACGGCACGCTCGCCATCCACAAGGCCGACGGCACACTCGGCTGGTCGGCGTCCTCCGGAACCGCCAACGGATACGCGCTCCTGCAGGACCGAGGAAATCTGGTCGTGTACAACTCCGTCGGCCAGGCCCAGTGGTCCAGCGGTACCGCGCTGCAGCACGACTACGACGGCGACGGCCGCGACGATCTGGCGGACTGGTACGACTTCGGCGACGGCCATGACGGGATGCACACGTTCCTGTCGAGCTCGGACGGCAGCTTCACCGCCGCCCCCAAGGCTTCGGCCATCAGCGGCGACTGGTTCGCGGGCAACATGAAGTTCACCACCGGCGACTACAACGGCGACGGGCGTGCCGACATGGCGGCCCTGTACGGCTACAACGACGGAAGCGTCAAGCTCTACACGGCACTCGGACAAGAAGGTGGCGGCTTCGGCCAGCCGACGGCGTCCTGGGGCGCTCCGGCCGGACACTGGGCGTTCGGGAACATGACGATGCGCTCGGGAGACTTCAACGGCGATGGACGCGACGATCTCGCGGTCTGGTACGCCTACGGAGACGGCAGCGACCGGCTGTTCACCTTCACCGCGGACATCCGGGGCGGCTTCAACGCTCCTCTGGCGTCGTACTCTGCGCCCGCGGGCAACTACGACGTACGCAACATGCAGTTCACGTCCGGTGACTTCGACGGTGACGGACGCTCCGACCTCGGGGTGCTCTACGGGTACAGCGACGGGCACGTGCAGATGCACAGCTTCCTCGCCCGCGAGGACGGCGGCTTCAACGACCGCACAGCTTCCTGGCAGGCAACCAACTTCCAGTTCGCCCGCACCCACATCGTGGCCGGCGACTTCAACGGCGACGGAAAGGACGACATCGCTGCCTGGTACGACCAGGCCGACGGCGGAGACGCGCTGCACACCTTCGTCAGCAACGCCACCACGGACGGGAAGTTCGACAACCCCAAGATCGGCTGGCAGGCCCCGGCAGGCGGCTACTACTACCCCAACATGAAGATCGTCGCGGGTGACTACGACGGAGACGGGCGCGACGACATCGGCGCAATGTACGGCTTCGACAACGGCACCGTGAAGATGCTGACCTGGCTCTCGACCGGCAGCGGGTTCAACAACCCCCTGCCGGGCTGGTCCACCGCCACCAGCTGGACCTTCGACCGCGTCCACCTGCTCAACAACTTCAGCTGATGCCCCGGTGCCGGACCCGCCCGGGCCCGGCACCCAACGTCACAGGCCCCGGCTGGTGCCAGCAGGACGCCCTGCCGGCACCAGCCGCGCCCACTCCCTCCACACCCGCCCGCGCCCGCCGCCAAAACCGGCGGCGGCCCGTGAGAAAGTCCCTCCATGCACATAGGCAGACGGCACCGCGCAGCGGTGACAGCAGCGGTCTTCGGCACCGCCCTCGGTGTCACCCCCTTGCAGAGCGCGGCCGCGCAGACGACCAATCCCGTTCTGTCATTGCACACGTCCGAGGCCATCGATGTTTACGGGTCAGCCGGCGACATCGACATCACCCTCACCGTCCCGCCTGAGGCCGACTCCTATCTCCTGCTCACCCTCGGTGCCCCGGGCGACGAGAACCTCACTCTGACCGACGACTCGGGTGTCCCGGTCACCACGCACCAGTTTCCCGGCCGCCCCCGCTACGCCGAATTCGGCAAGGAAGACAGCGACCACGACGGAATCCCCGGAGCCGCGCTGACCCCCGGCACCATTCACCTGCACGTGGCCGCCGATGGCTTGGTGGCCCGCACGCTGTACGTCGGGGCCTATGTCGTCGACGGCGCCACCGACACACTGTGGAACGCCCGAGGAACCTCTCCCGAAACCACCATGACGGTCGGCCAGGCCCTCCTGGGATCCACGTGGACCTCTCCCGGCCAGGGATCCGGCTGGCAGCCCACCATCCCCGTCGTTACCGGGCAGGCAGAACCCGCCGAGATCCGGCTGGAGACCCGCATGACCATGCGGACCCCGCCCGCCGCGACCCGCAACCGCTGGCTGTTCACCGCCGAGGAGATCGCCGACAAGGGCTACACCGCCGGCCAGCTCGCCCAGGCCCTGCAGGTCCAGTACTCCGGCGACGGCACCACCTTCACGCCCCTCGCCTGGATCATCACCGCGGATGGCTCCCTCATCCTGGAACTTCCCCAGCAGACCTGGCCTGACGACCGGTACCCCGTCGTGCAGCAGCTGCGCCTCAAGGCCCAGTGGAGCCTCCCGGCCGGCTACCTGAACGGCACCATCGAGACGTTCGACCGAAGCGGAGTCGTCTACGGCAGTATCCGCAAGACCTTTGAGTTCATCGACGGCACCCTGCCCGCGACGGCCCGCGCCGCGTTCTACGGCCGCGACCGCGCGGGAGTGCTGTGGCAGTACCAGTCCAGCCCCGACCGCGACCCCTCCCACTACACCCGCCGTACCCAGGTCGGTGGCGGCTGGCAGACATACAACACGCTCACCAAGCTCTCCACGCTCAAGGCCGACGGCACCGGCGACCTCGTGGCCCGAGACGGTTCCGGCACCCTCTGGTACTACAAGGCCACGGGCAACATCACGAGCCCCTTCGCGTCTCGGACCAAGATTGGCGGGGGATGGCAGACCTACACGATACTGACCGGCGCAGGCGACCTGACAGGAGACGGCAAGGCCGACCTGCTCGCCCGCGACCGCGACGGCGTCCTCTGGCTCTACCGGGGCACCGACAACCCGGCCTCCCCGTTCCAGACCCGCACCAAGGTCGGCGGCGGCTGGAACGCATACACGGAACTCATCGGCGGGGTCGACCTGACCGGCGACGGCAAAGCGGACCTGCTCGCCCGCGACCGCGACGGCGTCCTCTGGCTCTACCGGGGCACCGGGAACCCCGCCGCCCCTTACTCGACGCGCGCCCACATCGGCGGCGGCTGGAACACCTACACCCGCATCCTCACCACCGCCGACACCACCGGCGACGGCAAAGCCGACCTCCTCGCCGTCGACAGTGACGGCGGACTCTGGCACTACCGCGGAACCGGCAACCCGGCATCTCCGTTCGCCGCCCGCACCAAGATCGGCACCGGCTGGAACACGTACAACACCCTCATCTGACCGACCATCGAGCAGCAACGCCAACGCTCCGCTCGCCCCGGACCCGAAGGTCCGGGGCGAGCGGAACTCTTGCCGCAGAGTGCCGATAGCCGCCAGGGGGAAGCGACGTCCTCGCTCGGTACCGCCGACGTCGGCCCAGGCCGCAAAGGGCCCTGCTCGAGGTTCACCAGCACAACAGAGCAATCAGCCACCATCGACGACGCCGGACTGATCGACGTCTCCCGGGTCACCCTCGACTCCGCCCACGTACGGGCTAAAAAGGGGGTGAACACACAGGTCCGAGCCTAGGGAACGATCTTTCTCAGCTGGTGGGCGCGATGAGGTCGAGTGCGTGCTCGGGACGTGACCGGTAGTGGTCGGCCGCTTTGGCGTGGTTGGTCCAGCCGACGAGGTGGGTCAGGGCGATCGCGAGGTTGCGGAGTGTGGCCAGGGCTCGGGGTGCGTTGCCGGTCCGGACGCGGCATGCGTCTTCGCGGAAGGTCACGTCTCTCATCTCTCACGTGGTGCAGGGCCTCGACCTGCCAGTGCCCGCGCACGATCGTGGCGAGTTGGGCCGCGGTGGCCTGCTCGGCGCTCAGGCTGGTGACCGCGTAGACGCGCTCGATGGTTACCTTTCCGGTGCGGATGTCTCGGCGGCGGCGCACGATCTGCAGGGCCTGGACGGCGTGCGGGAAGGCGAGGCCGGTCACGGTGGCGGCCTTGAGGCGGCGGATCTCGTCGCGGCCGTGACCGGCGGTGCGGTTCTTGTCCAGCAGCGGGATGTCCCGCCAGGGCAGGTTCTTCAACTCGGCCTGCAGGGTGGGCCCCGGACTCCCAGCTCTGTCCCCAGGAGCAAAGTAACCCGCTGGTTGATTTCAGGACTTCGGGGCGGCGGTCTTCTTGGGTTGGCGGGGCACGATACGAGGCAGGGAGGACCGAGTCAAAGCGGCGTGGAGTGCCGACCACGGATGGCGGGGGTGGACACCCCCGGCCGTCGAGCCCTGCTAGTACTGCAGCCGCAGTTGACGTGACTGCCCGCGAGCCGCTCGTTGCGCCAGTCATGGGTGGGGATGTCACGGTTGACGAGGTGCACGGCTGGACTGCGGGCCTGGATGGTCTGCACGCTCGGATCAGCGCCGAGCCGGTCAGGAGAAGACCCTAGTGCGGCGCGAGGATCACGAGAGCGACGACCATCACGACGACAACGGCTACGGGTACGACGACGAGGCCGATCACGGTGGGAGTCAGCCGGTCCCGGAACTGCTTCGGGGGCCGGACCCGTGCGGTCTGGTCCGTGCTCAGCTCCCACCAGTTGACGACCCGCTGGAACTGCTCGTCGAAGTCGGGGGCGGGATGCATGTCGCTGCGGTAGAGCCCGGGCAGCGAACGACGCCGCCCGCCCTCCAGGAATATCCGGACCGCGTACGACGACGAGCCCTGGCCCTTGGTCTCGCGCACGTCGATCCACCGGATCTCGTGCCAGGGGTAGGTGCGGCCATGCCCAAGGCCCCAACAGATGGTTATTCCCTCGGCCCCGACCCTGCTCCAGCTCCGGGACGACAGGAGGACAAGCGGGGCGAGGAGGGCGATGCTTCCGCCCGTCAGCCAGAAGAAGCCCACCGCGCCGAGCTTGACGAACGCCGCGAACCCTTCGACGACCAGGACGACAAGTGCCAGCACCAGGTACGACTTTGCCGGACGATTCCGGTCCATCGCCCGAAAGTTCAGTTCGATCACACCCGGCACCCTACGCTTCCGGCCTCGGCCGCGAAACGGCCGGGCGGGCGCATCACTGGCAACCCGTCAGGACTAGCGTTGCCAACCTAGCAGTTACGGGGGTCGGTGACCGCGGCAGCGGTAGTGGCTGGTGCGGGCGCGATGTTGGTGGCGCCGACGCCAAAGGGACCAGTGCAGAATGTGCTCGACCTCGTGCCGGACGGCGTACGCAAACTTGGCCAGCAGGCGGTGGATCTCGTTCATGCTCAGTCGGATCAGGTCGGGGCCAGCTCCCCCTTTTCGTGGGCCGTGGCGCGGACTGCAGCCAAGTGGGCGGCGGCTGCCATCGCGAGGGTGATGTGCCGGTACCAGGCCTGGTAGTGGCGGACCTGGTAGTGGTCGAGGCCAGCCTCGTTCTTCGCGGCCTGGAAGGTCTCCTCAATCGCCCAGCGGGCTCCGGCCGCATGGACGATGTCGGCCAGCGGGGTGCCGGAGGGGGCGTGCACTAGGTAGTAGGCCTGCTCGCCGTCTGCCAGGCTTCGGCGGATCAGCAGCGCATTGTCGAAGCCGTCGGCTTGGCCGGGCAGCAGTACCAGCGCCCAGGCATACTCACGCCGGCCGTGGGCGCCGTCGCCGGCCGAGCGGATCTCCCAGGCGTGTTCGGGCAGGATCGCCGCAAGCGTGCGGGCGTTCTGGCCTCGGGGTCCCAGCCAGTGCTTGTAGGCGATAGCCAGCACATAGCTGATCTCGTGCTCGGTCAGCCAGCCCCGCAGAACGGGGTTCTGGCCGTAGGCCTCGTCACCGGTCACCCACCGGAACGGCACCCCCGGCGGCCACTGCCCGGGCCGGCATCGCCTGGGCGAGCGCGGGCTTGGTGGCGAACGCGATCTCCTCGCCGATCCGGGCGTCGGCCCGACGCGCCGGATCCTCGGTCCATGCCGTGGGCAGGTACAGCTCGCGGTCGATCAGCGCCCGACCGCCCGCGGAGGCGTAGGCGAGGAACACACCCAGTTGGCAGTTGTCGATCTTCCCCGAGGTGCCCGTGTACTGCCTCTGCACTCCGGCGGAACGGACGCCCTTCTTGATGAATCCTGTCTCATCGACGATCAACACCCCGTCTCGCAAGGCGAGATGTTCCAGGATGAAGTCGCGGACCTCGTCACGGACGACATCGACGTCCCAATCGGCCTGGTTCAGCAGCCGCTGTATGCCGTCCGGGCATCGCTCGCCGGCTTGCTCAGCCAATGTCCAACCGTTCTTGCGTTCGAGCGGAGCCAGAAGCCCCCGCATGTACTCCAGGACCCTGCGGCGTGGCTCTGATCTGCGGAAACAGTGGCTGATCCGAGCGTGCAGACCATCCAGGCCCGCAGCCCAGCCCTGCACCTCGTCAACCGTGACATCCCCACCCATGACTGGCTCAACGAGCGGCTCGCGAGCCAGTCAATTAACTGCGGCTGCAGTACTAGGTCGGGTGCTATTCATCGGTATGAGGCCTTTTGGTCAGAAGTGTTTGCGGTACATGAGGTCAACCTCCTTGCTGCGCAGGCTCTTTGGTGGAGAGAGGGCCTCGTAGCCGGCCGCTGTGGCCCTGAAGGGCGACGATACGATTGTGAACATGGGACCTCTTGAACCGAAAATCCTCGACCTCGTAGTTGCACTGATTTGTTTCGTGCCGGTATGGGCCATCATCGCGAAGGTCCTGCTCCCCCGCCTTGAGAAGACTTTGGCGGCGCGCGAGGACGCGATCGAAGGTCGTCTTGAGCGGGCGGAGGAGACTCGCGAGGAGTCCGAGCGCATCCACGCCGAGTACCAGGCTGAGCTGAGCGCCGCTCGGCACAAGGCTGCGCAAACCCGTCAGGCAGCAACCGAGGAAGGTGTCGCGCTCATTGCCGCGCTGCGCGCAGAGGGGCAGCAGGTGCGTGACGAGTTGGTCGCCGAGGCGAAGGTGCAGCTGGAGGCCGACCGTATCCTGGCCGAGGCAGAGCTGCGCGAGGATGTCTTTGGTCTGGCCACTGAGCTGGCCAGCCGTATGGTCGGCGAGCCACTGGCTGATCTGCCGCGGGCCCGGGAGGTGGCCGACGAGTTCTTCGCCGAGGTCGACGCGAAGACGGCTTCCAAGGCTTGATCCCCTGACAGCAGGGCGTTCTCCCTGCTCCCAACCAACTTCTCAGGCGGGGCCCACATCCTTAACGGATCTGGGCCCCGCCTCTTGCATGTCCGGTGAAAGAACAGCCGATGTAGACGCGCTGGGTGCCCTGGCAGGGACAAACAAAGCTGCTGGCGGTGTGGGGAACATGGGTGTCCTGGGTCACCTTGCCGCCCGAGGCGGAGGCGGTGGACGGGTCCACCGACAGGCACAATGCCAACGGCAGTAGGAGCCACTGACAACAGTGCGGGAAGGCCGATACGACTGCTTCACACGCGCGTGGCTGACAAGGCAATCCGGAAACCGCCGACCTGCTCAAAGACCTCACCGAACGCATCAAAGCGACGTTCGTGTACGCGGGCATCGACGTCACCGCCACCGCGTTGTTCAGTGGGGTGCGCGGGGCTCAACTCGCCGCACGGGCCTCCCTGGTGGAATGCGGGGCGCTCCCGGCGCGGCTCGGGAAACGCGAGCCGATCCGTGAACTGATCGCGGGAGTGGAAGCAACGCTCGATCTCCGTACGCACCGGACGGACACGCTCCCCCGCCACGCCGCCTACCTCCACCAACGGACCGCAGGGCGGATCGGAAGCCTCACCCACCTGATCCGCCAAGCCGCGATCACGAGCATTCTCGACAGCACCGAACGCATCACCAAAGCGTCACTGGAAGCCGTTCGCCTGGACCACCTCGCCGAAAACCATCATCGCCCACCGTGAACCAACCCCGCACACCCCGCCGGTAGTGGTCCCCCTGGCTGCCCCGGATCGGCGCAGATCACTGCGACCAGGGAAAACACGCACCGGCCTTTAGAGGGCGGGACTACCCGAGGAACACCGAGAAACCCTCAACGAGAACGAGACCTCCCCAAGTCAGCAGGTCTATGCCCCCGCGAGACCGCGCTCATACGGTCTCAACCAACCTCGGATATCCCCAGCACACGCCACTCTCCGTACCTCAACGACACCCCCACGAAACGACATCTGGCTGGCGGACGCGGATGAGCGGGCGGTGTCGAAGACGGTGTCGCGCGCAGCATCACAAACCTAGGCCGACCACCTCCACCACCCCTGGGAGGACGGAGGGCCGGCCCACTCCTGGCGAGCCTCTTCCTGCCGCGGCCGGATCGCGCAGCGCGCATCCGGTCAGCCGGGCTCGACACCGCTCCCCCGCGCCGTGATCTGGATCACAGCAGTTATCTGTCACGGGATCGTGGGGTCGCCCGTCCTGACGGTGCAAGCGCGCGACCGACGCCATGTCGGGCCGCCGGACCACGAACTCTGGAGTCCGTCATCATGCGTGTTCTCGTTGCCGGAGCGAGCGGCGTCATCGGTAGCCGTCTCGTCCCCCTGCTCACCGCCGTCGGCCACGACGTGGTCGCCCTGTCCCGCGGCCCCCGCCGCACCGCCGCGCTCGCAGCGACCGGCGCGGACGTCGTCACCGCCGACGCGCTCGACCGTGACCGACTGCTCGCCGCGGTACGGCAGGCCGCGGCCGACGCGGTCGTCAACCTGCTCACCGCCATCCCCGCCGACGTCAACCCGCGCCACCTCGCCAGGGACTTCGCGCTCACCAACCGGCTGCGCACCGAGGGCACCCGCAACCTGATGCAGGCCGCCCGGGCGGCGGGTGTGCGGCGGGTCGTCGCCCAGGGGCTGGCGTACGGCTACCAGCCGGGCGCCGGACTCGCCAACGAGGACGACCCGCTGTGGCGAGATGCGACCCCCCGCCAGTTCGCGCCGGTGCTCGCCGCGTTGGAGTCGCTGGAGGAGCAGACGGTCGCGGCGGGCGGCATCGTCCTGCGGTTCGGGCACCTGTACGGCCCCGGTTCCGCGTACGCCGCCGACGGCGCCTTCACCGCCCAGGTCAGGGCGGGCAAGGTTCCGCTGGTCGGCGGCGGCCACGCGGTGTTCTCCTTCACACACGCCGACGACGCGGCCACCGCGATCGTCGCCGCACTCGACCGCGACACCCGTGGCGTCCTCAACGTCGTCGACGACGACCCGGCCCCGCTGCACACGTGGCTGCCGGTCTTCGCCTCCGGGCTCGGCGCACCCGCGCCCAAGAACGCTCCGGCTGCCCTGGCCCGGCTCGCGGTCGGCGGCTGGGGTGTCGCGTTCATGGACCGGCTGCGCGGCGCCGACAACGCCCGGGCCCGCCTCACCCTCAACTGGCGTCCCCGGTACGCCTCCTGGCGCGAGGGCCTGACCGCCGCCGCCGAGGCGGCATGATGCGACCGAGCATCCGCTGCACGGAAGACCGACGGAGGGGCCACCGATGACCACCACACCACCGACGGCACCAGAATCCCCCGACGCCGTCTTCGAGGAGTACCGGCCGCTGCTCCTGGGCCTCGGATACCGGCTCCTGGGCAGCATGTGGGATGCCGAAGACGTGGTGCAGGAGGCGTATCTACGCTGGTCCGCCGAGGACCGCGCCGAGATCCGCGTCCCACGCGCCTTCCTCGTCACCGTCGTCACGCGCCTGGCCCTGGACCAACTGCGGTCGGCGCGCGTGACGCGCGAGGCGTACACCGGGCCGTGGCTGCCCGAACCGGTCGCCGCCGAAGCGTTCGGTCCGGCCCAGACCGCCGAGCTGCGAGACTCGCTCGCCTACGCGACCATCCACCTGATGGAGCGTCTGGCCCCGCCGGAGCGGGCGGTGTTCGTGCTGCGGGAGGCGTTCGAGCTGCCCTACGACCAGATCGCCGCGATCGTCGGCGTAACGGCGGCGAACTGCCGTCAACTGCACAGCCGCGCGGCCCGTCACCTCGCCGTCGGCCGCGAACGGTTCCACCTCGACGCGGACGCGCACGGCGAGCTGTTGCGGCGCTTCCTCGATGCGGCGCAGCACGGCGATCTGACCCCCCTGACCGACCTGTTGAGTGAGGACGTGGTGGTCTGGAACGACGGAGGCGGCAAGGTCCGCGCCGCGCTGCGGCCGGTCGAGGGGCGCGCGAACGTCCTGGCGTTCCTGGCCGGCCTTCTCGCCCGATACGGTCTGGGCGCCACGCGGCTGGTCGAGGTGAACGACGGCTCGCCGGCGGTGTGGACCGAGGTCGACGGCGGCCGCCAGCTCGTCACGTTCGACGTACGCGAGGACGGCCTGGTCCACGGCATCTTCGCCGTCCTCAACCCCGACAAGCTCACGCACGTGGCCCCCCGGTCGTGACCGGGGGAACCGCACTGTGTCAGTACTGTCCGTGGCGGCCGTCGGTCCGCTGCCCGCTGGGTCCGTACACGAAGTCGCTGGTCGTGTCGAGGATGAAGTCCATCGGGAAACCGAGGTCGATCGCGCTCGCCTTGTCGAGCCGGACGACGGCGTCGTCCGGCAGTCGCAGGTCGATCGCGGCGAGGTTGTCGGCCAGCTGGGCCGGGTTGCGGGCGCCGAGGATCGGGTGGATCCACGGTTGGTGTGCTCTGGTCCACGCGAGGGCGACCTGCGAGGAGGACACCCCGAGTTCGTCGGCGACCGCGTCGACGGCCCGCGCGATCGTCAGGTCGCGTTCGGCGACGGTGGCGCGGTCGACCCGCGAGGGACCGTCACCGCCGGACCGGGTGAACTTGCCGGACAGGACCCCGGCGGCCAGCGGCGACCACGCGGCCACCGACAGGTCCAGGTTCGCTGCCATGGGCAGGAGTTCACGCTCGATGTCGCGCTTGACCAGGCTGTAGGGAAGCTGCAGCCCGGCGAAAGGTGTCCAGCCGCGCAGTTCGGCCATGGTCTGGGCGCGGGAGATCAACCACGCGGGAGCGTCCGAGATACCGATGTACAGCACCTTGCCTGCGCGGACGAGGTCGTCGAGGGCCCGCATCGTCTCCTCTACCGGCGTGTTGGGGTCCCAGATGTGCACCCACAGCAGGTCGATGTAGTCGGTGCCCAGGCGCTGCAGGCTTCCCTCCACCGAACGGGCCAGGTTCTTGCGGTGGTTGCCGCTCGCGTTGGGGTCGGTGCCGTCCATGGTCAGCGTGTACTTCGTGGCCAGCACGAAGCGGTCGCGGTCGGATCCCAGCAGTTCGCCGACGATGCGCTCGCTGCTGCCCTCCGTGTACCGGTTGGCCGTGTCGATGACGTTCCCGCCGGCCTCCGCGTACGCGGCGAACATCGCCCGGCACTCCTCCTTGCCGGCGCCCCATCCCCAGTCCTCGCCGAACGTCATGGTGCCCAGGAACGCTTCGGAGACCCGAAGCCCGGTCCGGCCCAGCAGTCGGTACCGCATCACAGGCTCGCGTCGAAGAAGGAGGCGGCGCGGGCGACGGCCGGCAGGACATACGTATCGTCGTCGTACAGGTCGATGTGGTTGCTCGTATCCAGCACGAGAAGCTCCTTCGGCCCGGGCACCTTGGCGAACGCTGCCTCCGCGTCGGCCACAGGGACGGCCTGGTCACCGCGGCCGTGCACGATCAGCAACGGCGCGGTGACCAGCGGCAGGTACGCGTCCACGTCGAGCGTCAGCTCCTGCAGCACCGACAGCGCGGTGCAGCGGTTCTCCCAGCCGGGCCGGGCTCCGCGCTCGGTGCCGTAGTAGGCAAAGGGCTCCGGGCCGGGGTTGCCGGCGGGCATGCCCTCCGGATTGACCGCAGGCCAGTACGCGACCTCTCCGGTGTCCGCCTGCTGCTGCGCGATCTGCGCGAACTGCCCCATCAAAGCGGCGAAGTTGTCCGCCCCGAACCGCTCGCGGATCAGCGTGGGGTTGTTGTACGCCGCCGCGATCAGCGCCACCGCCTTGACACGGGGGTCGAACGCGGCGAGCTGCGCGGCATAGATCCCGCCCAGGCACACCCCCGCCACCGCGATCCTCTCAGCATCGACCTCGGGCCGCCCGGCCAGGAACCCCACGGCGCTCCGCAGGTCCGCGACCTTGGCCGTGGCGTCCTCATGCTGGCGCGGCGTGCCCTCGCTGTCGCCCCAGTTGCGGTGGTCGAAGGCCAGGGCCACATATCCGCGCTCGGCGAACCGGGCCGCGTAATACCCGACCACCTGGTCCTTCACTCCGGAGAACGGGCCCGTCAGCACGACCGCGCCGCGCGGCTCGGTACCCGGCACGGGCAGATGCAGGTCGCCCACCAGCCGGTAACCGTCGTTGTCGAATTCGATCTTCTCGATCGGCATGTGCGTCCCCTTCGATCGTGCCGAGGCATCTCCTCGGCCCAGGAGGAAACCTAGGAGCGGCGGTCACCCGCCGTATTGCACGTTCTTGCCCCGCCCGCGTCAGCGCGGGGCACGGCGTGGACGGGCCGGGCCACGGAACGTCGCCTGATACACGGCCGGGGTGACGCCGTACGCCGAGGCGAACACTCGCGTCAGGTGCGACTGGTCGTGGAAACCCGTCGCGTACGCGGCCTCGGCGATCGCGCTGCCTCGCCGCAGCAACTCCCGTGCCCGGTCGAGCCGGAGCCGTAGATGCAGCTTGTGCGGCGGCAGTCCGAACCACGCCGTGCAGACGCGCACCAACCGGTACTTGCTCACGCCCGCCACCACGCTCAGTTCGTCGAGCGTCACATTGCGGGTGAGGTGCGCCCGCAGATACTCGCGTACGAGCTCGGGGGCACGCCGCGCCGCCCCCGTACCCTTGGCTTCGCCCGCTACGTCGGGCGTGCGCCGGGCCAGTGCCGCGACGAAGTCCAGGACCCCCGTCTCCCGGGTCAGCGCCGAAACGGGTCGTCCGGCCAGCCCGTACAGAGACCCGTGCACGGCCCGGAACCGGTCAGCGAGGCCCCCGTCGTCCCGAATCACCGGATCACCGAACCGCACCGCGTCGGGCGCGGCGACCTCGGAGATCAACGACGGTGCCACGCACATGATGAGCCAGCGCGCGGGATCGTCGCCATCCGGCCCTCCGGAATGCGCATCATCGGCATGCAGAGCGACCAACTGGCCCGGGGCCGCCCGGAACGTCGTGCCGCGCCGCCGCACGGTGAAACCGGAGTCGGGCACCAGGACGACCTTGAGCTCCTCATGCACATTGCCACGGTAGGACTGGGCATGCCCCTCCACCACGACGACGTCCGAGACGTCGTCCGACACCTGGGGAGCCGCTTGGTCATCCACTCCGGACATGCTCGCAACCCTAGGGACTGTCGGCGGATCATCGTTCAGAGGAAGAGTTCCCGGGCTCGGCGGGCCACCTCGGTCGGCGTGAGGTCTTCCAAGTGGGTGAGGAAGACCCAGACGTGGCCGTAGGGGTCCTTCAACATGGTCGTGCGGTCGCCATGGAACTGGTCGGCCGGTGGCTGCAGGAGTTCCGCGCCGGCCGCGGTGGCCTGCTGCGCGAGCGCATCGACGTCAGCGACGAAGACGTGTAGGCCCACGGTGGTGCCGCCGACAGCCGTCGGTGCACTGAAGAGTGGTCCCTCGGCGTCGCCCAGCATGAGGGTGGAGCCCTGAATCCTGACCTCGGCGTGCACGATGCGTCCCTCCGGGCCGTTGAGGCGGAACAGTTCTTCGGCACCGAATGCTCGGGTGTAGAAGTCGATCGCGTTCGCGGCGCCGTCGACCATGATGTGGGCGACGACAGCGTTGCGGTAGGTCTCGGGAACGGCGGTCGTGGTCATGGGAACTGTCTCCTTTGTTGGCTGTTGCCGATGACCATGAACGTAGAACCTGAAGCATGCTTGAGGTCAAGCGTGGATCAACGGGTGGCCGAGCAGGGTGCTGCCCGAAGCCATAGCTTGATCGCTGCGACAGTGACAGTGCCGTGGAAGACGTGAGCACGCTTGATGCCCCTAGGGATGTCAACCGGCGGAGGCCGGTGCCGGAGATTGCCTCCTGGAGGTGAGGAGGGCTTGGTAGATCTCGCGGGCGACATAGCGCTTGAGGCATCGGATGGCTTCGCGTCGTGTCTTGCCCTCGGTAACGCGTCGTTCCACGGAGGAACGGGTGCGGGCGCCCCAGGGCAGGCGGGCTGTGACAATGGCATAAAGCGCTGAATTGGCATGGCGGTCGCCGCCGCGGTTGAGTCTGCGACGCTGGGTCTTTCCGGACGATGCCTCCGCGGGGCTGGCACCACACAGGGCGGCAAACGATGCCTGCTGGCCAGGCGGTCGGGTTGTCGCCGGCTGTGGTCAGCAAAGCCGCTGCCGTGTCCGGGCCGACGCCGTAGAGGCCCAGGAGTTGGGGTGCGCAGGAACCGATCGCAGTGCCGATCCGGGCCGTGAGGTCGTTGATCTCCTCGGTGAGATGCAGGATTCGCCTGGCCAGCAGCCGGTGCGTATGGCGGGATGCCGGTCTGCTCTCCCGTGTCGGGCGCGGGCCTCAGCTGCGAACACCGGCGGATGAGTTTGGGGTTACTCAGTCCGGCCAGGGACTCACGCAGCGCCGGCTCTGCTGCCACGAGACCGGTGTCAAGGTCCGCTTCCTGCCCGACACCAAGTGGTCGAATAGCCGGGAGACGGTCGGGGCGGCCGTTTTTTCGCGGCCCGTCGGTGATGCGCTGCCGCCCGGCTGCGATCTGCTGTTCCTAGATGTCCTGGCCTGCGACAACGGCCACAGAGGCTCCGCCCCGAATGTCGGGGCGGAGCCTCTGCGTGTGGGAAGGGGAATCCGCTACGGGCGAGCTCGGGCGGCAGGAGAGCCGATCGGCCCGATCGTCGTCGACTGCAACAGCTCACTGGCGGAGCGCGCCGTGCCGGAATGGCAGGCAACCCTGGACGCCCTCCAGGCTCTGCCCGAGATCGGCACCGAAGCGCCGGTCGGCTACGGCGGCTTGACGTTCACCGCTGCGGCCTTCGGTGGGGGCTTCGTGTACGAGGCCCTGACCGAGGCGGCCAGCCAGATCACCATTCGGATCGAGTTCCTGCTCCCGTGGGACGACGAGCAAATCAACCGCCAATCCGGTCTCGCATTGGTCGACGCCTGCGCCTCGAAGGAAAAGGTGTTGTACGCCTATCCGGGCAGGCATAACCAGGTGCCCGGATTCGAGGTCGACAACTCGGCCCGGTTCTTCGTCCGGCATCTCGGCAGGGTCGGCACGTCACGGGCCTGACCTGACGGCGGTTCGGAGTCCGGCTTCGGGCCGGTCGCCGATACTGCTGCCACATCTCGACAGAGCGTCCGAGCACAGGGAACCGGGCCCTTCCGCGCCGCGCCTGTCAGGGACACGGACTGTCCTCTCGGCCAAAGGCATAGGGGCACCCCACCCGCCTTCCGCTCTTTCCTCCTTCCTGCACCGGGCGGCCCATGGGATTCACTCCCGCGCCCGGTCGCGACCGAAATTCCAGACCTCCCACGGCCAGACATGCGGTTTCCGTGACGCAGCGAAAGCGGAGAGTAGTGAATAAGGTTAGCGTGGCGTCGACCGTTGAGTGATCGTCGGTCCGATCCGCGCTGGCCGTTGCCGCGGAGAGGGCTGCCATGGCCGAAAAGAGAATGCTCATGCACTTCGTTTCCCGCCGTACTCGCCTCAGCAGTGCCGTCGTAGCGGCGTGCGGGCTGTCGGCGTTGCTCGCCACCTCCGTGACGGCCGGCTCCGGTGCTGCTGCCGAGCCGCGTCCCTCTGGGGACAACCCCTCCGACAGGGGCGCGGTCATCACACTCAGGACCGCCAAGGTCGGCGCGCCCGGTAATCCTTCGGTGGGCATTGTCCCGTTCAAGGACGCCCTGTACCGCTCGTGCGCCGAAGCTCCCACCCCGAGCAAGTGTCTGAGTGTCGGCGGCGTGCGCCATGGCTACGAGATCGGGCAGCTCGAAGTCACCGTGAAGCAGTGGGTGGCGTTCCTGAATACGGCCGATCCCGAGGGACGCGACCGCCTCGGTCTCTATGACGAGATTGAGAGCTCGTCGGCATGGCCGAGGTACGGCCAAATCAACTTCTCCGGCAGCGCCCACAGGGGCAGCCACTACTCGGTGGCCTTTCCGGAGTGGGGGGACAAGCCGTACGGCTTCGCAAACTTCCTGAGGGCGGCACGCTTCGTCAACTCGCTCTACAACGGCCGACTGGTCTCCAAGCGGTCCAGCAGCAACGGCCGCTTCAACTATGTCACTTATCAGGTCGAACTGTCGGCGCGGACCGAGCGCGGAATGTACGACTTGGCCCGGCCGAATACGACCCGAGCCCACAGCTCGGGCTTCGTCCTGCCGAGTCAGGACGAATGGATCAAGGCGGCCTACTACGACCCGCGCGGCGGCGGCACCTACTCCTACTGGAAGTACCCGACCAACCCGGGAGTCTTCGGCGACGGAGACGCGACCGCCCCCAACCCCACCGCCCTCAACCCCGCCACCGGCGACGTCACCAACGCGGCGACCCAGCCACTGGCCTCGTACCACGCGAGCGGAAAGCCGGCTCCGAGCTGGTGCCCGGGACAACTGCAGCCCGAAGCCTGCTCCACCGTCAACCCATTGGGACTTGACCCCAGCACCTACGCCGAGGTCTACCAGGGCAGCCTCAGCACGGTCGGCGGGGCGAGGACCACCTCGCCGTGGGGCACTCTCGACCAGGGTGGCAATGCGGTCGAGTGGACCGACACGATCACGGCGCCCCCCTCCGGACGGAGCTCCCTGCGGGTGTGGCGGCGGCTCCACGGCGGGGTCTCCAACGCACCGGCCTTCCAGATGTGGCCCTCCGCTGTCGGGCTGCAGCCGCAGGACAACGTGTTCTACAACCACACCTATCCGTGGCTGGGCATCCGGATCGGGGTGATCGGCGATCTGAAGCCCGGCAAGTCCTAGGCGGAGAGGGAGGTCGTCTGCCGCGACCCTCGAGCGCCGCGAGACCGCTTCTCGCCGATGATGTGGGCGTGGTCGCCCTTCCGCAGGTAGCGGTGGTTCTCGGCGGAGGAGAAGCCGCGGTCGGCCACCCACACGATCTTGGAAAGGGTCCGGTCCCGCATCTCGTCCGCGCCTGACCGCGTGGCGGTCCAGGTTGTCCTCGCGGGCGAAGGGGGAAAACCCCTCCCGGCGCAAAACGCCCCTTCCCCAGGCCCCCCCCGGTGTTGGGCAAGTGGAGGGAACGGAGCATCACAGGCTTGATTTTTCACTTCGTCG
>NZ_JBVIHM010000007.1:42693-94295 GCF_055570295.1 Streptomyces sp. NPDC031265
ATCTCCTCCGCTTTCGCGCACGCGGGGCGTTGTGCGTGCGTCACTCCCCCCCCCCCCCCCCCCCCCCCCCCCCCCCCCCCCCCCCCCCGCCCCTTCACCGGGTCCCACTCGTTGTGGGCCAGGTGCAGGTACCGGACCGTCCCGGACTTGCTCTCCCGCTTCGTCGTCTTCACGTACACGGCTCCAGACGACAGGCCGAAGCCACAGGCCAGCGCAGGTGAATCAGGAAAGTCGCGTCTCTAGGAACTTCCAGGCGTTCGCGCCCCTCACAGCCCGATGACCTGCGCCTTCAGTCCCTCAGAACATCCAGAACCCGCGAATTACGTCGCACCCGGGTGAACGGTAACCACGGGCTGTTCAGGAACGTTCGCCACTTCAGCTACCGATGGCTCGGCCCTGCTCCCGAAGCCAGCCGATGGCCGGGTGGTGTTCCGGCCCTCCCGCAGGAGGGATCAGGTTGCGCGCGGAGGGTGCGGCCTGGGGAGCGCTGTGGACCGTGCGGTGCTGGCTGGGTGTCGTTCCGTAGTGGTCCACGAACACCTGCCTCATCGTTTCGGCGGAGCTGAACCCGCAACGCCTCGCGACCGAAGCCAGCGGCAGTGCTGTGGAGACGAGGAGTTGTGAGGCCGCCTCGGCTCGGGCGGTCCGTACGAACTGGGCTGGTGTCTGTCCGAGCTGGTCGAGGAACAGCCGGGACAGATGACGTCCGCTGACTCCCGCGTACCCGGCGAGCACGGTGGTGGCAAGGTCGCTGTCGAGGTGTTCGGTGATGTATTCGACGGTCTGCTGCACGGTCCGGTGCTCCGGGGCCGGCGCGTCGACGAACCCATCATCCTCGGACTGGCCGAGCAACTGCGCTGAGAAGGAGAAACCGAACCACGCAGCCGAACGAGATCATCGAGGTTCTGAACCGCCCGATCAGCCATGAGCTGCCCGCCCGTGACGTGACCCGCCCGGCCCACGTCGCCAAGGACGGAACCCCGCGCAACGTACCGATCGCCTTCACCTGGAACGGGTCGCACATCGTCATGCGTACGACGAAGAACGCGCCCGCACTCCCGTGGCCACCCTCGCGCACAGGCTCCTGAAACGACGGCACCAGCAGGTGAGACACATCTGAATGTCTGGAGAACCGTCGGACTTCGCCTCAAACGCCGGCCCACCCGGCAGGGCACCCGGGCCGGGGAGCGTCTCACGGGCCTGGGCGGGCATCGGCTCCACCGGCAAACGCATCACCGTGACCTCACTCCAGGGTAGGGAGCCGTACCCGCCCCAGGCTGGAACCTGCCGGTCGGCGCGGTATCCGACACGTGCCGATGCCACCGCCGACTGGTGGGAACTGGCCCCCCGACCGGCTGGAACCGGGCTCATGACCTCGCCGGGGATGGCGAGGGACCTTACGGTCGAGTACGACAGGGATCGATTGACGACGGGGTGCGACGCACGTGATTCGGGTAGTGGCGGTGGATGACGAGGCGCTGGTCCGATCCGGTTTCCGCCTCATCCTGGGCGCGGCAGACGACATCGAGGTCGTCGCCACGGCGTCGGGCGGGGACGCCCTCGACACGGTGCGGGAACACCGTCCGGATGTCGTCCTCCTCGATATCCGGATGCCGGACGTGGACGGCCTCACGGTGCTGGCTCAGCTGCGCGCCCTGCCCGCTCCCCCTGTTGTGGCGATGCTCACCACCTTCGACACCGACGAGTACGTCCTCACGGCCCTCCACTCGGGCGCGGCCGGTTTCCTCCTCAAGGACACCGAACGGGATCAACTTCCCCAGTCGGTCAGGACGTTGGCCGCCCGGCACGACGGCGACGCCGTCGGCGTGACGGTCACCAACAGCGCGCCGTCCCGCCCCTCCCTGCCCCTGCCCGGCGCACACCAGGGCCTGCCGGGCCTCAAGGAGCGCGCCGACATCCTGCACGGCACCGTCGCGTCCGGCCCGACCGACGAGGGCGGCTACCGGGTGCGGATACGCATCCCGTCCCGCGCGGACTGACCCGCGCACCCCACCGCGCACCCCACCGCGCACCGGGAAGTCCGGTCCATCGGCAGTGGACATCCCGCCGGTCGGTGCAGGTTCCGCGTGCGTGCGAAGCGCCGGCATGCACGGGCCGACTCCCTCTTCGCCCCGTAACTCGTCACGTTCTGTGTCCCGAAACAGGAATCCACATGGTCTTCACCTTGATCGTGATTACCGCTGCGGCCGCCGGGTGGTCGCTCGTCGCCGGATGGCTGGAGCAGCGGCACGTCAGGGCCCCTCTGGTGCTGGTCCTCGCGGGGATCATCACCGGGTTGTTCACCCAGAGCGAGATCGCCGCCACCTTGAACTCCGAGGTCGCCCAGCACGTGGCCGAGGTCATCCTGGCGGTCCTGCTGTTCGTCGACGCGACCGAACTGCCGGGCGGGCGACTGTTCGGCAACGATCCCGGCGCGGCCGCCCGGGCACTGCTGGTGGCACTGCCCCTGAGTCTGGCCGCGATGGTCCTGCTGGGCTCGCTGCTGCTGCCCGCGCTGCCTGCGGCGCTCCTGCTGCTGATCGCGTGCATCGTGGTTCCGACCGACTTCGCCCCGGCCGAGACACTGGTACGCGACACGCGCATCGCGGCACGGGTGCGCAACGTCCTCAACGTGGAGGGCGGTTACAACGACGGGATCGTGTCGCCCATCTTCCTGTTCGCTCTGATCCTGGCCGGTTCCACCGCACAAGCCCACACCCCCATGCAGGCACTGGGCACGGCCGTTCCGTCCGCGGCGAAGGCACTCGTCGCCGGCATCGTGCTGGGGCCGCTGCTGGCCTGGTTGATGAACTCGGCCGACCGCATGCACTGGATGACCGAACAGTCACGCCGGATCCTGGTGCTGGTCGCACCACTGCTCGCCTACACCACCACTGTGGCGGCTGACGGCAACGGCTTCGTGGCCTCGTTCGTCTGCGGCATCGCCTTCCGTTACGTCCGGCAGTCCCCGACCCGGCGAGGGGGCGCCCAAGCCCCCGACGCCTCGGACTTCCGGCTGATCGAGGACACCAACTCGATCCTGACCATGTGCATGTGGTTCTTCTTCGGAAACGCCGTCGTGCTCGCACTGGGCGACGGCGTCCACTGGCCCACCGTCGCGCTCTGCGTCGCCGCCCTCACCGTCGTACGCATCGTGCCGATCCTGCTCGCCTTCCTCGGCTCACACTTCACCTGGCGCGAACGACTCATGCTGGGAGCCCTCGGACCACGCGGCACCACCTCGATCGTGTTCGGGCTGATCGCCTTCAACACCCTCCCCGACGGGCCCCACGCGGACACCGTCCTGTACGCGACGACGCTCACCGTGCTCGGCAGCGTTCTGCTCCACGGCGTCGGCTCGACCACCATCGCCCGCCTGCTCACTCGGCCCTCTGCTCCGTCCGCCCCTGAGACCACGACCGCGGGGCCGAGAGCGTCATGAACCAGCGCCGAGGAGACGGTGTCCACGAGCGCCAACCGGTCCGATGCGGCCGCCCCGCATCGGACCGCCACCCGGCGGGGGCGCGCTCCGCCGGGTGGCGGATGGGCTCCGGACGCCCGGCGGACACCCCCACGGCCTGCCCTTGAACGAGGCTGGCACGGCAGGGCGGTGCACGGCAGGGCACGGCCACGCCGCCCTGGCTGCCGCCGGACGCGGAGGTATCCCGGCACCTCCGGCCCGCCATCGGCCGCCTCCCTCCATCGGTGCGGGCACACGTCGGCCCCGGAACGAGGAGGACGCCGAAGTGTTCAGCGGCAACGAGGCGCTGCGCTGCGAGGAGTACGTACGGCTCAGGCAGGACGCGCTGCTGCGCACGGCCCGCCGCCTGGTTCCTGATCCGGTGGACGCCCAGGACCTGCTCCAGACCGCCTTCACGCAGACCTTCGACCGGTGGGACCAGATCGTCGACAAGAACCTCGCGGACGCCTACCTGCGCCGGGTGGTGATCAATACCCGGACGGAGTGGTGGCGGGCCCGCAAGTTCGAGATCGCCCGCTACGGCCTGAGCGAGGACGCCGCCACCGAGACCGCGATGGTGCAGCGTGGGAGTCGCGGTCCTCGTGATCGTGTGCGCGACGGTGGTGATGGACCGCCTGCCGCGTCTGCGCCGTCTGGCGAAACCGGTCGTCGCCGTGGGCACCATGTTGCCAGCAGCAGACCGGTGAGCTGTACGAGGCACTGGGTACCTCCGATCCCCCGGCCGTCCCGTCGTACGATCTTCGAATGGCCAAGCGCAAGGTGGAACGACGGGCCCGGAAGATCCTGGGCGAGGAACCCGTGGCCCTGGTGTGGTGCGGCATAGGGAAGGCGATCCCGGCGCCGCCCAAGGACGTCCACCGAGCGGCGGGGAAGGGACGGCTCAAGGGGCGACACCACTGGCTGCTCTACGTGGGCGCCGTGCTGGGGTTCTTCATCATCGTCCCGTGGTACCTCCTCGACACGCTGAGCAAGAAGACCGACGGGCATCTCAGGTCCAAGCCCGCACCGGGCAGGCAAGGCCAGCAGACGACCGATGGCGACACTCGGTTGCCTACGCCGCCGACAACGGCCGATCGGGACCCGGCTGAGGGAGTCTTCGACGGAGACTGGGGCCTGACCGCCGGCCAGCTACTGCTGCGCTGGTACTCGCAGTCCCCCAACCCGCGACGCCTCGTCCTGTTGGCTCGGGACCGAATCTGCGTGGCCGCCTCGCCGCGCCGCCGTCTGTCGCCCACGAAGGCCGACGACTTCCAGATCGTGACGGAGTTCAGCCGCCACGAGGCACGCATCGAAGCGGAAGCCGGTCAACCGCGTGGTTTCGCAACCTTCCGCATCCACTTCGCCGACAGTTCATGGCTGGAGCTCCGCCGGCTCGCCACTCCCCAGGACGCAGACCACTTCCTGAACACTGCCGGCGCTGCCGGCGGCTGACACCGGAATGAAAGTCTCCGGACCTCGTTCGCTCGTTTGCTCGTTCGCAGGACCGAGGCAGGCGAAGGGGAGCCGATGAGCGGCCCTGAGCCGTTCCACGCCTGCGAGGGGCACGTGCCCCAGACACCTGGCTCGCCGGTGACGACTCTCGGTATCCGCTTCCTGGCGAGTGGATACCCCACAGGGCGGCACCCGGGCCGTATCGATTCCCCCGGCCTGGACGGGAACGGAACGCCGGTCATCGTGGAGTACAAGCGCACACCCGCGACAAATCGGTGATCGCTCAGGAGCCTTCCTGCTTGCCCTGGCTCCATGACCACCACCACGAGTTCGAGAGCCTGGTCAACAAGGAGCCCGGCGCCTCGGCTCGCGGACGAGGGGAGACGACCGCTCACCCGTGCCGGTCCGAGTTACGCAGGCATTCGGTGGTCAGGTCGACTGTCATCCGGTTGAAGGCCGGGGCCTCGGTGGGGCGTTCGTGGCTCGCGGAGACGGTGGCCATGCCTGAGCCGGGCATCTTCAGCCTCGCGGAGACCTCGCCGTTCACTGGTGCGATGTCGTCAGGGCGTGGCCCTTTCCATCCTTGCCGCTCCATCCGCGTGACGACGTCGCGTGCGAGCTGCGTCGGCGTGCGCTTGTCCGACGGGGACGCGTAGAGGGTGATCTGGGCGGACCCGATGACCTCGCTCTCGTCCTCGGAGTCGCCGATGAAATCCGCGGGGTGGCACGCGTCGCGTCCCCCGGCGAGTTCCTCCGGTCTGATGTGCGGGTCCACGGCCTTCACCGCGTCCAGGGCAGGTGGGTACATCGCATCCCATGCCTGTCTGTCCGAGCGCGCGGAAGGGTCAACGCGGCCGGCGCAGGCTGTTGCGGTGCCCGCGACGGCGAGCAGAGCGGCGGTGCGCAGAGCCCAGGGGAGCGGCAGGGAGCGAGACATGCCTCTACCCCACCGCAGTGCGGCGGCCGTGTCATGAGTGCTGGTACTCAAGGCCGGCTGTCCCGGGCTGTGTGGTGTGTGGCTCGGGTCGTACCAAGTCCGACGCGTCTCACCCAACCCGGTCCATGCAGGTCCGCCCATGCGGACGACTCGCTGACGCGGCTCTGGCATCCGGGGGGCACCTTCGAGAGGGCGTACATCGAGGACTGGGAGCATCTGCGCCACACTCCCGCGCTGCTCGCCTCCTGGCACCGACTCGTCGGTCAGCTCGGGAGAGTGGTCAGCACGCCCCGGAGATCTGCCTGGTGCCGACGTACAGGGCACCGCGCGAGCTGATGTCCACGGTCGAGCCCCCTCCACCCGCGGAGTTCGACGCCCATGCCGCGAAACCGCCCGGGGTGTAGACCACGAAGTTGCCGTCCGCCTGATACGTCGCGTGGTTGGCGCCGGACCCATAGGTGTTCGATGCCCAGCACACCGTACGGCTTTGGGAGCCCTGGGTCGGGTCGCCGTCCCAGCGGTACTCGACAAGGTTGCCGTCCGACTGCATGGTCAGCTGGTACCAAGTGCTGGTGCCGGTGATACCGGTGATCGAGTCCCCGACGTTCAGGGTCTGGCCACGGTACAAGGCAGTTGTGGTGTTCGCCGAAGCGGTTCCGGCCACACCGGCGACGGATGCCACCGCTGCGGCGCCCGCGACAAGCATTTTGGTCGTCTTGCGCATGAGTGTCCCCTGTAGATGAATCAGATGTACGGGATGGCGCCCCCGGCCCTGACATGCGCGGGCCGGGGCAGACAGCGTCTGGTCACGGATGGGCGGTCCAGCCCCGCCGGCACGGGCACAGTCGCCTCGCGAAGGAGTCAGAGCGTGCCGTAGAGGTTGCACTGCGTCCAGTCCGAGGGCTGCGAGGGCAGCACGTCGCAGTAGCCGACGCGGTATTCCCCGTTCTCCTGCTGGTAGCCCTGGATCACCAGCTCGCCCTTCCACCACCAACCGGGCAGCGCGGTCCAGTCGTTGGGGGTGGCGATCCAGCCGGTGCAGGCCTCTTCGTCGGCCTGGTTGCGGCCGCAGATCCTGATCTGGTCGGACCAGCGGGTCGACACCGTCACCTGCTGGCCGTTGGTGCCGGCGGTGGCCGTTCCGGCGCCGGCCAGAAGGCCGGCAGCGGCCAGGCCCACGCCCGCAGCGGCCGCAGTGATGCTCTTGAAGCGAAGCAAGGAAACCCCCCACAGGTCAGCGACACACGGCCGCTCTTGATCTTCATGTCCGAGCCCGGGACGGCTTCCCGGCGGGAGGCACTCCGTGCGATGCCCCCGGCCCGGGGCCCCGCCGCAGACCCGATGAAGCAATCGTGACCGGGAGGCATAACACGGGCATAACGCGGTGATAACACGACGCGAGGTTCACAACGGTGACGCGGAACGCACTGCCCGGGTGTACGAGCTGACGCGCATCGACGTGGAGAACTGCTCAGCCCTGCCGCCGGCCACCGACGCCCAGCCCCTCGTCGAGCGACAGCATGGCCGGGCTACGAACCGCCGTGGTCGGGCACATGGCCGGCCTCCCCCCATGGCCCCATCGGCATCGCCCGGCCCGGACAGGTAACTGCGCCCCACAGCCCGCGCAGCAGCACGGGGCGCGGGACCAGGGATGCGCAGGTTCACCGTGCACCGTGCCCAAGCGTGCAGTCCACCCGTTCCCGGCAGGGCGCACCGCCCTGGCGAACCTCAGGCCATTGCACACCGGTTGGCACAACGAGACCATCGGAGGCCGAGCACACAGCGCAGAGCCCCGTACGCAGACCGCGTACCTGAACGAGTACACGTTCGCAAACGTCGCACGTCTTCCAGCGGGATGGACGCGCTGGGTGACCGCAGGCAAAAGGCCCTCGCCTCCCTTAGGGAGGCCAGGGCCTTTGTGCACTTGAGCGCTGGGCAGGCCTTGCACCTGCATCTCCCCACAGGAAGTGGGGCGCCTTTCCTTGGACCACCAACGCCGGGCCCGCAACCGCTGATCGCGACCGCAAGCTCAAGATCCAATATAGCGCATCCCCCGCGCCCCACGCACACCCGAGCGCCCACGTTGCCGGAACACGGCGCCCGCCGGTGAGAGGCAGTCAGCCGCGGCGGGAGAAGAATATGGTGGCCGCGATGTAGATAGCGCCGGACACGCCGCACAGGACGTCCCAGGGGTGGCCGCTGTGTCCGCGGATCAGCTCGGTCACGAATCCGGTCAGCAGCACCAGCACGAGTACGTTCATGGTGAACGCGGACGCACGCTGGTTGATGGCGTGGCGGCGCTCGTCCGTGGCCTCGCCGCGCAGCAGGGCGGCTGCTTCCGAGCGGCGAGATGCCATGACGAGGATCAGCACGTAGACGGCCATGACGACGAAGCCGGCGGCAGCCATCCCAGGCTCGTGCCGGGCCATGAAGATCGCGATGTAGCCGACACCGATGGCCAGACCCAGGGCCGGAACGCCCCAGCGCTGGCCGCGCGTGGCCTCGGGCTTGTGGTCAATCGACATGAAAGATCTCCTCCACCGTTTTTGCGAAGTAGCGGGCCATACGGATCGCCAGGGGCAGTGAGGGGTCGTATCGGCACTGCTCGATGGCGTTGATCGTCTGCCGGGACACGCCGAGCACCTGCCCCAACTCCTGCTGGGAGAGGCCCTGGGCCACGCGTAGCTGACGTAGGTCGTTCCGCATGTATGGAAAGTAGGCTTTACACCTGAGCGATGTCAAGCGTCCTTTACATCGCGCATGGTGGGCGGATCGGATCGTCTTGCCGCCACCCTGCGCACCGGGCCCGGTCCGGGCCACGCCCTGGGTAAGGGAACCACCGCCCCTCCCCCGGGCGTCTGCGGGCTTGGAGTCGAGCAAATAGGCTCTTCGGCTTGCGAGTTGACGGTCCATCACCAGATCGGGCCCGATGGTGCGCGGGTGGCTGCGGGGGCTGCCCGGCCTGCCCCCGTCTGCCGGCTCGGGCCGACCCCGCTCGGCCGCCCCCGGTCGGCCCCGCGCAGAATGCGGGCATGCGTATTCCTACCGAACTCGTCCGGCTCGACGACCAAGTCCACGCGTGGCTGCCGCAGTTCCCGGGCACCTGGGGCATGGCGAACTGCGTCGTGGTGACCTCCGGCGCCGAGACCCTGCTGGTGGACACCCCGTACACCGCTGATCTGACCCGCGCGCTCGCCGCGGCGGCGCGGCGGGTATCGGCGCCGGATGCCCGGGTGTCGACGGTCGTCAACACGCACGCCAACGGCGACCACAGTTACGGCAACGGCCTGTTCCCGGACGCGGAGATCATCAGTACCGACGCCAATCTGGCGCATCTGTGCGCGGAGCCGACGCCGGGGCAGTTGCAGGCGATGCTTGACGGGTGCCGGGACGAGGTCGCCTTCGAGCGGTATCTGCTGGCGCACTTCGGGCGGTACGACTACGGCGGCCTCGAAGTCGCCCCGCCCACACGGACGTTCAGCGGCCGCCTGGATCTGCTGGTCGGCTCGACGCCGGTGGAGCTGTACGAGGTGGGGCCCGCGCACACCGTCGGCGACCTGGTCGTGCACCTGCCGCAGAGCGGGGTGGTGTGCGCCGGGGACGTGTTGTTCGCCGGGGATGTGCCGGTGCACTGGGCCGGGCCGCTGAGCGGGGTCGTCGACGCGTGCCGGCAGATCCTCGACCTGGATCCGCGGGTGGTGGTTCCGGGGCACGGGCCGCTGGTGGGACAGGCGGAAGTGCGCGCGTACATGGCGTACATGGAGGAGCTTCGCGGGCGGCTGCACGAGCTGTACGGCGCGGGTGTGGACGTCGAGGAGGCGTCGCGGGTGCTGCTGCGGGAGCACCGGCGGGCGGGGCTGGGGCTGTGGGAGCGGCTGGCGGTGCTGGCGGCGGTGGAGTACCGGCATCTGGGCGGCGTCGAGGACCCGCTCAGCCTGGTCGAGGTGCTCGCTTCGGCGGTGCGGCTCGCGCCGGACTGCGTACCGGCGGTGGTGGCTTCGCGCGGGGAGCTGACGGCGGGGCTGGCGCAGCTGGGGGTGGCGGCTGTGCCGCCTGGGCCGCGGGACGGTGGGACTTCTGTGGCCGGGGGCGGGGCGGGTGTGGTGCCTGGGGATTTGGCGTACTAGGGGGCGGCTGATGGGTGGGTGTGCGGCGCCGCGCGAGCCCTGGGGCGACTCCGGGCACCGGCCTGCCCGTCATCGGCGTGCCGGAGAAACCACCGGTGCCAGGCCCTCTGCCTGCCCCTCCCCCGCCCCCGCCGTGACGGCAACTCGGCCTGCCCCGCAGGTCGTTACGGCAGTCGCGTCGTGCGCGGGCCGGTCAGGGGCGGTGTACGGGGCGGATCATCACCGTGTACACGGTGGGGTCGCCGGGTCCTCGGTGGTCGGCGACGCTCCGGTACCCCCAGGTCTCGCAGACGGTCTGGAGCGCTCCGCCGCCGATGGCGGAGTCCACCAGGAGCGTTACGCGCTCCTCCGGCCGGAGCGAGAGCCATATGTCGTGGAGCTGTGCGGCGACGTCGGTGCCCCGCCAGGGTTCGCGGACGACGATCTCGCTGAGGACGGCCGTCCGCTGCCCGCTCTCCCTCGTGACGTACTCCGGCAACGGCACGATCACGTTCGCCCACCAGTCGGTGTCCGCCGCGAGGGAGAAACCGTGGCAGTACCCGACGGCCCGGCCCCCCTCGTATCCGATGGCCGTCGTCCAGCCGGGCCTGGCGGCGGCCGCATGAAGACGCGCCTCGAACTGCTCGGCGTCGGAAGCCCGAGCCTCCGTGTGGACTTCGAGCAGGCTGTGCTTGACGTACGGGAGGTGCTGGGCGTCGGCCAGGCTGTACTCGACTGTCACGGATGTCGTCCTCTCGCCTGCGGTGGGCCGGTGAGCCGTGTCAGTGAGTCACTTGGCTCCGGCGAGCCGGCCGCACCAGACTAGCCGAAAACCGACCGCCTGCGCTGTTTCTCCCTCTCCCCCGCCGTCGGCCCCTGTGCTCAGTAGATCTGGAGATTGGCCCCGAACAGGCCGAGGCCGGCCTCGGCCGCTTGTCGCCACTGGCGCAGCGGGCCGTCCAGGACGTTCTCGTCCGTACTCTCGTCGAGCCAGTTCTGGTCGTCGGCCGCGGCTCGTTCCTCGGCGGTGAACGTCAACGCTCCCTCGACCTCCGGCAGGGTCGCGCCGTACGGCAGACGACTGACAGCAACCAGGCAGCTCCTATGTCCGCTCCGGCGGAGCGGAGTCGGAGCAGCCCGACGGCAAGTCCGACGGCAAGTCCGACGACCGGTGACAGGTCCTGTCCCCCGGCCGTGACGCTGGCCGTGATGCTGGCCGGATCCATATGTCGTCGACAGAAGTTGTGACTGAGCGCTTCAGTTGGCCCGATCGGCCAACTGAAGCGCTCAGTCTGTACAACCTTGGCTACGCGTGTCTCAGGCCACGAAGGCCGGTACTGCAGGCGCTGACCAGTACTCGCCCACCCACGCTTCCAGGGACGTCAGCCCGGGGTGCTGTGCACGCAGCGTCGCCAGGTCGGCCTTGAAGCCGACCGTGTCGAACCAGTCGAACATGGCGGCCAGCTCCTCGCTGTGGGCGCGTACCTGCTCGATCGGCTGGGAGGTGAAGCGCACCGGACGGGTGGCGGTGCGAGCGAAGGCTTCGGCCAACTGCGGGCCGGTCAGCTCGTCTGCGGCGATCTCGACGGTGCGCCCCAGGTAGTCGGCCGGGGTGTCGAATGCGTCGGCGGCGATGCCTCCAATGTCGCCCGGGGTGATCATCTGGAGCTTCGTGTCTGGGGCCAGCGCCATCGTCAGCGTGAGCTCGCCGTCCACCCACTGGGGGCCCAGGTGCTCGAAGTTGGTGATGAAGAAGGTTGGCCGCAGGATCGTCGCGGGCAGACCGAGCGCCGTGATGTGCCGCTCGACTTCACCCTTACTGGCGAAGTGCTGCACCTGGCCGGGGCGGTCGGCGCCATCGACCGAGCTGTAGACGAAGTGCGCGACACCCGCGCGGGCGGCCGCCTCCGCGACGGCCTCACCCTGCCGGATCTCGCCGGCGAAGCCGTCCGGTCCAGCAAAGGTCTGCACGCTGAACACGCCGTACGCGCCGCGCAGGGCCGCATCCAGCGATGCCACATCGTCCAGGTCACCGCGGACCAGGACGGCGCCGGCCTCCTTCAGCGCCAGCGCCTCGGGCTTGTTCGGGTCACGGACCAGTGCGTGCACCGTCCAGCCGCGAGACAGCAGTGCGCGCGCGGTGGCGCCACCCTGCCTCCCAGTCGCACCAGTCACCACAATGACGCGGTTGTCAGACATCTAAGGCTCCTCGATAGCGCAGGTCCTGGGTCCCTTAAGTGGCATCCCTCGGTGCCCAGAACCTTGCCCCCTCAACCAAGATTGAGGTCCAGCCCCTGTGATCTACATCATGGCCGTCAGGCTGCTCGTTGCCCCGCTCCACGGGCCAACCATCACGCTCAGCGGGCCAACTTGGGCGCTAAAGGGCCAACTGAAGCGCTCAGTCACAGAAGTCCACTTTCCAGGCCGGTTTCAAGGCCAACAAGGCGGCTCCCGAAACCACGTGGCGCTGTGCGGCCCCCTGACGGCTTCACACAGGCTCCCGGACCCGATCACACCAACACCCTCCGGAACGGGCGCCAGAGGCCCTCTTATGCGAGTCGGGTCTATGCCGGTATACCGCTTTCTGCATCTATTCATCCGATGTGCAGATCATTGGAGCCGGGGTTTCGTGATGGCACTCGACACCCGGTTCGAGCGTTCTGAAAATCTGGGCGCCCCCGGGCCGCGCGGCTCCTGGCGGAGAGCTGATCAAGGCGATGGTGGAGGAGAACGCGGCACAGCGAGTCATCAGCGAGCGGTTCTTCCCGCACTCCCCCGGCTCCGGTTATCACGGCGTGATAGGTCAGTTGCTGATGCCCGATGGGCTCGCTTACCTATCACGCCGTGATAATCCGGCTGCCTTCTCGGGGACCGCTCGCCGCGCCTGAGGCGGCGTGATGGCTCCCCTGTCGACGTACCGACGTACGGCTACGCCGAGCGCCGGGCCGTCAGTCGGCTGTTGCCGGTTCCGTTCTGATGGCTTCCCGGGCCGCCTCCTCCTGGAGGCGTTCCAGCATCCGGTTGCGCTCTGGGGGGGTCATCCGTGAGATCGCGATTTCGGCGCAGGCGACGCCGTCGTTCCACGGCATCTTGACGACGGGCCGGGCGCCGGGGCCGGAGTTGGTCTCGGGGCGCGGGGCGGGGAGGTCGCTGCCGTGGAGGGGGTCAGGTTCGGCCTCCGACCTATCACGGCGTGATAGGTCGGCATCGGGCGTGGAGTTATCACGGCGTGATAGGTCCGCGTCGGTCCTGGGGGTATCACGGCGTGATAGGTCGGCGTCGCGTGCAGGGCTGTCAGGGGGTGAGGGGGCCAGGTCGGTCGGTGGGGTATCACGGCGTGATAGGTCGTCCGCTTCGCCGGGTTCGGGCCGGGAGTACAGCTCGGCCTTCTGGCCGCGTGCCAGGGCGGCGATGGCCGAGGAGCTGTCGTTCGGTGCGAGGTCCGGGACGATCGAGGAGCTGTCACGGCGTGATAGCTCCGCCGCGCGTCGGGTCGCCTCGCGGCGTTCGTCCGATGCGGCGGCGCGGGCGTCGGCCTGTTCGCGCTGCTGGTCGGCGGTGTACTTGGACAGGTTCCGTACGTGCTCGACCTTGCGGCGGCCCTCGACCAGGTCGGCCTGGAGTTCGGGGGTCAGGTCCAGGACCGACAGCTTGGAGGAGATCGTGGACTGGGCGATGCCGAGCCTCTTGGCGGCGCGGTTCTGGGAGCCGTAGAACTCGACGAGCTTCTTGAGCGCGTTCGCCTGTTCCAGCGGGTTCATGTCGTCGCGGTGGACGTTGGCGACGAAGGCCGCTTCGAGGAGTGCCTCGTCGGTGGAGACGAGGGCGTTGTCGACGCTGACCCGGACGGTCGGTACGCCGGCGAGCTTGGCGGCTGCCAGGCGGCGGTGGCCGTCGATGACGATATAGCGGGTGTCGGGGTCGAGGTCGTCGGCGCGGTCGGGGCGTTCGCGCAGATAGGCCTCGACCGAGGCGATGGTGATGGCGTTGACGAGGCCGATCTCGCGGATGCTGTCGGCCAGGCCGTCCAGGTCGCGCAGTTGCTCGCGCGGGTTGTCGGGGTTCTGGCTGATGCGGCCGACGGGGAGCTCTGTGGGGTCGGGGACGCCGGCGGTCGGGGCGCCGGTGGCGGCGCCGATGGCGGCGCGCCGGGCGGAGACGGCTCGGGCCTGGCCGAACGACGTGCCTGCTCCGAGGTCCTTGGCTTTGCTCACTTGCTGATCTCCCGGGCGAGGGCGCGCAGCCCGACGGACTGGTCGCAGCGCGGGGCGTACGACAGGAGCGGACGCTTGACCCGTACCGCTTCCTTCTGTTCTTTCAGGTCTCCGATGACGCCGACGACGCGTGGGTCCTTGATGTCCATCCAGGACTGGAGGGAGGAGGTGGCGATGTACCCGCGCCGGGCGTCGTAGTGGTTGACGACGATCCCGAGGTAGTCGAGTTCGAGCGCGAGGTCGGTGCGCATGTCCTCTATCTGCGACGTCAGCAGGTCGTAGGCGTCCGCGCTGCTGTCCTCGGCCTGGACGACGATGAGCGTGCCGGAGTTGCCGGGCACCTCCTCGGGGCGGCGGCGTCCGTAGTACGCGGCGGCGTCCATGCTCAGGCCGAGGCTGGGCGGGCAGTCGATGAGGATGACGTCGTAGTCGGCTTCGACGGGGGCCAGGGCGCGTTCGAGGGCGGCTTCGCGGGCGCGTACCGATGCCAGGCGTACGTCGAGGAGGAAGGCGTCCGTGCAGGCGGGCAGGAGGTGGAGGCGGTCGCCGAAGCGGTCCTCGTCGATGGCGACGATCACCTCGCGCAGCTCGCCCTTGGCGTCGCCGGCCATGTGGTTGGTGAGCGAGTCCCCGCCCATGGGCAGCGGATCCTGGCCGAGCTGCTTGGTGAGGTGGCCCTGCGGGTCGAAGTCGACGAGCAGGACGCGCTGGCCGAGGCCGGGCAGGTCTTCGAGGGCGAGGGGGTCGTAGCGGTCGCCGCCGTTGTCCGTGTCCGTGTCGTTCGCTTCGTCGAGGAGGGCGGCGAAGTGCTTGGAGACGCGTACAGGCATGAGGACCGTGGGGTCTTCGGCCAGGGCCTCGCCCGTCCCGGCGGTGATGGCGGTCTTGCCGACGCCGCCCTTCTGGTTGCAGACGACGATGCGCCGCACGATCGCGGGCCGCCGTACGGCCGGGGCGGGGTGGTGGTCGAGCCACACCTGTACGGACTGGGCGAGGCCCTGGATGAGGGAGACGCCCCGGTCCTTGCAGTCGGCGCGGAAGCCGGTCCACTGGGCGGCGGGGAGGAAGGTGGCGAACGATTCGGCGCCGGAGGTGTCGATGGGGGAGAGGTTCGAGCCGAGACTGCGCCAGCTCGTGATGCCCGTCTCGACGGCTTCCTGGATGTCGACTCCGAGCTGTGCCGCGCGGATCTTCAACTCCTGGCGGAGCCGCAGGGGAAGCTTCGAGACGACCTTCTCCCGGTCGCTTCTGGTTGCAGGTGAGGTCATGAACGTAACTCTACTAACGTTGTAGATCGATTGAGGGACCGACACGTTAGCTTTCTGGCTTTGCGGGCGGGAAAGTTGGGGTGATTGGGGTGAATCAGGCGATGTGGTGGTGAAGTACTGGGTGGGGGAGGGGAGTTATCACGGCGTGATAGCCCCGGTGCGGGAAGCTGACCTATCACGCCGTGATAACTCGGCCCCTCCGACTTGGTTGCGGCCGCTGACCTATCACGCCGTGATAACTCGGCTCCCCCGACTTGGTTGCGGCCGCTGACCTATCACGCCGTGATAGGTCAGCCTCGCGTCATCCGTTTCTCGTACCGTGTCCGCCGGCCCGCACATCTGCTTCAGGTCGTGGGCCGGCTCCGCACACCCGGAGCCGGAATCTTCCCGGTCACAGCAGGGCCGTCAGGCGCCGAACGCTGCGGCTGCCCTCACGACGCACGCCCAGGGGGATCAGGGCGGCGCGGGTCGGCAGGCGCACCCCTCCGGTGAATGCCACCCGCGTTCCCTGTCCGTCGGCCGCCGCAGCCACACCGAGCAGCAGGAACCGGCTCTGCAGCCAGCACCAGCCGGGGCGCTGCACCCCGCGCAGTCGTGCCCGCATCCCGTACTTGCTGCGCGCCAGCGCCTCTACTCGCTCGCCCTGCCGACGGACGACGCACAGCCGCTCCATGTCGGGCACGACCTGTCCGAAGGTGCCTTCCAGGTCGCCCAGCAGGTCCCAGACCCGTTCGAAGGAGGCATCGATGTGCGCCTCGGTCACGTGGGCCCCGCGAATGCCGCCGGCCAAGGCGTGCAGGCGGCGTACCGGGTCGAGGTCGGTGGTGGGCCAGGGCTCGTTCATGACGTCCACGCCTTCCGGAAGGTGTCGCGGGCCCGGTGCAGCCGCGACTTGACGGTGCCCGTGCGCATGCCGAGCAGGGCGGCGGCGGTGCGCTCGTCCAGGCCCTCGACGTCACGCAGCATCAGCACCGCGCGGTGCTCGGGGGAGAGCCGGTCCAGTACGTCCCTGATGTCGGCGGAGAGTTGGGGGTCGCCGCGGGCGGGAAGCGCGCTGAGATCGGCCGGTACGGTGCGGGCGGCGCGGTGCGCGGTGCGGATCGCCTCCCGTACCGCGATGGCACGGACCCAGCCACGCAGTGCGGCGGGGTCCCTCAGGGTGCGCAGTGACTTGAAGACCGCCACCAGGGCCTCCTGCGCGGCGTCCGCGCCCTGGCCCAGGGCTATGGGCGCGCATACGCGGCCCACGTATGGGGCAAGGACGTCCAGGAGTTCGGCCATGGCGAGGGTGTCGCCATGCTGGGCGGCTCGCACGAGCCGGACCGTCCGGTCGTCGGGTTGTTCATCAGGCACGGGCCGCATCCTTCCCCCGCGCCACGCGCAGGGCGGCGACGGCCAGGACGGCGCACAGTGGGGTGTAGAGGATGAGGTTGAGCCAGTAGAAGGCGGTGCCGGTCTCCTTGGCGAACAGCCAGTAGATCCCCGCCAGAGCGCGCAGCGAGAGGCCTGCGGCCACGGCCAGGGTGGCGATGCGGAGCAGCAGGTGGTGGGGCCGGCGAGCGTGGGCGAGGACGAAGGCGGCCGCGGTGATGAGGAGGGCGACGAGAGGAAGCAGGACCGGTGGTGTGAACGGCACGTCCGTCCCGAGAACCGCGTCGGACAGGCTCTCGTCGTCGGCCGCGGGCCAGGTGGCTCCCGTCGTCCAGTACAGGTGGAGCGCAGCGTCCACGGTGAGCACCGACGCGACGAGCGCGGCAGCACGGGTCGGGGCGGGGGTGTGGGTGTGGGGCCGGAGCGGCATGGGTCCTGGTCCTCCTGCGTCGGCGAGGGAATTCCGTCGCCGTGTTGAGGAGCCGTCCGCGCGAAACGTTCCCTCGGAGTACGTGAATTCTCAGCAGCGGTGGCGGCGTCCCGGAGCTGGGACGGACGCAGGATGGGCTCTCCGCCGGCGGCTTTGGGCTCTTGGGTTATCACGGCGTGATAGGTCGGGCTCTGGTCTCGTCCGGTTGGGCGTGTCCTAGGTCAGCGCTACGTACAGGACGCCCAGCAGGCCGTAGATGCCCGTCACCACGCCGCCCCAGGAGAGCGCGGCGAGGATCTTGCTGCGGTGGCGGATCGCGTAGGGGTCGTTGCGGGCGTGGGACTTGCTGAGGCGGGTGCGCAGGGAGCGGTAGTCGGTGAGGAGGGCTGCCGACATCGACGTCCAGCAGATGAAGAGCAGGAGGAGGAACAGGTCCAGGACGCTCATGGGTGCCTCGGGGTGTCTGCTCGGAGCATCGGGGTGCGGGTGTGACGGCGGCGTTCGCCGGGGTGGAAGACCAGGATCGTCATGCGGGCACCGGGGGCGGCCATCGGCTGGGCCGCGCACAGGGTGACCCAGCCGGGGCCGAGGGAGAGGTGGTGCAGGGGGCGTTCCTCGCCGTCGAGGGGGAGGTGGGCGCCGGCCCGGTCGTAGATGCGGGAGGTGACGGGGTCGGTGAGGACTTCCTTCTCGATCTGTTTGAGCGTCTCGTCGTGGGGGTCGGCCGCGAGCGCACCGCGCAGATGGGGGAGGGCGAAGGGGGCCCAGGCGTTCTCCCAGTCGGCCAGGACCGAGCGGGCGGTGCGGTCGAGGGCCATCCAGCGCATGGTGTTGTGCGGGGCGCGGCCGTCGGGGAAGAGGGCGGCGAAGGCGGAGTTGAAGGCGAGGAGGTTCCAGGAGCGGTCGTGGACGTACGCCATGTGCGTGATGCCGTCGACGGCTTCCTGCCAGACCCCGGGGATCTCCTCGCCGGACCGCGAGTTGAGGGGGTGGGGGGGATCCTGGCCGAGCCCGTACCGCCACAGGGCGATCCATTCCTGCTCGTTCATACCGAACAGGCGGGCCACGTCTTCGAGGAGGTCGGCGGGCGGGTTGCCGTAGCGGCCGGACTCCAGGCGTCCGTAGGTGTCGGGGGCGCGGTGCAGCAGTTGGTCGATCTGGGCCTGGGAGAGGCCGGGGGCGCGCCGGCCCTGGCGGGTGGGCCGGTTCAGGCCGTGGCTCTCGGGTGTGATGAGTGCGCGGCGTTCGCGCAGCAGGCCGCGCAGAGCAACCTTGTCCATGAACGTGTTCCCCATGCGTGGGCGGCCCCCGGCAGGAGGGCGGCCGCCGCGGTGAGCTGTGCCGGTGCGGGGTGCGGGGATCAGCAGCCCCAGGCGGAGTCCCGCCGTACGCCCGGAGCGGGTTGCGGAGCGCCGGGGGCCGACAGCGGTGTTGCGGGTGTTGCCGTGGGTCCCTCGCGGTGCTGCATCGGTGCTTCCTCTCGTACGCCGTGGTGTGGGCGGTGGGGGAGGAGTGGCAGCACCCTCCCCGTCGTACAAACGTCCTACGCACGGACCGGGATCGAACATCGGCCGTCCGTGCGAGCGTTTTCGGCCGGGACCGGGCGGGGCGTACCGGCAGGGCCGGGTCCCGTACAGGCCCACCGGTACGCTGCCTGGTCCGACAGGCGGCGATCAAGCGGTGGCGGCTGCGTGTGTGCGCCGGGCGTACGCACGCAGCGCACCGACGGGGGCGAACCAGGTGGAGAGCGACAATCCGGCACGGCGTACGGACCGTCTGCCGCCGGAGGCGGTCGAGTTGTACGGACGGATCACCCGGCACGAGCCCCTCACCCCCGAGGACGGGCCGGTCCTGGCCCGGCTGCGGGAGCGCGGCCTGGTGGCGGTCGACGCCGATCTGCCGGACATCCCGATCGCGCTCGACCCGCAGGAGGCGGCCCGGCGGCAACTGGACGCGGACCTGCGGGAGATGGTGGCCCGGGCGGCGCGGATGGCGGCGATACCCGAGGACGCGGACGAGTTGAGCGTGCACTTCGAGCGGGCCAAGTGGCGTTCGGGGCGCGGTTCGGAGTTCCTGACGGAGCCTGGGCTGGTCAACGCCCGTATCGAGCACGCGATCAGCCAGGCGCAGGGCGAGCTGCTCACGGCCCAGCCGGGCGGCCCGCGCAGCCGGGAGCTGCTCGCCATCGCCATGGACCGGGACAGCCGGGCGCTGGAGCGCGGGGTGAGCGTACGCACGCTGTACCGCGACAGTGTCCGCGACGACGAGGCGACGCGGCAGTGGGCGCGGGTGATGACCGGCAAGGGTGCGCAGTTCCGTACGCTCATCGGGCCGTTCCAGCGGTGCATCATCGTGGACCGGCGCACCGCGTTCGTCTCCGACCACATCGTGAACTCGGTGCCCAGCCATGCCGCCTGGCACGTGCTGGACCGGGCGGCCGTCGCGTACATGGCGGAGGGCTTCGACCAGGAGTGGCGGCGCGCGGAGATCTGGCACGGCGATCCGCGGGCCGCGGACGTGGCGGCGGGGGCGCGTACGACCCGGCTCCAGCGGGAGATCCTGCGGGACACGGCCGCCGGGATCGAGCAGCGGATCACGGCGCAGCGCCTGGGCATCGGGCTGCGTACGCTCTCGAAGGAGATCGGCAAGCTGCGTGAGCTGTGGCAGGTGTCGACGCTGGCGGAACTCACGTACCGCTGGGCGCTGTCGGCGGAGCGGCTGATCGACGACGATTGACTGCGGCCCTGTGACGGCGTCGGCGGGGGCGTCCCCGGGCCCCTGATTGTCTGTGGGCCGGTTTTGTCTGCGAGCCGGTGGGGGCTGGGCGCGCAGTTCCCCGCGCCACTGAAGGCAGAAGGCGGCCCGGCCACATGGCAGCGCCTCCCGCGTCTGAGGAGCGGGGTCGCGTCCACTGCCCCCACGGGTTTTAGGCAGAAAAATCATCGGGAGAAAACGCGGTCTTCTCTGTTGCATGCTGAGCCCGGCCGATCGGAGAAGCCCGCAGCCTGGGGCGGCTTCGGTCCGTACGTCCGCTGTCACGGGGGACTGCCATCCGTGCGCATGCCAGAACCGGCAGTGCAGGGCCTGTCGTCGGGTTCTGCCGGGCATCGCGCGGGGCCGGGTATCCGAGCCGGGATGCCCGGACGCTGCCGAGTCTCGGCACGCCTCCCGTGCCCAGCGCCGGCGTGCCCGGCGCCCGTCCCGCCCCCATGTCCCGGCGCGGACGGTCGCCCGAAAGTCGGCCCGGATTCCCCGAGGTGCTGACGAAACGTTTCGTCAGCACCTTTAATGCGCCTATGCGCAGGTGGGGGAGTGGCAGAAGCGGCACGGTCCTTTACGGCGGTGCCCGGGCCAGGCTGAACGCGGGGGTCGCCTCCGCCCTACTGACGTTCAGCGCGGCCGCCTGCGGGCCCTCAGCCGCCTCGGACGCGCCCGGGGACGGCAAGGGCCGCCCCGCGCCCCGTACGGGCTTCTCCGTCCGCTACGCGCCCCCCTCCGCCCCCGACAAGGCCAACGCCGCCTTCCTGCGCGGGCGCAGAGTCCTGGAGCGGGCCTCTGCCGACCTCAACGCCTTCGTCTCCGCCGAACGGCTCGGCCGGGCAGTGGCGGTGGTAGGCCTCTCCTGCGGGGGAGAGGGCTCGGCCTACGACCCCGGGGCGCGGCGGATCGAGATCTGTTACGACGACGTGGCGCAGGAGCGGGAGCTGTTCGAGGGCGCGGGCGTACGGCCGGCCGACGACGAGGTCGCCGCCGTGCTGGCGGAAACGTTCTTCCACGAGGCGGGGCACGCCCTCGCCGACACCCTCGGCCTGGATCTCGGCGACCGGGCCGAGGAGGACGCAGCCGACCGGTTCGCGGCCCTGATGCTGATCCGCAGGGGCGCGGCGGGGGAGCGGCAGTTGCGGGTGGCGGCCCGGGAGTACGAGCTGTCGGCGGCCGGTGGCGCGGGCAAGGGCCCAGCGGACGAAGGGGGCCGGGACGAGCACTCCTCGGACCTCGTCCGCGCCACCAACCACCTCTGCTACCTCTACGGCGCCGACCCCGCCCGTAACGCAGGCCTGCGCGGCACCGGGCTGCTCACCGCCGAGCGGGCCGGTCGCTGCGGGGAGGAGTGGCGCGGGGTGCGCGAGGCCTGGCAGGAACATCTCGCTTCGGTCGCCGCGCCCAGCGACTGAAGCGACCGGAGCGACTCAAGGCCAAGGAAGGCAAAAAAGAAGGCCCGGAAGCACGGAGACCGGCCGGGGTTGCGGTTGTCGTAGCGACTGAAGCGACCGAAGCGACTGAGGCCCGGACCTCTTGGCGTGTCCCGGACCAGTCGGGGGAGCAGGTGCGGCGCTCGGTCGCTTCAGTCGCTACGACAACCGACCCGGGGAGCGCTTCAGTCGCTGCCGTTCGGTCGCTCCGAGCGCGTTCAGTCGCTGATTCGGGCGGCGAGGGTGACGGGTCCCGGGGGCTCCAGGGCGGGCAGCGACTGAAGCGAGCGACCGGGAAAAGTTCGGTCGCTGTTCAGTCGCTGCGCCAAAACCGCAGGTCAGATGATGTTTCATCGGACAATCAGCGACTGAAGCGACTCAAGCTCCTATATTCCCCAGGAACTCTGTTTTCCGTCCTCGTGTGCGTGTGCGTTGGATAAGTAGGGGGCTAGAGTCGCTTTGAGTCGCTGAATGATCTCTCATAACCGCCTGACCTGCGGTTTTGGACAGCACTGAGCGCAGCGACTAAAAGAATCCCAGTCGCTGGCCTTCAGTCGCTCCCGCCGGGTTCGGTCGCTGACCGTCCCCTCATCGACACGGGAGACGGGGGTTTTGCGCGGCCCTGCGCCACACCGGCCGCAAGCTTCGCTAACCTATGTTCGTCGTTGAGTCGCTTCAGTCGCTGAGTAGGGGAACCACATGACTGCTGAGCTGCGGTTTTCTCGCAGCGACTCAGAGCAGTCGGCCCCAGAGTCTCTGGTCGCTGCGCCCTCGGTCGCTCAACCGGTCGCTCAGCCCCTGCTCATGGCCCGCTGGTGCGCCTCCCAGGACTGGCCGGTGCACCCGCTCGCGCCGGGCCGCAAGACTCCGGTGGCCAACTGCTCACGCTGCCGCCGGCCTGGCCATCGTCATGACAACTGTTCCTGCATCGCCATCGGTCGCTGGTGCCACGGCTTCCGCGCGGCCACGGTCGACCCGGCCCGCATCGACAAGTGGTGGGGTGCCAACCCCGACCTCGGCGTGGGCGTGGCCTGCGGCGCCGCAGGCCTCGTCGTCATCGACATCGACGACCACCCCCAGCAGCTGCCGGGCCGCGACCGCATCCTGCCGGGCATCCCCATCCCGGACCAGGTCGATCTCACCGGTCTGACCAACGGGTTCCACTCCCTGGGTGTCCTCGCGGCCCTGCGCGGCCACAACAGCCCCGCAGACGACGCCTCGACCCTGCGCGTCCGTACGCCCTCGGGCGGGCTCCACGTCTGGTACCGGGCCCCCGAGGACGCCCGCCGCTGGCACTCCTCGGTCGGGCAGGGCGGCGGGGCCTCACTGGCCTGGCAGGTCGACGTACGGGCGCACGGCGGCTACATCGTGGCCCCGGGCACCGTGACCCCCGCCGGGGCCTACACGCCCCTGGAAGGGGCCAAGGAGCCTTCCCCGCTGCCCGCCTGGCTCGCCGAGGAGCTTTCCCGTACCGGGCATCTGCGCTCCCAGCGCGTCCCCGCCGCCAAGCCCCAGCCGGGTCCTTCCCCCGCCCGACGGGCCGTCATCGCGGCGGGCGGCGGCCGCGACCGGGCCGCCAGGGTCCTGACCTCCGCCCTGGCCGAGGTCGCCGACTGCGCCTCGGTGCCGGAGGGCGCGGGCTTCACGGACAAGCTGAACCGGGCCGCGTACACCGTGGGCGGGCTGGTGGCCGCCGGGTACCTGGGCGAGGCCGACGCCGAGCGGGTGCTGCTGGAGGCGGCCGAGTTCGCCCGGCCCGGGCAGGCCCGCCGGGCCGCCCCGATCGTCCGCAGCGGCATGGCTGCCGGCTCGCGCCACCCCCTTCAGCTCCGGAGCCGCCCGTGACCGCCTCCGGCCAAGGCCGCAACGACGACGTGCTGTTCGACTTCGACCCGCAGACGGTCGCCTCGCAGATCCTGGCGCACTCCCAGGCCCCCGCGCCCGGCGGAGCCATGCTGCCCTCTCAGAGCGGCGCCGAGAGCCGCTCTGAGGCCACCCAGGCCACCCACGCCGGGCTGCTGCCGGACACGCTCACGGACCGGGGCAACGCCAAGCTGTTCGTGAGGCTGTTCGCGGACGACTACCGGCATGTGCCGGGCCTGGGCTGGTACCGCTGGGACACCACCCGCTGGCAGCTCGACGAGGACGACACGGTGATGTGGGCGGCCGGCGACCTGGCCGAGAACATCGCCGACAGCGACCCGCGCGGCCTGTACACGATCCAGGCGCTCCAGCAGCACCGCCGCCGGGCCCTGTCGACGGCCGGGATGAACGCGATGCTCGCGCAGGCCCGTTCGGCCCCCGGCATGGTGCTCAACGCGGCGCTGCTGGACGCCGACCCGTACGCGCTGTGCACGCCCGCCGGGATCGTCGACCTGCGCACCGGCCTGCTGCGCACCCCGGACCCGAACAAGGACTTCCACTCCCGCTCGACCTCGACCGGGCCCCGGCAGATGCCCACGCCCCGCTGGAACCGGTTCCTGACGGACACGTTCGGCGAGGACCCGGAGTCCGCCGAGATGATCGGCTTCCTGCATCTGCTGCTCGGCTACTCGATCACCGGGGACGTCGGCGGGCAGATCATGCCGTTCCTGTTCGGATCGGGCAAGAACGGCAAATCGGTTCTGCTTGATGTGGTGATGAAACTGCTCGGCGACTACGCGGACGCGGGTCCCCCCGGGTTCCTGATGGCCCGGCCCTTCGAGGGCCACCCCACCGACCTCGCCGAGCTGCACGGGCGGCGCGTCATCGTCTGCTCCGAGGTCAAGCCCGGCGACAAGTTCGACGAGGCCCGCGTCAAGCTGCTCACCGGCGGCGACCGCATCAAGGCCCGCCGGATGCGCCAGGACTTCTTCAGCTTCCAGCCCACCCACAAGCTCTGGCTGCTGGGCAACCACCGCCCCGAGGTCGGCACCGGCGGCTTCGCGTTCTGGCGCCGGATGCGGCTGATTCCCTTCGAACGCGTCGTCTCCGACGAACGCAAGATCGACAACCTGGCGGACGTCCTGGTCACCGAGGAGGGCCCGGGCATCCTGAACTGGCTGATCGAGGGCGCCCGCCGCTATCTGGGCGGCGACAAGGACCTCACCGGGCCCGAGCGGGTACGGATCGCCACGACCGTGTACGCGGAGACCGAGGACCACACCGGACGCTTCTTCGAGGAGACCTGCGCCCTGCACCCCGATCACAGGGCGGAGCAGACCCGCCTCTACGCCGCGTACCGGGCCTGGTGTCAGAATGAGGGGGCACCCGTCATCACCTCCCGCGCGTTCGCCGCGCGCGCACGCGAACTGGTCGGGCTGGCCTCGCCCAAGGAGATGATCTTGTCCAATTCGCGGAAGTACTACCCGGGCATCGGACTGCTCGCCGACGAGGAGAGGGCATGAGCTCCCTGATCACCGACGACGAGATCAGCCATGAGACCGAGCTGGTCTGGCTGGAGGACATCTCCGGTCTCGACTACGTACGCCAGAGCCTGGACCGGCTGCCGACGCGCCGCAGCAGGCCCGCCTACCACCGCGACGGGCGCATGGTCGGCTACGCGCTGCTCGGCCCCAAGGCCAAGGCGTCGCCGTCCTCGGGCACCTGGCGCCGCCGCGTCTTCTGGGTGCTGCCGCACGACCGCGACAGCGAGCCCGACGGTCTGTACGCGACGGGCGCCCCCGCCGAGGCCATCGACCCGCGCACGCTCGCCCCGGGCAGCAAGGGCCGCAAGACGGAGCGCTCGGAGGGCGGGCCGCCGTCCTCGGCGATGCGCGAACTCGGGATAACGCTGCCGCTCTGAGACGGCGCTCCCACAGGTGCCGGTGTTACGCGGGTACGACGCTCACCAGCTCGCCCCGGCCGGCTGCCGCGTCGTCGCGTTGAGCCGGTTGAAGAGGTTCGTCAGGGCGATCATCAGGGTCAGGGAGGCGAGCTGACGCTCGTCGTAGTGGCGCGCGGCCTCGTCCCAGACTGCGTCCGGCACGGGGTCGGCGCGGTCGTTCAGCCGGGTCGCCGCCTCGGCCAGCGCCAGGGCCGCCCGTTCGGCACCGGTGAAGCAGAGCGCCTCGCGCCAGGCCGCCACCGCGTGCAGCCGCTCGTCGCTCTCCCCGGCCTTCTTGGCGCTGAGCACGCCGCCGTGGACGCAGTACGAGCACCCGTTGATCTGGCTTGCCCGCAGATGCACCAGCTCCAGCGTCGCCTGGGGCACCCCGCCGCTCTTCGCGGCCTCGAACACGGCGAGCAGCGGCCGCATCGCCTCGGGCAGCACCACGGCGGGGTTGCGCATCCGGGACGGGGGTGCCGTCGGGGTGGTCGCGGTCATGGAGTGCCTCCTTGTGCTCATCTCACGAAGACCAACGAGCCAGTACGGCAAACGGGACGACCCCGGTGCGAGGAAACCGTGCGGAAGAACGTGAAAAGCCGAATGCCGACGCGTCCGGAGCCGGGGGAGCGGCTCAGCTCTCGGTGGCGCCGTCGCCGGACAGGACCGGGATGTTGTTCAGGATGTGCGAGAGCGGCTCGTCCTTCTTGGCCTGGGCCGAGTTCTCGGTGCACTGCTGGTTCTGCTGCGCGGACAGGATCGGGATGTCCTGCACACCGATGCTGAGCAGGGCGATGAGGGACTGCGCCTGAACCTTCTGGAGCAGGCCGATGCAGGGCTTGTCCAGCGTCCCCCCGACCAGGCTGAGCTGCGAGCTCACGTCGCCCTTGGTCTTCGCGTTGCCGTAGTCCTGCACGGAGTCGTCGCCGCTGAACGACGTGGAGCCGTTCTCGTTGCCGATGGCCAGGGCCTGGGTGCCACCATCATCGTGACACCGGCGACGGCTGCGGCGAGCGTTTGGCCGGGACGCCCCCGGGTCGGCGTCCCGGCCGGAGCCGGCGGACCTGAGCGCCGGTTTCGAACGCAGGGTTGAAATCTGTCAGGACATCGGTCTGGTGTCCGGCCGCAGGCCGCCGTTCGTCGTCCGGGAGAGTGGCGGCTGCAGATTTCCTGGATGATCCGGTCTGTCCGGGGCAGTCGGATAGGAATCCCAAGGACCGAGCCGCCGGAGACCGTGATGGTGCATCCCTCCAAGGAAGACCGCGGGCCCCTCGATGACGGCAGCCTGCGGCCGGCGGAGCAGGCCAGGGACGTGGCCCGAGGTTTCCTGGCCGTGGCCGCGCCGCAGGGCGGGAGTGCGGTGGACGCGGTGCAGCTGGTCGTGTCGGAACTGTTCGCCAACGCGGTTCAGCACGCCGGCGGGGTGACCGGGTTCCAGCTGAAGGCCGGGCCGGACACGGTGACCGTTGCGGTGCACGACGCCAGCACCGTCGCTCCGCGGTCCCTGCCGTTGGATGCGACCAGGCCGGTCGGTTTCGGCTGGCATCTGGTGCAGGAGCTGTCGGTGGAGGTGCGGGTGGACATCCATGCGGCGGGCAAGACGGTGACTGCCGTGGTGCAGTGCCCCAGGGGCGTCACCCCGCGGGACTGAAAGGCGGGCCCGGACGTTGACGTCGACGTGTCCTGGGCAATGGCGTGTGCGCTGACTTGAGGGGCCTCGCGTTTGCCGGACAGGTGTCTGCCGTTGGTTTCACGCGACAGTGGGCAACTTCTGGGCGGCCGCGCCAGTCGTAGTAGCCGGATCTGGACACGTCGAGTCGCTTGCACATGTACTCGACGCTGTATGCGTACTCCACTATGTCGAGTCGCATCTCGTCGACGAACTCGTACTTGCTCGCTACCGGGGATCCCTCGCGAAGTACGCCGCGCGTCTTTTCAGGAAGACGTTCTCCATCTCGACTTCATGGATGCGGCGTTCGAGTTCGCCCAGGTGGCCGCTGCTGCTGGCGGCAGGGGGTGTGCTGGGTGTGCGCCAGCGTCCGGTCGACGACCTTGGACAGGTCGGAGGTGTCCGCCGGGCCTGCGAGGTCGGAGCCACCGCCGGAGCGCCGCAAGCCCCGTGGGTCGGAGAAGACCCGACGTATCCCGACGCGGCGAGCGCACGGTAGCGGGCGGAGTGTGTCCTGTGGTCCGCAGGCAGGATGATCCACGGCCCGGGGACCACCACCAGCGGGAACGGCCCCCTACCCGCCGGTTCGTAGACCGTCGCGGCCAGCTTGATCCCGTCCGCCGCCTGGAGGGCGACACCGCTCACCCGCACCCCGACGTGGCGCCCCGCTTCCTCCTCACCTTCCGGCTTCGGCCGTCGCGGGAGCGTCGACGGCTGCCGTCGTCGTGGCCGCCCCAGGACCTGCTGCGGCACCCGCCAGCAGGGCTGCGGCCACCACCACTCCGATACGTCCGGGGCCCGGGGAGGAGCGTGTCCCCATCAGCCGCCCACCACCACCCGGTCGGCCAGGACCTTCTCGACGACCTCGGCGGCGGCCCCCGCGCCACCGGCCGCCGCGATCTCCTGCCGCATCCCCGCCACCGCGGCCGCGATCCGTCGGTCGGAGGCGACGGAGAGGACCGCCTCCCGCAGCGCCCCGGGGGTGGCCCGCTCACGCGGCAGGTGCACTCCCAGTCCCAAGTCCTGGACCTGGTCGGCGTTCACCCGCTGCTCGGCCATCTGCGGAACCACCACCATGGGCACCCCGAGCGCCAGGGCCTCCATGACACTGCCCATCCCGCCGTGCGTGACGAACACCGATGCCGCCGCCAGCACGTCCATCTGCGGCACACTGGCGTGCACCTCGAAGCCCTCCGGCAGCCTGCCAAGGCCCGCCCCCGCAACCTGCTCCCCGACACTCATCACCACATGCCGGTCCAGACCGGCGAGGGCATCCACACAGGCCCGGTAGAACTCGGACCGGTTGTTGAACTGCGAGCCCAGTGATACGTACACCACCGGCCTGTCGCCCTCCGGGGCCTGCCACCGGCCCTGGAACGAGCGGTCGCTGATCGCCGGTCCCACCCAGTGCGCCTGGCCCGCCCGTACAGTCTGGGGCCGCCGCTGGAACGACCGGGGGAAGAACGCGACGGTCCGCGGCGGAGCCAATGTCAGCGCGTGTACGCCCCCCGGAACCCCGAAATCTGCCAGCGCCGCCGCCAGCTGCGGAAAGCCGGGAATCTCAGCGATGTCCCGCAGACCGAAGAACTCCTCGACCAGCCCTTCGTAGGGGATGTGCGTCGGCGCCAGCTGCACCACCGGTACGCCCCAACGCGCGGCCAGCAGCGGGCCCGTCCACGCGTACACGTCGTACAGCACCACGTCGGGGCGGCGGTCGGCGAACGCGGCCTCCAACTGGGGCAGCGCGCCCAGGTTCACCCCCAAAACCTGAGTCACGCCCTGCGCCATGTCCTCCGGTGCTTCACCCAGCGGCGGCACCTCATACACCACCGGCTCCGCGCCCACGGCGCGCACCTGAGCCGCGAACTCGGCCGTCACCGCGTAGCTCACCCGATGTCCACGATCGACCAGCTCCCGGACCACAGCAAGGGTCGGCATCACATGACCGGCCATCGGCACGTTGAACACCGCGACATGCGACCCGCACACGTCGCCGCTCGTTTCCGTCATCATCACAAATTCCCTGCCCACAGGCGGCATCAGCCGCAGCACGAGATCACGTCGCAGCCTCAACGCCGCAACCACCGCCCAAGCTGTGGTGTGCAGCAGATGTCACCCGAACGGGCCGCCGCTCAGCCTGGGACACGTGTGGCGCCGGGCTCCAGGACGGCTACGAAGGAGTACGGCCGGCCCGGGACGGACTGCGACGCGGACTTCGCCCGCCCGTAGACATGGCAGAACAACCGGTCCGCCGAGCACGGCGCATCCGAGCGCAGCCACGGTTACACGTCTACCGCGAGCACGGGCGGCCGCCGTCGAAGCGCGGCAGGGGCATGTCGGCCAGCTGGGCCCGCAGCCTGTCGACGTCGATCCGGCCGCGGTTGAGGGCCCCGCCCCGTACAACGCTTCGTGCCCACGCCGGTGCTCGGGCACCAGCGTCAACTCCACCGGTGAGGTGACCGGCCCGTCGACACACAGCAGCGCGTCGGTCAGCTCGAATGACTCATCCCGTCGGGCGGTCAGACACTCGTAGAACCCTCCCCGGAAGCGTGACGCTTCCGCGAACGCTCCCTGCCGGACATCGTGATGCAGCAGACTCACCCCTGGCGGTCTTGGTCTCGACAAGGTGAAACGCGCGCTCTGGACAGCACGCAGGATCACGCCAAGGCCGCCCCCCCACGTTCGCCGAACCCCCTCCTGAGTGATCAAGAGTGATCAAGTTCGGGACGCCGTTCGAGGCCGGAAGAAAAAGAACAAGCTGATTCCGGCTCCACGGGTGGAGCTCTGCAGGCATCAGCGGACGGAGACCGGTAGCGGTTGCCGTCCGCTGATGATTGATGGCCCGAATGGCCCATCCGGGCTGTGAACGGCCGCCCCGCACGGTATGGGTGTCAAGGACCGCTCCCGCGAATCCGAGGTGAGAGACATGCCGGAGCCCGAACGCACCTGGCACCGACAGGCGTTCATCCCCGCCAGCCGCAGGGAGAGCGTCCCGCCGCCCGCGCCCGTCGCCGAGCCGCCCATCTACCAGGAGCTCGCCGCCGCCTGGGCCGCTCAGGGCCGCACCCTGCCGGGCGGGCCCGACCGCGAGTGGAAGGCTGTGATGGCCCGCCCCTGCTGGCCCGTCTGACCCTGACCCTGGCCGTACGTACGGGAGTACGGGGAGTACGCGAAAGGGCCGGACCACCGGTGACGGTGGTCCGGCCCTTTCAGCGCGGTCGGGTCGGCTGCCGTGGGCGCCGTTGCCGGACAGGATCGGGATGTGGCTGAGGATGTGCGAGAGCGGCTCGTCGCCCTTGGTCCGGGGCGAGTTCTCGGTGCACTGCCCGGCTGACGTCACGCTCTCGGAGCTGGCGATCGAGCTGTTCCATCCGCTGGACGACTTCACGAAGGGGGTGTTGCGGGGGATGGGGTGAGTTCCGGCGATCGCCCATCGGGCCGAGCCGGGGGTTGCCCCACCCGCCTCTCGCTCCCCCACGTCCACCACCCGGTGGACCCCGAGTTCAACCGGCCGGGCGTGTCGGGGGGTCGGGGCCGGCGGACAGGATCCTGGGTATGAGTCGACTTCCTGTGCGGATAGGCCGTTGGAGTGCGCGGCACGCGTGGCGTGCGGTGGCCGGATGGTTCGTGTTCGTCGTTCTGTGTCTCGGCGTCGGCATCGCAGTCGGCACCGACCAAGCCACCACCGAGGACTTCAGGGTCGGGGAGGCGGGGCGGGCCGAGGCGATCGCCGCCGATGGCGGGCTGCAGCGCAGGCCCACCGAGCGTGTCCTCCTGTACGCCCGGTCCGGGCGGCTGGACGTGGCCGAGGCCCGGACCGCGGCAGGGGAGATCGGCGCCCGGATGCGGGTGCTGGGCGAGGTGGAGCGTGTGGGGGCGAGAACACGGCGCGCGAGAACTTCGCCGAGGCCCGCGTCCTGGTCGGCTCCGCCCCGCAGAGCGGGCTCGTGCCCAGCCAGGCTCGCGCCCGGATGCGCCGGCCCGCCCAGGTGGCGCTGACCGCGCGCGAGGCACAGGTGCTGAACGCGGTTGCCGACGGTCTGTCCAACGGGGAGATCGGGCGGCGGCTGGTGATCGGGGAGGCCACGGTGCAGACCCATCTGCTGCGGGTCTTCGCCAAACGCGACGTCTGCGACCGTACGCACGCGGTGGTCGTGGCTCTGGAGCGGGGCCTGGTCGACCGGCGTCAGCGCGGCCGCGTGCCGAGCCGTCTGTGGACTCCCTTGAGGACCCGCCGCGCCGTGAACTCCGCCCCGTGCGCTGAGCGCATCGCCGGGCCGAAGAACGCCGCTGTGAGCAGGCCTGCGAAGAACAGCCCCGGGTGGGCGGATTCGAAGCGGGTGTCCACCCACGGGGGCGCGTCGGGGGTGCGGCTGAGGCGGCGGCGTACCGGCATCGACAGCACGGTGACGCGGTCGGTGCTCGCTCGGTAGCGGGCACCACCACCGTTCATGGGGCCGGTCGGCCGGTCGGTCAGGAGGATGCGTACGAAGGTGGGGAGGCGGCGGAACAGGGCCGGGTGGGCGGCGCGGAACCGGTTGTGGCGGGCCGGGTCGGGCCCTGTGCGGTCGGCCTCGCCGCAGGGGGAGCGGGGACGGAACTCCCTTGTGGGGAGGGGCGGTTCGGTGAACGGGGTGGGTCCCAGGGCCAGTGCCACCGTCCGCGTGCGCATGCTCTCGCCGTCCTCGGTCACCACCTCGAAGCCGTCGCGGCCGTACGGGCGGACCGCGGTCACCGTGCGTTCGTCCACCGGGAGCGCAGCCCGCTCGGTGCGGCGGCCCAGGAGGCGCAGGTGGAGGCCCGCGGCGGTGGCGTGGGCGGCGATCGAGCGGCCGTAGGGGCCCGCGCCGACGACGATCAGGTCGTACTCGTACATCGCGGGCGTGTTCTCGGCGGCATCCTGGCGGTGTCCTTTCCCCGGCGCCGGTGGCGGTGACTGTATGCCTACCCCAATAGGGGGATCAACGTATCCAACTGATTATCTTCCCGATCAGCGTAATAAGAATATTTTCCAACTGGGTATATGAGGTATGGGGGATTCGACGTGGAGGAGTGGACATGCGCCAGGGGAAGCACCGCAACGGAAAACACGGGCGGAAAAGCCGGTCGGCCACGGCAACCTACAAAGCGGCGTGCGCGGTTGTGGCGGCCGGTGCCCTCGCCTCGTGTCTCGCCTTTGCCCCGCCGGGACGCGACCCTGGGCCTGCGGGCGGCGCCGAACCGGGCCTGAAGCATCCCTCCACCACCTGGTTCGGCGCGTTCCTGGAGTCCGACGAGCGGGGCGTGCAGCGGATCGGGGAGCTGGAGAAGTGGCTGGGGGGAGCCGATCTGAGGGTGGGTCACACCTATCTGCCCGGGGGGACCTGGAGCGATATCGAGGGCCGTGCGTACTTCCTGGAGAGCTGGGCGCGCTGGCGGCGCGAGCGCGCCGACCGGCTTTTCGTGCTCAATGTGCCGATGCAGGCCCACAACGAGGAAGGCGTCTCGGACAACCGGGTCCGCAGACTGCTGAGGCAGGGCCAGGAAGGCCTTTTCGACGAGCATTTCAGGAAACTCGCCGAACGCCTGGTCGCGCTGAACATCCCGGACACGGTCATCGTGCTGGGCTGGGAGATGAACGGCACCACGTACACCCATCGCTGCGGGCCCGACCCGGAGGCCTGGAAGGCATACTGGCGGCGCGCCGTCACCGCGATGCGCTCGGTGCCCGGCCAGAAACTCCGCTTCGATTTCGCGCCGAGCCGGGGACGGGACGCCGTACCGTGGACGGAATGCTATCCCGGTGACGACGTCGTGGACGTCATCGGCATGGACTCCTACGACCAGCCGCCGGGCGAGACCTTCGACGAACAGGTCGAGGAACCGTACGGCCTGCAGCAGCACGTGGACTTCGCCGCCGCGCACAAAAAGCAGATCTCCTATCCGGAGTGGGGGCTTTCCCGCAACGGCGACAACCCCGAATACATGCGGCGCATGCTGGAATGGATGGACGCGCACAAGCCGCTTTACAACACCATCACCGACTACTGCCCGCACGGGGTGTGGCAGTGCGGCGCCAACCCGAAGGCGTCGCAGGTGTACCGGTCGGTCCTGTCCGGCCGCAAGGACCCGACCCCGAAGCCGCCGGTGACGCCCCCTGTCACACCCCCTGTCACCCCGAAGCCGCCGGTGACGCCCCCTGTCACCCCGAAGCCGCCGGTGACGCCCCCTGTCACCCCGAAGCCGCCGGTGACGCCCCCTGTCACCCCGAAGCCGCCGGTCACTCCGCCCGTGACGACCCCGCCGGTGACCCCGACATCGAAGCCGCCGGTGACCCCGCCGGTGACCCCGCCGGTCACGCCGCCTGTCACGCCGCCGGTCACGCCGCCGGTCACCCCGACATCGAAGCCGCCTGTGACCCCGTCGGTCACTCCGCCCGTGACGACCCCGCCGGTGACCTCGCCAATCACTCCGCCGGTGACGCCCCCTGTCACCCCGACATCGAAGCTGCCGGTGGCCTCGCCGGTCACTCCGCCGGTGACGCCCCCTGTCACCCCGACATCGAAGCTGCCGGTGGCCTCGCCGGTCACTCCGCCCGTGACGACCCCGCCGGTGACCTCGCCAATCACTCCGCCGGTGACGCCCCCTGTCACCCCGACATCGAAGCTGCCGGTGACATCTCCGGTAAAGCCGCCCGCGCCGAGCCCAGCCGTGCTTCCGGTCGCGGCTCCGGTGAAGCTGCCCGTATCGCCGCCCGTTCCCTCGGCCAACTGCCAGCCGGGGGACCTGGGTCCCTGGATCGAGTACTGGGTCGGCAAGCTCCGCCTGCGGTTCGACTGGTACTTCAGGAACCGGTGAGCCGGTGAGCCGCTGAACCGCCTGCCCCCGTCCGGCCTTCGGGCCGGGCGGGGGCAGGCCGTATCCGGCGTCCCATCAGGTCTAGCTTGCTAGGTCACTAGGATGCTAGCATCGGTCTCGTGGGTGATGAGGAAGTCAAGCAATTCAACGTGTACCTGCCGATCTCGCTGATCAAGCAGGTCAAGTACCAGGCCATCGAGTCGGGCACGTCCTTGTCGGCGCTGGTCGCCGACGCGCTGCGTGCCTACCTCGATGACGCCCATGGGACCGGACGGCAACCGACCGAGGGGAAGAACTGACATGGCGACCGAAGGAATGGCCACCGAAGGAATCGAGGCCGTCTTCCTGACGACCCACAACTGGGGCAGGGCGGCGAAGTTCTTCCAGACGCTCGGCTACGAGCTGGAGTTCGCGACCGACCACAACTCCGCGCTGCTCCGCAACGGCGACGGCGCGTATGTGTTCATCGCCGAGGTCCCCGAGGACCAGGAGCCCCAGACGCGGATCGTGCTGAAGGTGCCCGACGCGGACGCCTTCCGCCCCGACGCGGACCTCGACGTGGTCACACCGTTCGAGGACACCCATTACGGGACCAGGGAGATGACCGTACGCGACCCCGACGGGCGCGTGTGGAGCCTGCAGGCTCCCGGCAAGAACTGATCACGCAGGAACGGACGAGGGGGAACATCATGAGGGGGAACATCATGAAGGACGCGACAGCCGACAAGCAGATCGCCGCGCCGGACAACACCGCCGTACGGACCGCCCTGTGGCGGGCGATGCACGTTCAGGTCGACCCGGCCCCGCACGTCGTCGAGGACGAGATCGGTCTGCGGATCGCGGACCCCGGCGACGGCTGGCGCGAGCGCCCGGACATGGACCCGCACCGCACCAGCGGGTTGCGTGCGGCCATGGCGGCCCGCGCCCGTTTCATCGAGGACCTGATCGCCGAGCAGACGGACCTCGGCGTCACCCAGTACGTCATCCTGGGCGCGGGCCTGGACACCTTCGCCCAGCGCAGGCCCGAGATCGCCTCCCGCCTGCGGATCTTCGAGGTGGACCAGCCGGGCCCGCAGGCCTGGAAGCGCCGCCGCCTGGCCGAACTCGGCTACGCCATCCCCGAGTGGCTGCACCTGGTGCCGGTCGACTTCGAGGCGAACGAGAACTGGTGGGAGCGACTGGCCGCAGCGGGCTTCGACAGCTCCCGGCCCGCGGTCGTCGTCTCCACCGGCGTCACCATGTACCTCACCAAGGAGGCCACCGCCGCCACCCTGCGGCAGATCGCCTCGCTCGCCCCCGGCTCGACGCTCGCCATGACGTTCCTGCTGCCGGCCGAACTCGTCGACGAGGCCGACCGCCCCGGCCTGCGGGCCAGCGAGGAGGGCGCCCGGGCGTCCGGCACGCCGTTCCTCAGCTTCTACGCCCCGCAGGAGATGCTGCGACTGGCCCGCGAATCCGGCTTCAAGGACGCCCACCACGTCTCGGCGGCCTCGCACGCCGAGCGCTACTTCGCCGGCCGCACCGACGGTCTGCGCCCGTCGAGCGGGGAGGACGTGCTGGTGGCCACCGTCTGACCGCCTCCGCGCACCTATCGGTGAGGGTCGGTGGTGTCAGCTGAGTCGCCCGGTGAGACGAGTCCCGTCTCGTAGGCGAGGACGACGGCCTGGGCCCGGTCGCGCAGGGTCAGTTTGGCGAAGATCCGGGCCACGTGGGTCTTCACCGTCGCCTCACTGAGCGTCAGTTCCCGCGCCAGTTCGGTATTGGAAAGACCCCGGCCCATGAGCGTCAGCACCTCGCGCTCGCGCGGTGTCAGGGCGGCCAGGTCCCGGTGGACGGCCGGCGTCGCGGGGCCCGGACCGGTGGCCGGGGCGCCGGAGGCGAAGCGCTCCACCAGGCGGCGGGTGATCGAGGGTGCGAGCAGGGCGTCGCCGGTGTCGACCAGGCGTACGGCGGCGGCCAGATGCGCGGGGGTGACGTCCTTGAGCAGGAAGCCGCTGGCCCCGGCGGCGAGGGCGGCGTAGACGTACTGGTCGAGGTCGAAGGTGGTCAGCATGATCACCCGGCAGTCCGGGGCCTGCGCAAGAATGCGGCGGGCGGCTTCCAGGCCGTCCATGACGGGCATCCGGATATCCATCAGTACGACATCGGGCCGCAGCCCGCGCACGACGGCCACGGCCTCGGCCCCGTCACCTGCCTCGCCCACCACGTCGATGCCGCGCGCGGTCAGGATCAGGCGGAAGCCGGTGCGCACCAGCTCCTGGTCGTCGGCGATCACGACGCGCGGGGCGCGCCCGGTGGGCGTCGTCATGGCCGGTCCAGCGGGATACGGGCGCGGACGCGGTAGCCGCCGCCGAGGCGGCGGCGGGCGTCCAGGTCGCCGCCGTAGACGGCGACCCGCTCCCGCAGGCCGAGCAGCCCGCGTCCCGTTCCGTCCGCCGGGCCCCGGCCCGGCTCCTTGGGTGCGGGCGCGCCGCCCGACAGGACGCTCGGTCCGCTGTTCAGCACCTCGACGCGCAGGCAGTGGTCCGCGTACCGCACCGTCACCTCGGCCTTCGCCCCGTCCCCGTGTTTGAGCGCATTGGTCAGGCCCTCCTGGACGATCCGGTAGGCGGTGACGTCGATTCCGGTCGGCAGCGGGCGCGGCTCGCCCGAGACACGCATCTCGACGGGCAGGCCGGCGAAGGCGATCCGGTCGACCAGCGGGCCGAGCCGGCTCAGGCTCGGCTGCGGCGACAGGTCCACGTCGTAGGGCTCGTCCTCGCCGTTCTGCGCGGGTGCGAGCAGGCCGAGCAGGTGCCGCAGCTCGGTCATCGTGTTCCGCCCGGCGGTCTCGACGGCGCTCATCGCGGCCGCCGCCTCCGCGGGCATCGTGGCGAGCACCTCGCGGGCGGCCCCGGCCTGGACCACCATCACGCTCACGTTGTGGCTGACGATGTCGTGGAGCTCGGCGGCGATCCTGGCCCGCTCGGCGTCCACCGCGGTCCGCGTCGCGCTCTCGCGCTCCCGCTCAAGGAGCCAGCCGCGCTCCCCGATGGCCGCCCGGTGCCGCCGCCGCGCCCGCAGCGCCACTACGTACAGCCACCCGGCGGCGCCAACTGCCGCCGCCAGGGCGATGACCAGCCAGATCGTCCAGGATTCCCCCACCTGATCATCTTCGCAGGTGTACGGCGCGCCGCGCATCGGCCCCCGGATGCAGCTCCGTACATCCCCGGGATGACCTGCCCGGACGGATACATCCGGGGGGTGACGCCCCGTCATCGGACCCGGACCTAAGTTCGAGCCATGACAACTGATCATGATGGTGCCCGGCAGGTAGTGGTGCGGCTGGACGGCGTACACAAGGAGTACGGCGACGCGAAGGCCCTGGACGGCCTTTCGCTGGAGATCCGGGCGGGCGACGCGGTCGCCGTGATGGGCCCCTCCGGCTGCGGCAAGTCCACCCTGCTCAACATGGTGGCCGGCCTGGACCGGCCGACCTCGGGCACGGTCGAGGTGCAGGGCCACGACCTCGGGAAGCTGAACGAGACCGGCCTGGCACTGTTCCGGCGGCGGAACGTCGGCATGATCTTCCAGTTCTTCAACCTCATCGACGACCTGCCCGTCCTGGACAACGTGGCGCTGGCCGCGCAGCTGACCGGCACCCCGGCCCGGCAGGCGCGCCGCCGGGCCCTGGAGCTCCTGGACGAACTCGGTGTCGCCGAGCGCCGGAACAACTATCCGGCGACGCTGAGCGGCGGCGAGCGCCAACGCGTCGCCGTGGCACGGGCGTTGATGAACCGCCCGGCCCTGCTCCTCGCCGACGAGCCGACCGGCGCCCTCGACAGCCGGTCGGGCGAGCAGGTGATGGATCTGCTGATCGACCTCAACCAGATCGGCCAGACCCTGCTGATCGTCACCCATGACCCGCAGCTGGCCACCCGCTGCGCCAGCCGGCTGATCGAAGTCGCCGACGGCCGGGTCGCCCGCGAGAGCGTGCTGGAGGCGACCGCGTGAGCGCCGTATGGAGAGCCTCGCGCGCCGCCGTGAAGCGCCGCCGGCTCCAGACCTTCGTCATCGGTCTCGTCGTGCTCTGCTCCACCACGACCGTCCTGCTCGCGCTGGCGCTGCTGAGCGCCGCCTCGGGCCCCTTCGACAAGGCGTACGCCGAACAGCGCGGTGCCCATACGGTGGCGGCCTTCGACACCACGAAGGTCTCGCGGGAGCAGCTGGCGCGGACCGCCCGGCAGCCCGGGGTTCAGGCCGCGGCCGGACCGTTCGGCCAGGCCGTCGTCGACATCCCCAAGGGCTGGCTCTGGATGGCGGGCGGCACCCTCAGCGTGGTGGGCCGGGCCGATCCGGCGGGCCCCGTGGACCGGATCGAGCTGCTGGAGGGCCACTGGGCCACCGCGCCCGGCGAGATCGTCGTCAACTGGTCCGTCCAGGGCTCCCCCGGCACGGAGCTCCTCGGCACCAAGCTGGAGATCCCCGGCGGAGCGAAGCTGACCGTCGTCGGATTCGCCGCCAGCATGAGCAAGTCGGCGAGCGCCTGGGTCTCGCCCGGGCAGATGGCCGCACTGCACCCGACTTCCGCCCAGATGCTCTACCGCTTCACGGACTCCTCGACGGAGGCCCAGCTGAGCGCCGGGCTTGCCCGGGCCACCACCGGACTGCCCGAGGACTCGCTGACCGGCGCGCAGACCTACCTCACCCTCAAGCAGGCCTTCTCCGCGCTGGCCGATTCCTACCTCCCGTTCATGACGCTCTTCGGCGTCCTCGGCCTGCTGGTCTCCACCCTGATCGTCGGCAACGTGGTCAGCGGGGCGGTCGTCTCCGGCTACCGGCACATCGGGGTGCTCAAGGCCCTGGGCTTCACCCCGAACCAGGTCGTCGCGGTCTACCTGACGATGCTCTCCGTACCGGCGGTGGTGGGCTGCGTGCTTGGCACCCTGCTGGGCGACGCGCTGGCCGGGCCGATCCTGAAGGTCGCGTTCACCGGCATCGACGTGGGCCGGGCCTCGGTCGGCGACATCAGCTTGTGGGTGTCCGTGGCCTGCCTCGTGGGCATGCCCGCCCTCGTCCTGCTGGCCGCGCTGGTCCCCGCCCTGCGCGCCCACCGGCTGCCCGCCGCACGGGCGATCAGCGCGGGCGGCGCGCCGCGGACCGGGCGCGGGCTGCGCGTCCAGCGGATGCTCGGCGCCACCCGGCTGCCGCGCCCGGTCAGCCTGGGCCTGGGCCAGCCGTTCGCGCGCCCCGGCCGCACCCTGCTGACCCTGGCGGCCATCGTCCTCGGGGTCACCACGGTGACCCTGACGACCGGACTGACCAGCACCTTGGTGGCGTTCGGCCACGTCGGGCGGGAAGACGGCGGCGAACGGATCCACGTCACGACCGGGGGGTCGGGCGACGGCCGGACCCCGACCAGGCTCGGTGACGTACAGATCGAACAACGGCTGCGCTCCCTGCCGGGTGCGCAGGGGGTACGGGCCCGCGCGCTGTCCCAGGCGAACATGACCGGGCAGACCCAGCCCGTCTTCGCCGACTTCTACCGCGGTGACGCGTCCTCGTACGAGCACACCGTCGTCAAGGGCCGGGCGCCGGAGGAGGCGGGCGAGATCGTGGCCGGACCGGCCTTCCTGACCCAGCGCGGGCTGAAGCTCGGCGACCGGGTCACTCTGGAGCTGAACGGCAGGAAGGTCACCGCGACCGTCGTGGGTCAGCTCATCGAGGGCAACGCCCGTGCTCTGGAGGCCACTTGGGACACCCTCGCCCGACTCGCACCGGACGCCCACGCCACCGAGTACACGGTACGGCTCGCCCCCGGCGCCGACGCACGCGCCTACGCCGAGGCGGTGGCGGCGCTCGACCCGGGCCTGCACGCGTCGGTGCTGGACGCCGGCAACGCGGGTACCGCCACCGTCATCACCTTCTCCACGGTGTTCACCGCGCTGCTGACCCTGGTCGCCTCGCTCGGCGTCTTCAACACCGTCCTCCTGAACACCCGTGAGCGGCGCCGGGACCTGGGCATGCTCAAGTCGATCGGGATGACCCCCCGGCAGGTGGTGGTGATGACGGTGACCTCGGTCGCCGGTCTCGGCGCGGTCGGCGGCGTGCTCGGCATCCCGCTCGGGATGGTGGCCCACCGACTCGTCGTGGACCACGTCGGAGTGGTCGACTTCCCGGAGTACATGAAGGACGTCTGGCACGCGCCGCAGCTGGCCGCGATGCTCCTGGCGGGTGTGGCGATCGCGGTCCTCGGCGCCCTGGTCCCGGCCCGGTCGGCGGCCCGGATGACCATCGCCTCGGTGCTGCACACCGAGTAGGTCACCCGGCAGCACCGGTCCCCGGATCCGGATCAGCGGCCGCCGGCCCGGCGCTCCCGCCACCCCCTCAGGTAACCCGCCGTCCACCGCCGCCCCCGTGCGTACCCCACGCAGCACCACAGCAGCGGGGCCGCGCGGGTGCCGCGGGCCAGGAGGAAGCGCTGGTTGCGGAGGGTGTCGGGGCGCCAGTGGTGCTTGTACGGCTCGTTGCCGCGCAGCATGCTCAGTACGGCGCGGCCGCTGCCGTCGAGGCGGCGGGTGGAGGCGCGCATCAGCATCGCCGCCACGTCCACCTTGCGCTCGCGCAGGGCGGGGTGGGCGCCGTAGAGGTAGCCGCCCGCCAGGAACGGTGACTGGAGGGTGAGTTCGGCGGCGACGATCTGCCCCTCCAGGTGGAACTCCGTCAGGACCGCCTCCCCCTGCGCCACCATCAGGCGTACCGACCGGGCCAGGTGCTCGGCGAACCGGGGGTGTACGTGTTCGGGAGTCACCCCGCGGCCCTGCCACTGCAACCGGTGCAGGGTGAGCAGGGAATCGAGGGCCGTCGCGACCTCCTCCGGCGGGACCGCCCGCTCCCGCACCCCCAGCGTGTCCACCTTGCGGAGTTTCGCGCGGACCCGCTGGGCCGCTTTCGCGGTGAGGCGGGTGAGGAGGTCGTCCATCGGGGCCGCGGGCAGCTCCAGGCACGCCGAGTCCGGCAGGTGGGCCCGCGCGCCGGGCCAGTGGGCGTGCAGCAGTTCGGCGGCGCCGCCCGGCCGTACCTCGCGGAGGTCGACGAGCGCGCCCCCCGCCGCCTCCCGCACCGCCGCCACCAGCGCCCGCGCCGCCTCGTCCCGGCAGCCGTCGTCCAGCAGTACGTCCGTGAAGTCGGAGATCGAGCCGCCCAGCGGCACCAGGGTGCGCAGCGGGCGGAAGAGCAGCATCAGCGGGGCCGCCGCGACCAGTTCGCCGCCCCGGCGCACCACGACGACGCGCAGCCGGCCGGTCACGCCGTACGACGTCCACCACGAGTGCAGCCAGGCGTGGCTCTGGAACGGGGTCGCCGTGCGGCAGCGGGCGTGCAGCCGCCGCCACTCGGGCGCCAGCGCCGCGAACCGGCCGGTGTCCGTGCACACTTCGGTCACCAGGGTGGTCCCCGACGCGACGACCGTCACCGGGCGCCCCCGTACGGCATCCCGGCAGGGGTGGCCGGAGCGGGCACGGGCGCGGGCTCGCGCCGCTTGGGCCGTACGAGCAGGATCAGGCCGCCCGCCAGGCCCCCGGCGCAGCCGCCCACCAGGGCGGTGAGCGAGGCGGGCGCCGACGACGGGTCGACGGGCTTCGCGGCTCGCGAGAACTGGACCAGACGTACGCCCGTGCTCGCCTCGGTGTGCATGCCGTTGACGGTCAGCGAGCGGGCCACCGCGTTGGCGATGTCGGCGGCCTCTCCCGGCCGCTGCGAGGTGCCCGTGATGGCGATCATCGGCGCGTCCGGCGAGGTCGCCGTCTGCACATTGCGGCGGATCGTGTCGGCGGGGACGCCCGCCCAGGCCTGCGCGTCGCCGATCACCGCGACCTGCGTCGCGACCCGCCCGTACGCCTGGGCGAAGCCCAGGGCGGTGGCGGGGTCCGACTTGCCGGTGGGCGTGACCACGACATAACTGGTCGCGCTGTACTCGGCCGGCCGCGCCAGCCCGTACACGCCGCCCGCCACTGTGCCGAGCAGCGCGCACGCGGACAGCGGCCACCATCTCGGCAGCGCCCGGGTGCCCCGGTGGGACCGCATCGGGCGCCACGCCCTGCGGGATTTGCTCATCGTGCGCTCACTCCTGAGGTGACTGAGGTGTCCGAAGGGACGGAAGGAACGTGCTTGCCGAGTACGGGAGTCGTGCCGTGCAGGGCCGCCTCGTAGACCGCCGTCAGGCGCGCCGCCGCAGCGGCCACCGTGTAGTGCTCCACGGCCGGGGGTACGGGGAGGCGTCCACCCGCCGTGTCGCGTACGGCCCGCAGGGCGTCGGTGAAGCCCGCCGCGTCGGCCCGTACCGCGCCCGGCGCCTGGCCGGGGGGCAGGTCGTCGACGGCGGGGCAGGTCGTGTAGACGACCGGGAGGCCCGCCGCCAGGGCCTCCACCACGGCGAGGCCGAACGCCTCGTCGGCGGAGGGGGAGGCGAGGACGTCCATCGCGGCGAGCAGGGAGGGCAGGTCGAGGCCCCCGCCCGTACCGCCGCCCGCGCCCTCGTACGCGCACTCGCCCGCGAAGCACACCCGCCCGGCCACCCCGAGCCGTGCCGCGAGCGCCCGCAGCGCCGCCTCCTGCTCCCCGCCGCCCACCAGCAGCAGATGCGCGCCGGGCAGGTGGGCCAGGTCCCGGACCAGGGTGTCGAAGCGTTTGCCCGCGACCAGGCGGCCGACCCCGCCGACGACGAAGGCGTCCTGCGGCAGGCCCAGGAGGGTGCGCGCCTGGGCCCGTCGAACCGCGTCGAAGCGGAAGCGGTCCGCGTCGATGCCGTTGGGCACCACGTGGATGCGGCGGGCGGGCACGCCCCACTCCCGCAGGCGCCGCGCGATCGTCGCGGAGACGGCGACCGTGGAGGTGCCGAGCCGCTCCGACGCCAAGTACAGCGCGCGCACCCCGGCGCCGAGCGGGCGGCCCTCGATGGTGGCGGCGCCGAGCGAGTGCTCGGTGGCCACGACCGCGCGCACCCCGGCGAGCCGGGCGGCGGCCCGCCCGTACAGGCAGGCGCGGTAGAGGTGGGTGTGGACCAGGTCGTAACGGCCCTGGCGGATCAGGCGGGTGAGGCGGGGGAGTGCGCTCAGGTCGCGGTTGCCGGTCATGCCGAGGTGTCTCACGTCCACCCCGTCGGCGGCCAGTCCCTCGGCGACGGCGCCCGGGTTGGTGAGGGTGACCACCTCGCAGGAGGCGGGCAACTGCCTTACCAGCAGGCGCAGTTGCTGTTCGGCGCCGCCCACGCCGAGGCCGGTGATGACGTGCAGGACTCTCACGGGGCCTCCGGGTCCGGTACGCGTGCGTCGCTCCGCTCGATCGGTTCGCTCGGTGCGCGCGGCGGGCCGAGCACCGACGGGCGGTCCTCGGGGACGAACCCGGCCCCCGGGCCGTCCCCGGGCGGGCGGCGGCGCCAGCGGTGCAGCCGGCGTTTGAGGTGCAGGCGCAGCGCGGTGTCGCTCTCGCCGATGTGGATGCGCGGCAGGGCGTAACGGCCGGTCAGGGGGCCGGGGTCGATGGCGCAGGCGTAGCTGTAGCCGGCCGCGCGCACCGCGTCGAGGGCCCGCTGGTCGACCGATCCGTACGGGTAGCAGAAGCCCAGCACGTCCCGGCCGGTGAGCGAGCGCAGCAGGGCGCGGCTCTCCTCGGTCTCGCGGCGCAGGGTGTCGTCGTCGGCGGTGGTGAGGTCGGTGTGGAGCAGGCCGTGCGAGCCGATCTCCATGCCCCAGGTCAGGGCGCGCCGGATGCCGTGCTCGTCCAGGAGGAGGCGGCGCGGGCCGAGCGGGTCCCAGTCGTTGGCGCCACCCAGGCGCCCGGGCAGGGCGAAGAGGGTGGCGGTGCAGTCGTAGCGGCGCAACAGCGGCAGCGCCTCCTCGGCGAAGTCCGCGTACCCGTCGTCGAAGGTGAGGCCCACCAGGCGGGTGCCGCCGCCGGCCGCGCGGGCCCGCAGCAGCCGGGCCATGCCGACACCGAGCAGCCCCCGGGCGCGCAGCCAGCGCAGCTGCCGCTGCAGACGGCGGGGGGTGACGGTGATGTTGTACGGGTCGTCGGCGCGGGCGCCGACCGAGTGGTACATCGCAGCCCACAGGGCAGGGGTGTCAACGGGCATGCTTCAGCCTTCGGGTGACGGGGCGGGACATCAGACGGAGCAGGGTCAGAAGGAGGGCGAGGGGGTCGAGGCCGCGTACGCGGGCGGCGCGGGCCAGGGCGAGGAAGACGATCACGGCCGCCAGCGCGCCGGTGGCGATCGCGGCGACCGGGTCGGCGACGCGGGCCGCGCACCACCAGCAGACGGCGGTCGCCCCGGCCCCGGCGGCGGCCAGTTTCAGCAGTTCGCCGCCGACCCGGCCCCGGGCGAGCCCGACCGAGCGGCGGTCGGTGCCGGCGAGCAGCAGCAGGGCGCCGGTCACGATGCCGAGCGCGTTGGCGGCGGCGATGCCGCGCGCCCCCCAGAGGGGCGCGGCCCACGCCCCGGCGGCGGCCGTCACCGCGAGGCACACCAGCATGGTGGCGGCCGGGTACCAGGTGGGGCGGGCCGCCGAGAAGTAGGAGCGGACCAGGACGCCCACCATGGTCTGGGCGAGCAGGCCCAGTGCGTACACGCGCATCACGGAGGCGGTGGCGGCGGTGTCGGCCGGCCCGAACGCGCCGCGCTGGAACAGCACTTCGACGATCTGCGGGGCGCAGCCGATGACGACGGCGCCGCCGAGCAGCACGATCGCGCCCGCCGCCATCAGGTCGCCCTCGACGCGCCGCCGGGCAACCTCGGTCTCGCCCGCCGCCAGCGCCCGGGCGACCACGGGGAAGGTGACCGTGCAGAGCATCAGGGAGAGCACCATCGGCATCTGCGCCACTTTCTGGGCGTAGTTGAGGTGCGAGATGGCCCCGGCGGGCAGCGGTGCCGCGAGATGGCGCTCGACGAGGGTCTGGCACTGGCGGCTGAGCGCGAAGACGACGACGGGGGCGACCATGGCCAGGCGCAGGGCGCCGGTGGGCTGCTTCGGGGCGGAGTGCTTCGGGGCGGAGTGCTTCTTGGGGCCGGGCAGTGCGCGGGGCGCGGGCAGTCTGCGGGATCCGGGGCCCGAATGCCGGCCGCGACCCCGGCCGCCGCGCGGGCGTCCGGCGCGCCCCAGCAGGCCGTGCAGCCACCCGTCGCCCCACTGCGCTCCGGGCCGCCCCGTCCGCCGCATCCCCCGCCACAGCGACGGCGCCTGGGCCGCCACCATCAGGCAGCCGCCGGCCGCGACCCCGGCCGCCGCCGCCCGTACGCCCCAGTGGCCGCCGAAGGTGAGCAGCACGGTGATGATGCCGACGTTGTACGCCACGTAGATCGTCGCCGGGGCGAGAAAGCGGCCGTGGCCGCGCAGCGCGGCGCTGCAGTATCCGGCGAGCCCGAAGGTGAGCGCGCAGGTCGTGGTGAGGCGGGTGCAGTCGACGGCCAGATCCGGCTCGGGCAGCCCCGGCGCGAGCAGCTCCACCAGGGCGGGCGCCGTCGCGATCAGCAGCGCCGCGACCCCGGTCAGCGCCAGCATGAGGCGGGGCAGGGTGGCCGCGACCAGCGCCCGGACCGGGTCGGGGCCGCCGTGCCCGCGTCGCACCGCCGCGAGGCTGAACGCCGGTACGAGCACGAGGGCGAGCCCGTCCTCGATGAGCAGCGTGGCCGCGACCTCCGGCACCGTCCACGCCACCAGGAACGCGTCGGTGCCGGTGTCCGCGCCGAAGACGTGCGCGAACGTCTGGTCGCGCAGCAGCCCGAGCACCGCCCCCGCCACCGTCAGCGCGGCGGTGACGGCGGCCGCCCGGGCCAGGAACCCGCCGGAGGGGGAGTGCAGGCGGTGGTCATCGGTCTGACGGTCCGTCGGCGCGGGCCCGGGCAGCGTACGGGAGGCGTCGCTCATCGCCGCGGGGCCTCCCCGGCACCGTCCCGGCGCGCCAGCGCCCACCACGCGGCCAGGCCGAGCGCGAAGGCGGTCAGGATGGTGGAGGGGCCGCCGATGTCGCCGTAGAAGAAGTCGACGAGGAGCCAGAGGAGGAGGCCGGTGGCCGCCAGTCCGCAGTCCCTGTCCCCGTGGTGGCCCGGGGCCCTGGCCGCCGTGTACAGCCGTCGCAGTGCGCACACGAGGAGCGCCGCCCAGCCCGCCACCAGCGTGCACACCCCCACCAGGCCCTGCTCGCTCAGGACCAGGAGGTACATGTTGTGCGGGGAGAGCAGCGGCTGGCGGCGGAAGGCGGCGCCCGCGCCCGCCGTGTCGCTGCCGGAGGACAGGGCGAGCGGGGCGTGGCTGTCGCGGTGGGCCGGGAAGCCCTTGAGGCCGACGCCGGTCAGCGGCGACTCGCGCCACATCCCGGCGGCCGCGCTCCACAGCGTGTACCGGTCGGTGACCGACTGGTCGGGTGCGTCGGCCACTTGGGTGATGCTGGTCAGGCGCTCCTGGAGCAGCGCGGTCCCGGCCCCGGCGCCGCCCACCACGACCACGGCGAGCGCGACGGCGGTCACCGCGACGCGCAGGGCCCGCCGTACGCCCGCCAGGAGCAGCACCACCACGCAGGTGACGGCCGTCGCGATCCAGGCGCCCCGGCTGAACGACAGCGCGAGCGGCAGGAGCAGCAGCCCCGCGCACACCAGCGCCGCCGGACGCTGGGCGCGGCCCGCGCGGGCGCCGGGGGCGAGCGCGAAGGCGACCGCGGCCACCAGCCCGTAGGCGACGACGGTGGCCATGCCCATGATGTCGGAGGCGCCGAAGGTGCCGACCGCGCGGATGTCCTCGCCCATGTACGAGGCGCCGGTCACGGTGAGGTACTGGTGGACGCCCACCGCGCCCTCGAACAGGGCGAGCGCCACCAGCGCCGCGGTGACCACCGTGAAGTCGCGCCGGTCGCGCACCAGGAGCAGCACCGAGACGGGTACGAGGACGAAGATCTGGAGGTAGCGGGCCATCCCGGCGAGCGCCTCGCCCGGGTCCCCGGCTCCGGCGGCGGCCACCGCGATCCCGGCGGCGGCCACCGCGAACACCCCGGCCGCGAGCCGCGTCAGGGGCCGCGCCCCGGACCGCAGCGACGAGCCGAGCGCCCACAGGACGAGGACGCCGGAGGCGGCGTCCGCGAGGGTTCCGGTGCCCGAGTCCTCGGCGCCCGCGCCGCCCGGTGGCGGCACCGCGAGCAGGGCGAGGACGGCGAGCAGCGGCAGCAGGTGCGCGTGGCGGCGTACGGCGGCCGTGGTCAAGGCGGCCGCGGGCGGGGCTGCGGTCCCGGGCATCGCCGCCGCGGTCTCACCCATCGTCAGCTCCCCGTCGGACGTGCCAGGGACGCCGCCGTGCGCAGCAGCACGCACACGTCCTGCCAGGGCGACCAGTGGTCGATGTAGTAGTTGTCGTACCTGGCCCGGTCCTCGATGGAGGTGTCCCCGCGCAGCCCCTCGACCTGGGCGAGACCGGTGATGCCGACCGGCATCCGGTGCCGGGCCGGGTAGCCGGGGAGGGTCTGGCCGAACTGCGCGACGAAGTAGGGCCGTTCGGGGCGCGGCCCCACCAGGCTCATGTCGCCGCGCACCACGTTCCACAGGTTGAGGAGCTCGTCCAGCGAGGTCAGCCGCATGACGCGGCCGGTGCGGCTCATCCGCTCGTCGCCGGCGACGCTCCAGCGGGTGGCGGCCTCGTGGGTGTCGGCGGGGCGCAGCGTACGGAACTTGCAGAGCGTGAAGGGGCGCCCGTCGCGTCCCACGCGCTCCTGGCGGAACACCACGCCGGGTCCGTCGCTGGTGCGCAGCAGCACCGCGCACACCGCGAGCACGGGCGTGGTGAGCAGCAGCGCGGGCAGGGCCACGCACAGGTCGAGCAGCCGCTTCACGGCGAACCCCGGACGGCTCATGCCGGCCGCCTGCACCCGGCGCACGGGGAACCCGGCGAGCTGGGCGCCCCGCACCGTCCCGCCGCCCGCCCCGGGGGCGCGGGTGTCGACGTACCACAGGGCGCAGCCCCAGCCCTCCAGTTGGCGCAGCAGTACGGAGTGGGAGGGGTCGGCGGCGTCCGGGTCGGTGAACAGGATGTCGCGGACGCTGTTCTGGATGACCGCGCGCTGCACCTCCTCGATGGTGCGCAGCACCGGCACCCCGGTCGGTTCGGGCACCGGCTGGAGCACCGGGACCACGACGCCGACGGGCCGGATCCCGCCCTGCGGGCGCCGCCCGAGCGCGGCCGTCACCCTGAGCGCCGCCGTCGCCGGGCCCACCACGAGGGCGGAGCGCGGTGAGCGCGCGGCGCGCCGCCTGCGCACCCCGTACGCCCCGGCCCGCGCCGCCACGCTCACCGCCGTCTGTACGGCGCAGGAGGCGGCGAGCACCGAGAGCCCGAGCGCGGGTCCCGGCCGCACGGCCGCGAGCACGCACCACGCGACGGCCGCCCGGAAGACGATCGCGGGCACCTCGTCGAGGACGCCGCGCGCCACGGTGATCCCGCCCGGCCGGTACAGCCCGGCGTGCCCGTTCAGGACGAGCACGCACAGCACCAGCGCGGCGGCCGCCGGGCGCGGCAGTCCCGCGCCGCCGGCCGCCGCCCCGAGCAGCACGGCGCAGCCGTCCGCGGCCATCAGGACGGTGTCCGTACGGGGCCGGGGCGCGGCCCGCGCGGGCAGCGGCGGCGGGGCGGCGGACGCCCTGCCGGGCCCCGCCACCACCGAAACGGCCCCCGCCGCACCCCCGCCGCCCCGGCGCGGACCCGCCGGGGAAGGAACGCCCCCTCCTGGGGAGGGGACGGTGTGGTCCGCAGTCACCGGATGTCTCGCTTGGAATCTCGGCCCTTTGGAGGGGGCGGGAACGATGTTCTTGGGCTGGTGGCGCGAAGCGCCCCCGCATCACTCCGGCTATACCGGAGCCCCTGGTCAGCGGGCATTGTCAGCGGCTCCGGTTACGGTGAACGGGTGAAGGTCGTGGTGCAGGTGAAGCTGTTGCCGGCGCCCGCTCAGGCGGCGGCACTCGAGGCGGCCCTGCATGCCTGCAACGCTGCGGCCAATCGGGCCTCTGAGGTCGCGTTCCGGACGGGCAAGCGGTCCCGGAACGATCTCCAGAGGGAGACAGGGCAAGCAGACACGTTCGGCAACCCGCCGGGCCACACGCATGTCGAAGCGCGAGGCGAGGCACGCCACCCGTACCAATCACACCATCAGCAAGGAGATCGTGGCCGTCGCCCAACGCACCGGTCGTGACCTTGCCCTTGAGGAGCTCAGCGGCATCCGCGAACGGGTACGGCCCTCCCGCGACCAGCGGGCCGCGCTCTCTTCCTGGCCGTTTCACCAACTCGGTGGATTCCTCGCCTACAAGGCGGAGCGTGCCGGGGTGCCGTTCCTTGAGGTGAACGCGGCGTACACGTCGCAGCGCTGTCCGCGCTGCGGCGACGCCGAGCGGGCCGACCGGCCCACGCGGGACCTCTTCCGCTGTCGTCGGTGCGGCCTCGCTGGGCCCGCCGACCACGTCGCCGGGGTCAGCGTGCGCAGCCGCGCACGCTCGGCGTGGGGCTTCGTCAGCAGTCCCGCACTGCAAGGCACATAACCTCGTTTCTTGTGGTGGATGCGACCCGTGACCGCCCTGTCGTGGGGGGCGGTCGGGAGCGCGAAGCGATGTGAAAGCCGGGCTACGAGTCCGGCTCCTCAACATCGGCTGGTTGACTTGTCGGTGGGTTCCCTGCACTCGGAGCGCCGGGCGCCGGACAGTTCGCGGTAGAGGTCCGCGATCGCTTCCGCCGTCTGGCGTACATCGTGGGTGGTGGTCACGTGCTGGTGGCCCTGGTCGCCCAGGGCGGTGCGCAGCGGCGCGTTGACGAGCAGCGCGCCGACGGACCGGGCCAGCGCCTGCGGGCTGTCCGGTGGGACGAGGCAGAACAGCGCGTGCCCGGGCGGCAGGCTCTGCGAGGAGCCGCCCACATCAGTAACGACGACGGGTTTCTGGCAGGCCATCGCCTCCAGGGGCGCGAGCGCCATGCCCTCCCAGCGGGACGGCAGGACGATCACGTCGGCGGCCCGGTACCAGGGGGTGACATCGTCGATGGCCCCGGCGAACAGGACGGACGGGGGCGCGGCCGCCCGCAGGGCCGCTTCGTCGGGGCCGTCGCCGACCAGGACGAGGCGGGCGGCGGGCAGTTCGGCGGACAGCGCCCGCCAGGCGTCGAGGAGCACGTCCTGGCCTTTTTGGCGGCACAGCCGCCCCACGCACACCACCAGCGGCGCGTCCGCGTCCACCCCTCGGAGCGCGGCGAGCTGCGCGCGCGGGTTCTCGCCGGGTGCGGGCGGGCGGTAGCGGTCGAGGTCGACGCCGTTGGGGACGACGACCGCGCGGCTACGGACCCCGGCGCGCTCGCCGGTGCGGCGCTCGCCCTCGCTGACGCAGACCACCCGCGCCGTCCAGCGCACCGCGGCCCGCTCCCACGCGCGCGAGGCGAGCGCGACGGGGCCGGTGACGGCCTCGAACGACCAGGCGTGCGGCTGGAACACGGTCGGCACCCGCCCGCGCACCGCGAGCCGCGCGGCCACCCCGGCCTTGGCGCTGTGCGCGTGGACGACGTCGGGCCGGATGCGGCGGATGAGGCGGGCGGCCCGGAGGGTCTCGCCGAGCAGGCCAGGGCCCGGGGCGCGGGTCGCCTCCCAGGTGTACGTGTCGGCGCCGAGCCGGGCCGCTTCCGCGCCCAGGCGCCCCGCGCCCGGGCAGGCCACCGACACCCGCATTCCGCGCAGGAGCTGATCCCGCACCAGGTCGGCGACGACCCGGGCCACTCCGCCGTCGACGGGCTGCACGAGGTGCAGGACGTGTACGGGCCCGGGCCCGGGTCCGGCTTCGGCCTCGGCCTCGGGGAATTGCGGCTGCACGCGCAGTCACTCCGCTCATCTGAAGGTATTCGTATAAGCGGACCGTCGAACGGGTGTCGTTCCCCGGGGTCGGTCACGGAATTCTGAATTGCTGAGCCGGATGGCTGAGCATCCGACTTACTGCCGTTTCGCTTGGTCAATGGGTGGGGAGCAACTGTAGCCGTATTCATCGCCGGGGATCGTCATGAATGTGTTTCGGAGTGTCCCATCGGGTGATCATCCGTATCCGATCGTAAAGCGGCCTCGTTGAGGAATGCCCTGCTTTGGCGTGAAAGGAAAAAGTGATGAATCGAATTGCCAAGTCCGTGGCAATGGTGGGTACGAGCGCCGGTGTCGCGGGCGCCGACAGCCACGCGGACGGCAAGGCGGCCCACTTCCCGGGCGTCCTGTCCGGCGACCTCATCCAGGTGCCGTTCCATGTGCCCGTCAACGTCTGCGGAAGCACCGTCAACGTGATCGGCCTGCCGAACCCCGCCTTCGGCCACACCTGCATCAACCGCTGAGTTCACCCGGTCGGGCCACAACCCGGGGCCTGGTCTGCGTTGATCGGTAGGCCGGGCGAGAACGCCCGGCCACAGCTCCACATCAAGAGGAGCGCTTCTTCATGTCGCGTACCGCCAAGGCTCTCGCCCTCTCCGCCGCTGCCGCCGCCGACAGCCACGCGTCGGGCGAGGCGGCCCACTTCCCGGGCATCCTGTCCGGCGACCTCGTCCAGGTGCCGGTCCACGTGCCCGTCAACGTCTGCGGGAACTCCGTCAACGTGATCGGCCTGCCGAACCCGGCCTTCGGGAACGTCCGCAAGAACGACTGACGTTCCCTCACGTCAGGCCGCACGGCCCTGCCGTACGCAGACCGCCTTTCCCCTGCGGGGGAAAGGCGGTCTCGGCATCACACGCACGAGGCGCCGGTCCCGGACGGGAACGGGGCCTCCTGCTGTACGGGTGACCGGATACAACCCCCTGGGCGGGGAGGGGAAGATGCGTTTCTTACGAGTATCGGTGTGGCC